>JBBSNT010000007.1:0-35248 GCA_038260485.1 Aggregatilineales bacterium | reverse complement strand
GGGCGCGCCGCCTTCGCGGTCAGTGAATAGAGCTTTCGGTGTGCGATTCTTATTCTGGTCGATGACGGCGCGGGCTGCGTCGAGGATGATCTGCGTCGAGCGGTAGTTTTGCTCCAGCAAAATGACGCGCGCGTCGGGGTAGTCACGCCGGAACTGCATCACGTTGCGGTAGTCCGCGCCGCGAAAGGCGTAAATGCCCTGATCTTCGTCGCCGACGACGAACACATTTTGCTGCGGCGCGGCGATCAGCTTGACCAGTTCGTACTGAACCTGATTCGTGTCCTGAAACTCGTCTACCATGATGTGTTCAAAGCGGCGCTGATATTTCTCGCGCACTTCGTCGTCGTTGCGCAAGAGCAGCACCATCTGCATGAGCAAATCGTCGAAATCCATCGCGTTGCTGCTCAACAAGCGGCGCTGATACTGCGGATACACGCGGCTGACGATCTCGCCCATGTAGTCCATGCTGACGAAGTTTTCTGGCTCGATCAGTTCATTCTTTGCTGCCGAAATCGTACCGAGGATGCTGCGCGGTTTAAAGCGCTTGGCATCGACGTTCATTTCGGAAAGGATGCTCTTGATGACCGCGAGTTGGTCGTCAGTGTCGTAGATGGCGTAGTCACGCTGATAGAGGGTGTGATCCGCCTCGATCCGCAGGAGGCGCGCACAGATCGAGTGAAACGTGCCCAACTGAGCGCCGAGCGGCGACCCCATCAGTTTTTCGGCGCGCGCGCGCATTTCAGCGGCGGCTTTATTGGTGAAAGTCACCGCGATAATATGATACTCTGGAATACCCTCGTCCACCATGTAGGCGATACGATGCGTCAGCACACGTGTTTTCCCGCTGCCCGGTCCCGCCAGCACCAGCACAGGACCCTCGCCCGCAGTAACTGCCGCCCGCTGCTGCGGATTAAGAATGTCCAACAAATTGCTCGCCATGCCCTGACTCCAAACGTTTTGACCCTCTTTTATGGAACAATTGTAGCAAACAATCGCCCGATGCCCTACGGTAACTCCCTCTCGTGTGCGTCTGCTTCGCAAGAAGTTTGATGCGGCTATGCCTAACCCCCTAATTTCTAGGGGGGCAGACGTTCCAATAAATGTATATAATTAAAAGTGTAATTAACTACTGTAAATGAGATAAATTGGAGTTCAATAATGGCTAATGAAACTAGTGGTACGTGGGACAAAATTGCCGGTAACTGGAAGCAGTTCAAGGGTGAAGCCCGCAAGCAGTGGGGCAAGCTGACCGACGACGAAATGGAACAGGTCGCAGGTGAGCGCGATAAGCTGGTCGGCAAGATTCAGGAACGCTACGGTATCGCCAAAGACGAGGCGAATCGCCAAGTCAGCGATTGGGAACGAACGCACAACGTCTAGTTCCTGACTAAAATAATTTTAAATATTTAAGAATCGCCCGTTTTAAGCGGGCGATTTTTATATTCCACTTAAAGCTACGCCGAGCCTACGTTACGCCTGCTGTTCACGCCTACGCTTCCTAAACATCTGATTAAATCGGCGTTCGATGGTTGCACAACAATTTCATTTCTGGCAAGATTAAGACTTGTTCTCATCAATGTGGGTTGGTTCAATGCTGGAGACTCTTCCGAATTCCATTCGCGTGATACTCGCGCGTATTCTGCTCGTCGTCCTCACTTTTAGCCTTATTTGGCTGCTGCGGAGTCTGCTCGTATGGTTGTTATCGAAGCCGCTTGAACGTCTGCTGGCGCGGGCAGGACACGCTGAAATGGATCATGCCATCCGTTTGGTGATCAGCCGTCCTTCGAAATATTTACTGCTCGCGCTGGCAATCGACGTGGGCGCGCGCATCCTTGAAGTTAACCCTGCGCTGATGGCTTTCGTCACCAACGTCACGCGCACTTTCGTTATCATTGCGCTGACGCTAGGGATTTACAGCTTAGTCGATATTGTCGTCTTTTCGCGGCGGCGCTTCTTCTTGACAACCGGAATCGCGGTCGATGAGGCGCTGCTGCCCTTCATCCGCACGGGGGTGCAGCTGCTCGCGTGGGCGCTGGCGCTCGTGATCGTGATTCAAATTTGGGGCTACGATGTCAGCGGTTTGATCGCTGGACTGGGCATTGGCGGCTTGGCGATCTCACTGGCGGCGCAAGACACACTCTCGAACGTTTTCGGCTTCGCGACTATCGTCAGCGACCGTCCGTTCGTGGTCGGCGAATACATCAAGACCAGCGAGGTCGAAGGAGTGATCGAAAAAGTTGGGCTGCGCTCGACCCGCGTCCGTCAGCTTGACCAAGCGGTGGTTACCGTGCCAAACAGCAAGCTCGCGTCATCCGTAATCCTCAATTGGTCACGCTTGGCAAAACGTCGGGTCGATTTCAATCTGGGCGTGACCTACATGACTAAGCCTGATCAAATGGAAACGTTGCTCGACCAACTGCGGACGATGCTCCAGCAGCGTGAGACGGTCGATCCCGACTCGGTCGTCGTTTATTTCATCGAATTTGGGCAATCGGCGCTCAATATTCTGGTGCGCTGCTACGTCAATATCGCTGAATGGCGCGCGTTCACCTCCGAAAAAGAGCGTATCCTACTGGAAGTAATGCGCGTCGTCGACAGCGTCGGCTTGCAGATTGCTTTCCCAAGCCAATCGCTCTACATCGAGAATTTGGACAACAATGCGGGGAATCAGTTGAACAATCACTTAGGCAGCGGGTTGAACCTCTCGGAGCAGCCGTTGCAAACCCAAAACGCATCCGATGATAAAGGGGCAGATCGCGCGCCCATTCCGCACAGTGGAGATTGATCCATGCGCCTCTACTTCTTTCGGCACGGCATTGCCGAGAACGCCGACGCCGAGACACCCGATTTCAAACGCATGCTGACTGCCGAAGGCGTGCGCCAGACACACCATGCCGCGCAGATCCTCACGGCGATGGAGGTCAATCCCGCCCGACTCTATACCAGCCCGCTGATCCGCGCCCGCCAAACGGCGGGCATCATCGGGCAGACTTTTGGCGCTGCCGTGCAGGTGCGTCGAGAAGTTGGTTCGGGCTTCAGCATTCAGGCGGTCGAGGCGCTCACGCGCGATTTAAGTGACGATGATGCGATCATGTTCGTCGGTCACGAGCCGGATTTCAGCCTAACGATTGCCTCGTTGATCGGGGGGCGGGTGGTGATGAAAAGGGGGGGCTGCGCCCGTGTTGACGTCGTCTCGTATCACCCACTGCTCGGCAGTTTGATCTGGCTGATCCCGCCCAAGCTGTTCGACAAGCTGCGCTAACGGCACGTGACCATACTATTCTCCGCCGTACCAATTCTTAACGCCTTGACCTATTGACAGGGTTATGCAAGGTTTGATAACGTGGTCATAGGATTGACACACAAAGGCGGCGTTATGACGATCAAGGCATCCCGGTATGCGAAGGCTGCTCCCGCTCCCATCATCGGGCAGGACGACGCTCAATTGATCGCACGCTTCTTTCAAGTGCTTGCCGACCCGACCCGCGTGCGAATGGTCAAGGCGCTCGCCGACGCCGAATGGTGCGTGTCTGACCTGACCCAAGCCTTAGGCATGGATCAACCTGCCGTTTCACATCAGCTCAAATATTTGCGTGATTTAGGACTCGTCCGCTGGACGAAAAGTGGGCGGCGGGTGCATTATCGCCTTGCCGATACCCATTTGCGCGACATCCTCGTCAGCAGCATCGATCACCTCGACTGCCAGAAAGAACCCGCGAAGGTCTGAGCTAAAAGGTCGCCTCTAAGCCATTCGATTATCTAAAGCTTGGCGTGTTCCTCTTGCTGTTCCTGCTCCGGCGGCGGAGACGTGCGCCGGATGATGCTCAGGCGCGGGCGCGTAACCTGCGCGCTCATCACTTTAGTGGGTTCTTCGATGTGCGGAATCGTGACCGTGAAGGTCGTCCCCGCGCCAAGCACGCTGTCCACACGGATTTTGCCGCCGTGCGCTTCGGCGATCCACTGCGCAATCGACAAGCCTAAACCCGCCCCTTCACCGCCGAGCCGGAAACGTGAAGCATCCGCCTGATAGAAGCGGTCGAAAATGCGCTGAAGATGCTCCGGCTCGATACCGATTCCGGTATCCTGCACTTGTAGCACCGCGTCGTTCTCGGTCTTGCGTAGGCTGAGGATAATCTGCCCGCCGTCGAGCGTGAACTTGATCGCGTTGCTGACCAAGTTGGAGAGAAGCTGCTTGAGTCGATCCGCGTCACCGTTGATGCGTACCGGCTCAAAATCGAGCACCGTGATCTTCACGTCACGGTCTTTCGCCAGAATTCGCGCCTCGCGGTAGGCTTCACCGACGATCAAGTCGAGGTCGAGTGGTTCGACGTTGAGCTTCAGTTCGCCATTATCGGCGCGCGCTAGCAGCAGCAAATCGTTGACCAGCCGCGACATGCGCGCGACTTCGCTATCGACCGCTTCAAGCGAGTCGTCGTCCATGCCATAGCGCTTGATCAGTTCGACGTTGCCGCGAATCGCCGTCAGCGGTGTGCGCAGTTCGTGCGACACGTCGGCGACGAAGCGCTGCTGCACGCTGAATAGATGCTCCAGCCGCCCCATCGCGCTGTTGAACACCGACACCAAATGTCCCATTTCATCAGGCGGTCCGTGCCACTCTAGCCGCGTTTTGAGATCGTCGGCGGCGGTGATCTGCTCGGCGGAGCGCGTAATATCGGCAATTGGCTTGAGGACGCGGTTCGCCAGCATCATGCCGAGCAAAACCGACCCCGCCAGTGCCACACCGGTCGCAATCACGATGATCACCAGCAAGCCTTGACTCGCTTGATTGACCGCTTCGAACGAGGTTGCCGTCTGAATCACGACCCGCCAACCGCGAATATCATAAGGCAGGGTCAGCACGCGCAGTTCGCTGCCGTTGATGGGCACGGTCGTATACAGACTGTTGACTGACGTTTGTCCGTTGGTGTATTGGTCTTGTTCGAGGTTGAGCGCTCGCTCGTCAAGCGCATCGCCGTAGTCACCGAGGTTCGACGATGCGTGCAGCAGTTCAGGTTCGGTCGTGCCCAACTGCCAGACCTGAACGACGACGCCGGATGCGCGGAAAAAATCGAGGTCACGCGGCAAGAAGATCACAATCCGCGCAGGTGCGCCAAACTCGCGAATTTCCTCGGCGCGGCTGTTTCTCCAAATTTGATCGGCTGTTTCGGAGAGCTATTTATCGACGCTGCGGACGTGGACCCCGCGCGTCACCGCGTTGTGTGAAATACCAAACACGACGATGATGATCGCCAGCAGCCCGGAATAAAGCAGGATCAGCTTGCTGCGGATGGTCATAAATCACAGTTATTCTTCCTCGCGGAGGACGTAACCCACCCCACGCACGGTATGAACAAGGCGCGACTCATCGTCCTGTTCAGTTTTCTGGCGCAGGTAGCGCACGTAGACCTCGATGATGTTGCTCTCGCCGCCGAAGTCGTAGCCCCACACCCGGTCGAAGATGACGTCACGGGTGAGCACCTGTCGCGGGTTACGCATGAACAGTTCGAGCAGCTCGTATTCTTTCGCCGTCAGGTCGATAGGGCGCTCGCCGCGATACGCGCGGTGCGTCCCTGTGTCGAGCGTGAGATCGCCAAAATGAAGAATTTCCGGCTTCGAGGTCGGTGTCGAGCGGCGAAACAACGCCCGCACGCGCGCCATCAACTCATCAACCGAGAACGGCTTCACCAGATAATCGTCTGCTCCGGCGTCTAAGCCCTGCACGCGATCTTTGATGTCGTCTTTTGCAGTCAGCATCAGGATCGGCACTTCGCTGGCGGCGCGCAGCCGCTTGCAAACTTCCAATCCATCCAGCCCCGGCAGCATCCAGTCCAGCACGACCAAATCCGGCGGATTGTCGCGGGCGATGCTCAGCCCGGTCTGCCCATCGCGGGCAACGTTGACGCGGTAGCCTTCGTAAATGAGCGCTCGCTCGACAAATTGAGCGATACGCGCCTCATCTTCAATTAAGAGTATTCGTTCACCTGCCATAATGTGCATTCCTGAGGTACAAAGAATCTCCAATTAGTCAATTATATCTGAAATATTTAACATTGGGTAAGCGTGAGCATAGAAACATGAGAATTCTTACTGAAGATTAAGCAATAGGCTTAAATCGACACAGGCGGAGATGGCGAAGGTTGTCAGTGATTTTTGGGTAAGGGGCAGGTTGCAAACCTGCCCCTACGAACGGCGTAATGCGGTTTGCGGCTTTACATTCACGTTACCTATTTACGGCTGATTGAGCACCGCCAGCACACCATCGTGCAACAGCCCGTTGGTCGCTACGAGAGCGCGTCCGGTATACAGGTTGGTGGTCGCGCCGCTGTAATCACTGGTTGTGCCGCCCGCTTCCTGCACCAGCAGCAGCCCCGCGAGGCAATCCCACGAGTTGATGTAGGTTTCCCAGAAGCCGTCGAGCCGCCCCGCCGCCACGAACGCCAAGTCGAGCGCTGCCGACCCGAAGCGACGAAGGTCGCGCACTACCAGCAGCATCGCGTCCCACTGAGCGATGTTATTGTCAGCGACGGTGTGGCGGTTCGTCGTAAAGCCACTGCCTAAGACCGCACGGCTCAAATCTCCCGTTTGTGTAACGTGCATCGCCTGCCCGTTGAAGGTCGCACCGAAACCGCGCGCCGCGCTGTACATCTCGTCGTAAACTGGGTTGTAGACCACACCGACGACAGGCGTCAGGTCACGCGCCGCCAGCGCGATGCTGATCGAGAAGAAGGGGATGTTATTGGCGAAGTTGGTCGTCCCGTCAATCGGATCGACGTGCCACGCATAGTCAGCACTGGCTGATCCAGCATCAGCGCCGCCGCCTTCCTCGCTCAGGATTGGATACTGCGGGAAGGCATCTTGCAGTTGGCGCACGATCACCGCCTCAGAGGCTTTATCGCCTTCAGTGACGACATCGTAAATATTTGCCTTGATCGTCTCTTGATGCGGCTGATTGTAGTGTTGCATGACCTCCGCGCCCGCTTCTCGCGCAACAGCTTCGACGGCAGTGCGAATCGCTTGCAAATCCATAAGTAGGCTTACTCCTGAATCAAAAAGAAAAGCCTATCTTAGCGATAGGCTCAAAAAAGACAATGGTTGGCTGCGCACATGCACAGGGCTTGCGCCGCTGGATTTTACGCCGAAGTCACGCTACCGGCGCTCGACAACAGGAACTTAGACTGGGATGACGTCGCTGGCTTGTTTCCCCTTCGGTCCGTCTGTAATTTCAAATTCAACTTTCTCTCCTGCTTCCAATTTGCGATAACCGGATGACTGGATGGCGGAATAATGCACGAATACGTCAGGACCGTCGTTCGGCGTAATGAACCCATAGCCCTTTTCGGCGCTGAACCACTTCACCACACCTTGAATACGTTGTGCCATTGCTGTTGAAACTCCCAGTTAAAAATATTTTGAAATATGCCCTCACGCGCCACTCTCTACGAGGAGGATTACTGGGGTGACTTACGGCTAAATGAGAGTCTATTGCAATTCGGGATTACTTGTCAAGCAGAATATCGGAAGCGCGTATACTCAACTGTTTTGTTACTTTTGAACAAATTGTGCGAGGGTATCGACGTAAAAAGTCTGCGGGTTGAGGTCAATCGGCTGAGCAATTTCCAAGCGGAAACCGCGCTGCATCAGCAGCTTGGCATCCCGCGCTAGCGCTGCCGGATCGTCGCTGACGTAGACAATCCGCTTGACCTGTGTGGCGACGATCTGGTCAAGCGCGCCTTTACCCAACCCGCGCGACGATGGATCGACCACAGCAGAGTCATAAACGTCTTCGAGCGTCGCCAGCACATCCTCGACCCCGCCTTCGATCACGTCCACGTTGTCAAAATCAGCGAGATTTTCGTCAGCGTCGGTGACGGCGGGCGGATAGCTCTCGACCAGTGTGACCAGCCCGGCGACGGGCGCGATGAACGCGCTGAACACGCCGACTCCGGCGTAGAGGTCGAGCACCGCTTCGCCGCCCTTGAGGTCGAGCAGCGCCGTCACCGTCGCCGCCAGCGTATCCAACTGCGAGAGGTTGGCGCGAAAGCTGCTGCCCGCCGTCGCGCGGAACGTGCGCCCCCCGACCACGTAGCGCGAATGGGAGTCACCGACGAGGTTCATCGGCTCGTTGTCGGGCAGGATCAGATTGACGCTGGCGGGCAAGTCGAGTTCCAGTTCGGGCGCTTCGTCCTGCGCCAGCGCCAGAATGATCATGAGGCTGCCTTCGCTGTCGAGCTGAAGCGTCACGCGCCGGATGCCTTCCAATTCCATATCAAGCTGGTGATACAGGTCGAGCAGGTCAGGATGCAGGATGTGACAAACCTCAATCGGCTGCAATCCAGCACGCGCGCCGGGAAATGCTAAGACATCGTCGTCAGTGACGGTGAAGGTCATCTGGAAGTTGTAGCCCCACTGTTCGGGCGCACCGATCATCGGTTGCAGCGCCGCCGTGATCTCGCGGTCGTTCAGTCCGCCGAGCCGACCGAGTTGATCCGCCAGAATGTCCTGCTTGAGCAGAAGCTGCGCCGCGTAGTCGATGTGCTGCCACTGGCAGCGTCCGCAGCGACCGGGTCCGAAGTGCGGGCAGACTGGATAGACGCGATCCGCCGACGCATCGAGCAGCGTCACGCCCTCGGCGATGGTGTGGCGCTCTGCCAGCTCAACCGGACGGGCGATCAGGCGCTCACCGGGGATGGTGTAGGGCACAAAGACGGGCTTGCGCTTGTGAAAGCCGACGCCCGCGCCGCCGTTGGCGATGGAGTCGATAGTGATTTCGAAGGGGTTGAGGTTAGTGTTCTTATTTTGCGTCATGGGGGAAGACTCTAACGCAAAGGCGCAAGCAAAACGACGTTTTGCACGGGGGAAAGACGCAAAGGTGTCGTAAAATAAATTGAGCGTCATCAGAAACTCCCAAAGGATACGGGACACAAAATCCTCAGAAGCGATGATCAGGAATGACTAGAATGATCACACGACATACCGTCAGCGAAAAATTACTCGCCTATCTCAACGCCGAAATGACGCTTGAGACGCTGGTCGATTGGGCAGAAAACTGCTTCGTCGAGTGCGGGTTCGCGCCGGATGAGGATATTGATCTGCTGACCGACATCGTCATGTACATCGCGGGGGCGGATTGCACTTACTTTCCGCTGACGTGGGAAACCGTCTCTGATTTCTCCAATCGGCTCGGCTCTCCGGTGAAGGTTGTGCCGCTTTGACTGTATAATGAAGGCGACTTGACGGAGCAAAAATTATGACACAACTGCTTGAGAAAGCTTTCGCGGAAGCGGCGAAACTGTCGCCAGAGGAACAGGATACCTTCGCACGCTGGATGCTCGAAGAACTTGCCGACGAGGAACGCTGGCAGCAGTCATTCGAGCAGTCGGCTGATTTACTGGCAAGGATGGCAGACGAAGCGCTGGCGGAGTATCGTGCTGGGAAAACCGAACCGCTCGATCCCGACACGCTATGAACTCGCACATCAACGCGCATTTTCGCAGATCATTTCAAGCGCTACCGGAGCAAATTCGGGAGCAGGCACGAGAAGCCTACAAGCAATTCGCGCGCGATCCCTTTCATCCAAGTTTGCATTTTAAGCAAGTGCATTCAAAAAAGCCGATCTATTCGGTGCGAGTATCCCGTGATTATCGTGCGCTTGGCGTCCGTAATGCCGACACGATCATCTGGTTCTGGATCGGAACACACGCCGAATATGATCGGCTTTTAGCTCAGATGTAGTTGTCTTTAGCGCTTCACCCCCGCGCCGATCACGTCCGCGAGGTCTTCGGTGATGCGGCTCAACTGCTCGGTGTCCATTTCGGGATAGATCGGCAAGCTGATGATCGTCTCGGCGGCGCGTTCGGCTTCGGGGAAGTCGCCCGCTTTCCAGCCGTAGGACGCCATCGCCGGTTGCAGATGCACCGGAATTGGGTAGTGAATGCCCGCGCCGATACCGCGCGCGTTCAATTCCTTCAGGATCGCGTCGCGGTCGCCGGTCACGCGGATGCAGTAGATGTGATAGATCGAGCGCCCGCCCGCCATTTCCTGCGGCGTCGAGACGCCGTCGATCCCTTTGAGCGCTTGGTTGTAATAGGCGGCATGATTGCGCCGCTTGTCGTTCCAGCCGTCGAGATGCGGCAGCTTCGCGCCGAGGATGGCTGCTTGCAGCCCGTCGAGACGCTCGCCATAGCCGATCTCGTCATGTGAGTATTTGCTCATCCGCCCGTGATCGCGCAGCTTGGCAATTTGGTTCGCCAGCGCCTCGTCATTGGTGCAAACCGCGCCGCCATCGCCATACGCGCCGAGATTCTTGCCGGGGTAGAAGCTGAAACAAGCCGCGTCGCCCCACGCGCCCGCCCGCTTGCCGTTCAGTTCCGCGCCGTGCGCCTGCGCCGCGTCCTCGACCACCTTAAGATTGTGCTTGCGCGCGATCTCCATGATGGCGTCCATCGGCGCAAGCTGACCGTACAGATGCACTGGCAGGATCACTTTGGTGCGCGGCGTGATCGCGGCTTCGATCTTCGCCGGATCGATGTTATAGGTCGCCGGATCAATGTCCACCAGCACCGTTTTTGCGCCCAGAACT
Source organism: Aggregatilineales bacterium (assembly GCA_038260485.1). Classification (GTDB taxonomy): domain Bacteria; phylum Chloroflexota; class Anaerolineae; order Aggregatilineales; family Phototrophicaceae; genus Flexifilum. Next base: position 24,669 of record JBBSNT010000007.1, on the reverse strand, counting down.
TCAATTGGCTCGACGCTGGCGATGAAGGTGTGCGGCGTCGTGATCACTTCATCACCTGCACCGACGCCCAATGCCTTGAGCGCCAGAAACAGCGCTGCCGTCCCGCTGGCGACACCGACGCAGCGCGCCGTTTGCTGAAAATCCGCGAACGCCGCTTCAAAATCGCTGACTTCTTTGCCGCCGATGAAGGCGGTGTTATCGACTACCCGCTGCATCGCCGCGTCGATCTCCGGTTTGATGCTGGCGTACTGTGCTTTCAGGTCTACGAGGGGAATTTTTGCCATGACAAACCCTTTCAGAGTTAAAAGTTAAAAGTAGACCGTTAAAAGTGGGTAGCATTGAGGGAAGACATTCAACTTTTAACTGTTTTTACTTTCAACGCATCACTTGTAGAACTCTATATTCTCAACTTGGTTGATCACACGCGCGGGATTGCCTGCGACGACCGTGCCCGGCGCGACGTCTTTCGTCACGACCGAGCCTGCGCCGACCAGCGCGTGCGCGCCGATGCGCACGCCGGGAAGCAGCACACTGTTCGCGCCGATGATCGCGCCTTCCTCGATGTGCGCACCGATCAGGCGATCTTTGACACCTTCACTGCGCGGATAACGAGCGTTGGTGACCATGACGCCCGGTCCGAGCCAGCAGTTATCGCCCAAGACGGTGAACTCTGGCACGAACACGCGCGTGTGCAGGCGCACGCCGTTCCCAATCGTGACGTGATGCTCGACCACGCTCTGCGTGCCAATGCTCACGTCGTCACCGATGATGTTTTCCTCGCGGACGAGCGCGCTGTGTCCGGTCTGAAAATGTGCGCCAATCGTGTTCCCGGCATAGATCACCGTGTGCGAGCGAATCACACAGCCCGCGCCGAAAATCAGCGCGAGTTCACCCGCTTTCTTGCCGTGCGGCGGCTTTCCCAGAACGACAAAATCGTCGATCTGCGCGTCGGTGGGTATGGTAACGTTCTGGTAAATACGAACAAAATTGTTGTCAGTCATGCGACCTCAAACCTGTAGGCAAATCTAGGGTTAGTGTCCCGCCGCGAACGAAAGATTGCAAGGGGGAATCAATCCACAGGGCGGCACGCAGCAGACGACGTCCGGGTCAATTCAGCCGAGTTACGGCGCTGCCCAGCGAAAATTCCATCCGGTTTCAGGGCTGCTTAACTGGAAGCGTCCCCCTGTTTGCAAATCGACGACCGTAATCGCACCCTGCCGAACGCCATCGATCTCGGTCAGGCTGGCATAGCCGCTGACGAAGCGTCCATCGGGCGAAAGCTGCGGCGCGATCAGCGAACCAACGTCGAGGATCGATGTGGTTTCGCCATTGGCAAGGTCGAAATCTACCACTTGCAGCGGCGCGAAACTGCTCGTGCTGCTGGCGAGTAAAGCGCGTAGCGTGCCGCTGACCGCTTCAGTGCTGGCGCGGACGTTAGCATCATTCGGCAGCGCGATCCAGCGCGGGTCTGCCTGTGGTACAGCAGCATCAAAAATGTAGAAGCCGGGTGCTAAAGCGGTCGTGGTGCCGGAATCAACGGTCGTGTAGATACGCCCGTCGCGCAGCCAATGGGTTTGCACAGGGCGCTGGTCGTCAGGGCTGGCGGGCGGCAGCGTGACGAGATCGCGCGCAGCGATATCGAAGACGCCCATCGATACCCCTACTCCGGCGTCGCCGTAAACATCGAGCAGCAGGTGCGTGCCGTCCGGCGAGAACTGCGGGCGGTGATAGGTTTCGCTGGCATTGGCACGAATCAACTGAGGGGCGTTCTCCTCCAGCACGTTGAGCCAAATGCCGTTACGCTCATCGACGTAGACCAACTGCGCGCTGTCGGCGCTGAAATCGGCTTCGACGGGCGCGAAGCTGTTAATTCGCGCCAGCAGCTTAGGCTGATCGGTGGCGACTTGCAGCCATAGTTCAGCATCGACCACGTAAGCAACTCTATTCCCATCGGGTGAAGCGGCGAACTCGTTCACGTCCGAACCAGAGCGCGTGAACGGCTGCGGCGGTGTCCCACCCGCACGCAGCTTCCAGACTTGCACGATCCCGCGCGTGTCAGGCGCGAGGAAGAAGCTGTCGGCGGAGAGGTTGAGCGTGCTGACACTGTTGACAGGAACAGCAGTCGGTGCAAGCGCTTCAAGGGCGGGTGTTGGCGGTAAATCGGTCGGCAGTTCAGTCGGAATATCCGTCGGCGGAACGGTTAGCACGGCGGCGGGAGCATCGGTTGGCAGGGCTGGAAAGTCAGTCGGCGGCGCGGACGGGATGCTCGCTGAAACGGGACCCCATGCGTAGGCGACGACATTCTCGATGGGCAGCGGAAAGCCTAAACCCGTCGAGGGATCGTATAGCGCGATCACACCGCCCTGAAACGCCACCAACAGCGATCCGCCGGGTGTCCAGCGCAAACCGGAGAGCGAAATCGGGACTTCGCCAATCGTTTCCAACTGCTGCGCGCCACGCGCCAGCCGCAGCAGCCGCCCATAGCCTGCGGGAACGTCCTCGTCGTTCGGGTCACGCCCGAAAAAGACCAGCGCGTCCTGTGCGTTGAGCGCGGGCAGACGGTAGACGACCGAGTCGTCGAGCAGGACCGCTTGTGCGTTGGCTTGATCGAGGTTCATCAAGCGCAGACCCCCCTCTGCCGGAGCAAAGACGATCTCGCCGTCGCTGACCCACGCCGTCCCCACACTCGACGGGATCACGCTCGTCAGCGCGAGGTTGTACCCATCGCGGCGGTATATCCACCAGACGCTGTCCACCTCTGAAGTCGCCGATGCAGTTTCGGCAGCGAGGAAACGCCCGCCCGGTGACCAGCTTAAGCTCTTGAAAATGCCCTCTTTGAGATCGACAAAGCCAGCCGTGCCGCCCGTGTCAAAGTAGACGCGCGCGCCGTAGGTCGTTGTGTAGCCGATAGCATCACCGTTAGGCGACCATGCAATTGTCTTGCCCGACCCGCGATAGGGCGGCACGTCAGCGGCAGCGCCCTCGATCTGCTGCGTCTGCCCGCCGTTGGCGACGTTGATCACGAACAAGCCGCTCTCGGTGCGAAAGGCGATCCGCTCGCCAAGACCGTCCACGCCAAAATCGATAATGAACAGGCTGTCCGGCGTGAGGTTGGTCACGCCGCTGGTGCCAACGCCATAGCGCTGAATCTGCCCATTGTTGACGAGGACGTAGAGATCAGCCGGCAGGTTCAAGCCGTCCTGCGCACTGGTGGGCAGCGCGAAGGTGAGGCACATCAGCATAATAAACAAGGAGAGGCGTTGGGACATCAGCATAACCGTAGTTTCTCAATGTGAAGTTTATTTATGGTAACATAGATCAGAGGTTTAGAAAGGTTCGCGCATGGCTGTGCAAAAGCGAGATGTAACCGTCGCGGAATTTGAAAACTTCATCGCGCTGTCGGAAAATAGGGAGCGACGGTTGGAACTCGTCAACGGGGAGATCGTCGAAAAAGTGGTCACGCAGGAACACGGGATTATTGCTGGAAACAGTGTGACCGAGATCAACTTTTATCTGCGTCAGCGCGCGATTGGTCGTGCCGCTGTCGAAGTTCGTCATCGCGCTACTGACGATCAGGAAAACGACCTACTGCCGGACATGTCATTCGCTGCCGACTTGAACAAGACGGTTATCCGCGAGGGTACTGTGAGTTCGATGCCCGATCTCGCTGTCGAGATCAAAGCGCCAAATGACAGCTTCAAGAAAATGCGAGCGAAAGCGCGTTATTATCTCGCACATGGTTCACGGCTCGTCTGGCTGATCTTCCCCGATCAGCGTGTGATCGAGGTCTACACCGACGACGACGAATATGTCGTTGGCGAGGACGAAATGCTGAACGGTGGCAATGTGCTGCCGGATTTTTCAATTCCAGTACGCAACCTTTTCAAGAACTTGTAAATCCCCCTTCGACTAACTTCTAATGCAGTTCTAGCATCGTTCCAGCGTAATTCGTGTTACAATATTTCAAAGTGCATGAACACTATCAAGGATGAAGCCCGACATGATCAAATCCGTTATAGACCAAATCGGTCTGACGTGGAAACTGTTGTTCGACAAACGTGTGCCGTTCTGGATGAAATTGGTGGCGATTCTGCCGTTAGTTTACGTGCTGTCACCGATTGACCTGATCCCGGACATGATTTTGGGACTGGGACAATTAGACGACCTCGGCATTCTGTTAGCGGGGATGCGCCTGTTCGAGTCGATTGTGCCGAAAGATATTGTCGATGAACATCGCGGCGAACTCAAGGCAAGGAACAATGACAACGTCATCAACGCACCGAATTACAGCGTGCGCCAAGCAGATAAAGAAAAAGTGCAGTAGCGTCGAGCGGAGAGAAGCCGCTCAACAAACAGGGCGACCGTAAAACTTGCACGGGTCGCCCTGTTTGCTTATGTATAGACGGTGTAAGCGCCTTTTTTTATTGCAAGCGCAGGCGCTGCGCTTGCACTTCCTCCATCGCGTCGATGGTGTCCTGCAAGCCCGAAACTTCATCGTGAATATCGAGACGCAGGCGTTGAGCGCGGCTGCTATCCACGTCTTTCGTCCCCAAAAGCGACATCTGAGCATAGATCGTGCCGAGCGACGACAACGTGCTGTCGAGTTGAATCTCGGCGCGCTTGGTGCTGTTGGCGGTCGCATTGAGGTTATCGAGTTGAAGCTCTAGACGATCAAGCTGTTCCTGCAAATCACGCTGCACAGCAGAGTCAGATTCGCGGGCGAGGCGCTGCTTGACCTTCTCGACCTGCTGCGGAACCATACGACGATCCCGCTCGACCAGCTCGTTACTCTCGAAGCCGTCAATGTGCAGGGCAAGGTCGTACATCTGCCCGATCCAGTCATTCACGTCAGCGATGGTCTGCTGAAGCTGAACGCGCATCGCCCCGCGATGCTGGTTCGCTAGCTGCAGCATGTTACGCCGATATTCGAGCGCATCATTCAGCCGCTTGCGCGAGACGGCGTTCTTGACTTGGCGCAGGTCGTATTTCGCCTCGAATTCACGGGCAATCGCTTCTGACGAAGCGTTGGGATCGCTCAAGGCAGAGGCGATCAGCGCCACTTCCGCGATCACCCCGGCAACGACCCAGAACCACGGCTGCCACCACAGAAACGGCGCAGGGACGAACAGAAACAGGATCGCCGTCAGCGCAACGGTGACGAGGCTTTCCCAGCGAAACAGCGCGTTGGTGATCACCGCAGCGGTCGCACGGCTGCGCACTTCATTTTGTGCCATAAACAAACTCCTCCGTATCTATTATACGAGAGATACGGGGATTGGTTGCGGGAGTAAGGGATGATTGGCGAGAGGCGGAGTCGGTAGGGGCGTTATATATAACGCCCCTACGACCACATCGTTGGAATCGCTAGCTGCTCGCCTGCTGTCCGCCATCGCCGGAACTGCCGAGCAAACGGCGGCGGCGCTCGTCAAGCTGCCGTTCGACCTCGCCGCCGCGTACCGCATCGTCGATTTCTTCGGAGACGTTGCGAGTGGCGAGTTCGAGCCGAGCGTCTTCTTCATCAAGCCGCGAACGCACGCTGTCGGCGAGGCTGCTGACCTCTCGATCACTGACGCCTGCCAGATCGTCGAGGCTCTTGATCGTCTTGGTGGCGACCGCTTTGGCTTCCGCCAATTCGATCAGCGCGCGCAGTTGTTCGCGTTCCTGCCGGATCGAGGTCAAGCGCGACTCAAGCTTCATGCGCATGTTGAGCATCGCCTGATACTGCGTATCCTGCGTCTGCCACTGCTCGAAATACTCCTGAGCCAACTGCTGTTTCGTGTTCAGTTCGGCTTGGGCGGCGGCGGCGAGGTCGTTCTTACCCTTCAGGATCAGCGTATCAATATCACGGTCGAGCTTCTCGGCAGCTTGCGAGAATTCCTCATGCTTGCGCTTGAGCGTGCGTACCGTCCCACCGACGGTTGCTGCCGAGTCTTCCAGTGCTTCGAGATTCTTCTCCGCCTGCCGGATATACTCGTCCATGACGGCGACTGAATTCTGCTGAAGCGCACGATCAACCAAGCCGTGTAAACTCGCGTTGACCAGCGTGTTGACCTTATCCATTAGCGACGGAGCCATTGATTTTTTCTCCTAGCATCTTCAAACTTGCAAACAGTATAACATGTCCGTAAACCACTGCCACTTCGGTTGCATAACAGCGCGCAAGGCGAAGTTTTTAACCACCCTGCCGCCGCTATTTTACGTCAATGGCAGGTGCAGCGTAAAGCAGCTTCCTTGCTGCGGATCTCTTTCGAGTTCCGCCTGCCCTCCGTGCAGCCTAACAATTCCATCGACGATTGCCAATCCTGAACCCGTGCCTTGATCCTCGTAAGTCGCGCGGTTGATCTGGTAGAAGGTCTGCCAGATGCGCGCTTGCTCGGCGGGATCGATCCCGCGTCCGTGATCCCGCACGAGGAGCAGAATTTCGCCGCTGCCATCGGCATTACCGCGCCGTGCGCTCATCGTGATCGGCTGATCGGGCGATGAGAACTTTACGGCATTGTCGAGCAGTTGCGCGAGCGCCTGCTTCAGATAAATCGCGTCACCCATGAAGGGCGGCAGCCCCGGCTCGATTTCGACGACGAAGGGATTGGCAAAGTGCAGCATGTCGTAGACTTCACTGCGAACGTTCTCGAACAACTCGGCAATCTCGGTGATCGGCGCTTTCCTTAGTTCATACGTTTTTTGCGCGTCTCCGGTTTCCATTTCCACCAATTGAATGAAATTTTCAATCAACCGGCGCAAACGCATCGCGCCTGTATTGACCCCGCGCAGGAAAGTCAGCATGTCTTCGTTGCTCAACTGCTGAGTCTGGTCGTTGAGCATATCGGCATAGGCGACGACGAAGGTCAGCGGTGTGCGAAATTCGTGGTTGAGGATGGTCAGGATGCTGTGCTTGAGTTCGCTCATCGCGCCGTCGTAGATCGCGTTAAGCGTCTTGTGGCGGTTGAGGCGCGACTCAACGGCGATCAGCAGATCATCGGCGTCGAAGGGCTTGACGAGGTAATCGTCAACCCCAAGCTGCTTACCGCGCTGAATATCGGCTTTCTCGCTGCGCGCCGTCAGAAAGATGAACGGAATCTTGATCCAGTCCGGCATCTTGCGAACTTCTCTGAGCAGTTGAATGCCGTCCATCTGCGGCATCATGATGTCAGAGACGATCAAGTCAGGCAGCACGGGACTCTCGCTGAGCACGGCGATTGCCTGTTTGCCATTTTCCACACTGATAACACTGTAGTGATCAAGTTCTAAAACGGTCTGAATGCCTTCTAGTAAGTTGAGATCATCCTCAACAACTAGAATACGTGCTTTAAAAACCCGATCATCAAGTGGGTCCGATTGTTTGGACAGCATTGCAAGCTCCATAAAAAGGCAATTGTCCATCTATTAGGATTGGCAATTCACTATCATCTTACAGTTTGTTGCGTTTTTCTGCACTAGCGATAATAAACAGGTCGGCGATTTTTGCCGCATGACGCTCAAAATGCTGCAAAGTGAAGCGGCGGATATGTTATACTCTGCGCGTCGCTCTGAGATCAAAATTGGTTGAGCAAAAACATGGCTGAACTGACCCATTTGACCATCAATGAAGCGCTCGCAAAGCTGAGCGCGAGGGAAATTTCCGCCGTCGAACTGACGCGCGCGTATCTCGACCGGATCGAACAGTTAGAGCCAACAATCCACGCCTTTATCACCCTCACGCGCGAACGGGCACTCGCGGACGCACAAGCCGCCGATCAAGCGCGCGGCGCTGGCGACGACCGTCCGCTGTTGGGCGTTCCACTGGCGATCAAGGACGTGATCTCGACGCAGGGCATCGAAACCACCTGTGGATCAAATATTCTGACGGGCTACGTACCCGTCTTCAACGCAACCGTGATCGAACGCCTGCAAGCGGCGGGCATGGTCATGCTCGGCAAAACCAACATGGACGAATTTGCGATGGGGTCGTCCACCGAGAATTCAGCCTGCGGCGTCACGAACAATCCATGGAACACCGCCTACGTTCCCGGCGGCAGCAGCGGCGGCAGCGCGGCAGCAGTCGCGGCGGAAATGGCGGCGGGTGCGCTCGGCACGGACACGGGCGGCAGTATTCGCCAACCGGGGGCTTTCTGCGGCGTCGTCGGTTTCAAGCCCGGTTATGGGCGCATCTCGCGCTATGGCTTGGTCGCCTTCGGTTCGTCACTCGACTGCCCCGGACCGATCACGCGCACGGTCGCCGATGCGGCGCGCTTGCTCGGCGTCATGGCAGGGCACGATCCGCTCGACGCGACCAGCATGAATATCCCTGTGCCGGACTACCACGCCGCGCTCACGGGCGAGGTCAAGGGTTTACGTATCGGCGTGCCCAAAGAATACTTCATCGCTGGAATGCAGCCTGAAGTCGATGCAGCCGTCCACGCGGCGATCAAGCATCTCGCAAGCCTCGGCGCGGAAATCGTCGAGATCAGCCTACCCTATACCGATTATTCGCTGCCTGTCTACTACATCATCGCTCCGGCGGAAGCCAGCGCCAACCTCGCCCGCTACGACGGCATCCGCTTCGGTCAGCGCATCGACAAGGGCGAGATGTGGGAGACCTACAAGGCGACGCGCGGGCAGGGCTTCGGCGCAGAGGTCAAGCGCCGGATCATGCTGGGCACGTATGCGCTCTCTGCCGGTTACTATGATGCCTACTACGGCAAAGCGCAGCAGGTACGCACGCTGATTAAGCAGGATTTCGACAAGGCGTTCGCGCAAGTTGACGTGATCGCCGCGCCCGTGACACCGAGCACCGCCTTCAAGTTCGGCGCGAACGTCAACGACCCGATCAAGATGTACCTTGAGGATGTGTTCACGCTGCCGCCGAGCCTCGCCGGAGTCTGCGGCTTGAGCGTGCCATGCGGCTTCGACGGCGGCGATCTGCCGATTGGTCTGCAACTGATCGCACCCGCTTTCAAAGAAGACGTCGCTTTGCGGGTCGGTCACGCCTATGAGCAAACGACCGAGTGGCACACACGGTCGCCGGAAGTGGTGGCAGGCTAAAGAAAAGATTCAACACAAAGACGCGAAGGTTAAGAGAAAGACGCAAAGGAATAAATTATGAAACGGATCACTGTAGTGCTGACGATTCTAGCGCTGGCAGTGTTAGTTATGCCTGCTGCGGCTCAGGACAGCACGCCTAGCGCGACGCCCGTTGTACAGTCAAACGCGACGGTCAACTACTGCGCGGGGAAGCTGGCGTATGATCTGCCGGAGGGGTGGGTCGATGGTGACACGACGGTCACGCAGTACGGGGCGGCGCTGCGCATTGCCAACAACGAACGCGCGCTGACCAGCCAAACGCCGCAGTCCGGCGATGCGATGATCCTCGTCAACGTGATCGGGCGCGAATTTCTCACGGGCGCGCTGAGGCTGGACGCCGACACCAACATTGTGACGCTGCTTCAGAATGTCGGCGCGCAGGCTCCGATGACCAATTTCACGCCAGACTTGGTCACATCAATTACAGTGGCGGATCAACCCGCCGCGCAGTTGGTCATCCACAACGCCGCAATCGACATGACCATGATCGCGGTCGATCTTGACCCCAACATAGTGGGTTTAGTCGTGCTCTCGACGCCAGCGGGCGCAGGCACGACACAGCAAGCGACGGCGCTCGATTTCGCCAGCTCGCTGGCGTTCGACGTGCCCGAAGCTGCGGGCAGCTTTATCGCACCGACGGCGACGTATGCCAGCGATGATTGCAAGGTCGGCTTCGACTATCCCGCCGATTGGACACTGCTGACGATTGCTCAAGCGCCGGGGCAGTACTATCAGGTGCAGGTCAAGAATTACGACGCCCCGACCTTAGGTTCGTCGTCGGCGTACTCGCTGGTGGCGGGTCAGGCGCGGGTCGAAATCGGCGTCGTCATGCCCGCCCCCACTGACGACTCGAACAGCCTCGACGCGCTGGCGGAGCAGATCAGCCAGCAGCCCGGATACACGATGGTCAGCCGAGATGAAATGGTGATTGGCGGTCAAACTGCGCTTTTGATCGGCATTCACGTCGATAATCCTGCGCAGGGCTTGGCAGGCGAATCGCTGCAAATCTCGATGCGCTACGGCGACAACGCGGTGATCGCGCTGGCGCTGTATACTGCTCCCGGCGAACTCGACGACTGGCGCGACACTGCCATCGCTATCGCGGAGTCGCTGGCGGTAGACGTGCCGTCGGCGGGTGAATAGCGCGTCAAGCGTCGGGGCGTTCGCCGATGCTGGGGCGGGAAAATTGGCTATTAGCCAGATGGTATTGTCGGCGCGGACACAGGATAATCGCGTCAAACTTCATTCGTCCACCGATGCTGATGACAGAGGAAGGTGCTGATTATGCCGCTACCGATTACGCAACTGCGGATTAGCGCGGAAGAACACAAAGCCCGCTGCGAGATGCTGCTCGATCACCTGCAAATCAACGGCTTGAGCGGCGTGGTGGTGTTCGACAACGCCTATGTGCAGTACTACAGCGGCTTCTCGTTCATCCCGACCGAGCGCCCGATGGCATTCGTCATGAGCGCGAGCGGCGAACGGGGGTTGTTCGTGCCGCGTCTCGAAAAAGAGCACGCCGAAGCCAACGGCTTGATCGACCGCGTCGATTTCTACATCGAGTACCCGCACGACCCGCACCCGACTGAAGCGCTCAAGCGGCTGATCAGCGATATGGACATAATCGGCGACGCTGACGCCCAAATCGCGGCGGACGACGACGGCTATCCTTGGATATTCGGCTATCGCGGCCCGGCGCTGAGCAAGCTGATCGGGCGGCAGGTCGTTCCGGTGCGCGCCTTTGTCGAAGACCAGTTGATGTGCAAGTCGCCCGCCGAGCTGCGCCTGATCCGCGAAAGCTGCGTGTGGGGCAACCTCGCTCATACGCTGTTGCAGCGCTATACGAAGATCGGCGCGACCGAAACCGAAGTCAGCCAACGTGCCAGCGACGAAGCCACCCGCGCCATGATGGACGCCATCGGGCCGATCTATCGGGCACAGAGCACCTACGGCACGGGCGCGTCCGCCGGGTATCGCGGGCAAATCGGACGTAACGCAGCGATCCCGCACGCGCTGGCGAACAACATCCGCTTCAAGGACGACGACGTGCTGGTCACGGGCGCGGGTGCAACCATATGGGGCTATAACTCCGAGTTGGAACGCACGATGGTGATCGGCAAGGCGAGCGACGAAGTTAAGACCATGTTCGAGCACATGCTGGCGCTGCAAGAGACTGCCTTCGACGCCATCAAGCCGGGTGAGCCGTGCAGCGAAGTGGATCGCAAGGTGCGAGCATACTACGAGCAGCACGACCTGATGCCCTATTGGAAACATCACGTCGGGCACAACATCGGTCTGCGCTATCACGAAGCGCCCTTCCTCGACATCGGTGACCAGACGATCCTCAAGCCGGGGATGCTGTTCACAGTCGAACCGGGATTGTATGCGCCGCAGTTAGGGGGCTTCCGCCACAGCGATACGGTGGTCGTTACCGACGACGGCATCGAGATTTACACCTACTATCCGCGCGATCTCGAAAGTTTGACGATCCTTTAAATCTAACCAACTAAACCACAGAGGTCGTAGAGAAAAGGTTATACTCTGTGTTCTTCGTGTTCTCTGTGGTTCAATCTTTTTGGAGTATCCATGAACGAACACCCTTTCGCCAAGCCGGGACGCTTTTATCGCGGCAACATCCACACCCACTCGACTAAGTCCGATGGGCGGCTGTCGCCGGAAACGGTCTGCCAATTCTACAAAGATATGGGCTACGACTTCCTTGCCATCACCGACCATTTCATGGAACGCTTCAAGTACCCGATCACGGACACTAGCCCCTACCAGACCGACCGCTTTACGACGATCTTCGGCGCGGAACTGCACGCGGGCGAAACCTCGACGGGCGAACTATGGCACATCCTCGCGGTGGGCTTGCCGCTCGACTTCGCGCCCAACCTGCCCGACGAAACCGGAGCGCAGATCGCAGCGCGGGCGCTGGAAGCGGGCGCGTTCGTCGCCGCGGCGCACCCGGCATGGTACAACCTGACCGAAGAAGATGTGATCTCGTTGGGCGGCGTTCACGCCATCGAGACGATCAACGGCATTTCGGCGGATCACAACGACAAGATCGATAGCTGGTATATGCTCGACGTGATGCTGGCACGTGGCTACCGTTACACCGCTTGCGCGACTGATGACGCCCACTTCAAAGACCAGCACAATGACCGCGTGCGCGGTTGGGTCTGGGTCAAAAGCGAGACGCTCACCCCCGACGCGATCCTGATGGCGCTCAAGCGTGGCGATTACTACAGCAGCACCGGACCCCAAATCCACGACTTGCAGATTACGCCGCAGAATGTGACGATCCGCTGCTCACCCGCCGACTCGATCTTTGTCACGGGCAAGGGTGCGCGCTCGGTCTTTAAGCATGGCAAGGGGATGATCGAGGCAGAACTCGACATTCGTAATCTGGGCAGCCCGTACTGCCGTGTGACCGTCCGCGACCGCGATGGTGGACGGGCGTGGTCGAATCCGGTCTGGTTCGAGGAATAATTAAAGAAAGAACTTAACGCAAAGACGCAAAGGAATCATTCAAGTGTTCTTTGCGTCTTTGCGTTGGATCGTTGACCTTCAGTCAATTACGTCGCGTAGGCGTCCCTCAGCCGCATCGAGTAGCATACGTGCCTCGTCTGCTGAAATACCGCGCCGTGACATCGCAATCGCCGTCTTGACCTCGCCGTCGCTGGTGCTGAGCAGCCGTGCCGCCTCGCCGTACTCCACGCCCGCGATCTGCGCGATGATGCGCCGCGCGCGATCCACCAATTTCTCGTTGGTCGGGCGCACGTCTACCATCAAATTGCCATAGACCTTGCCCAAGCGGATCATCGTCGCCGTGCTGAGCATATTGAGCACCAGCTTTTGCGCCGTGCCCGCCTTCATGCGCGTCGATCCGGTGACGACCTCCGCGCCGACAGGCACACCAATCGCGATCTGCGCCGCAGCGAGCACGGCGGACGGCACGTTACAGGCGACACCAACCGTCAGCGCACCGATTTCAGCAGCGGCGTTAAGCGCGCCGATCACGTAAGGCGTGCGTCCGCTGGCGGCGATGCCGACGACCGCATCATCTGCCGTTAGGTTGAGCGCCAGCAGGTCGGCGCGTCCGTCGGCGGCGTTATCCTCTGCGCCTTCCACCGAGCGCGTGATCGCCTTCTCGCCACCCGCGATCAGCCCGATCACCAGTTCGGGCGGCGTGTTGTAGGTTGGCACGCATTCGACCGCATCGAGCACGCCCAAGCGCCCACTCGTGCCCGCGCCAACGTAGATCAACCGACCGCCGCGCCCAATGCGCTCGGCAATGCCATCGACCGCTTGCGCGATCTGCGGCAGCGCGCCGTGCACCGCCAGCGCGACTTTGGCGTCTTCGGCATTGATGCGCTCGACGATTTCCAGCGCCGAAAGCTGGTCAATCTGCATCGTGTTCGAGTTCTGGCTTTCGGTCAGCATCGTTTGTCCTTTAAAGCTCCGCTAAAATGTCGTGGACGGCGCGGCGGACGGCGTGAATGCCGACCTTCTCGCGCCCCGGATAGACGCGGTTAGTCAGGGTAGCGACGACCAGCGCCCGTTCAGGATCGATCCACAAGGATGTACCCGTGAAGCCGGTATGCCCGAAAGCATTTTCGCTGAGTTTATCGCCAGCGGACGAGCCTTCGAATGAGCGCAGCATCCAGCCCAAGCCGCGCCGCTCGTTTTCGTAGACGACCTGTTCGCGGGTCGCCTCGTCCATCAAATCGCGGTCGATCCGTAAGCGCTCATCACGTTCAAGCCACGCCTGCCCAAACTGTGCCACGCCTGCCGCGTTCGCAAACAATCCGGCATGACCCGCTACGCCGCCGACACCGCAGGCATTTTCGTCGTGGACTTCGCCCCATGCGCGCCGCTTGCGCCATGTCGGGTCATTCTCGGTCGGTGCGATCGTCATGCGGTCAATACCATTGCGGACGGGATTGAAGCAGGGCGACTCTAAACCGAGACGTTCGCACACGCCTTCCCAGATCATCATGTCCAAGCCTAGATGCGTCTGCGGCGCGACCACATCACCCACGTACCACAACCGCGTCGCCGCCTCACCAAGCAGCATCAAGCCAATATCACTGTAACGAACGATGCCGTCTGGCTGACCGACAAACGGATAGCGGCACATCGCCGCCAAGCCGTGCGCCCAACGTTCGTCCCGCGAGATCGGGTCAGGCTGATCAGGCGCTGTTGGCGGCGTTCCGGAGGCGTTGAAGACGTCGCGCCAAGGCGGTAAGCCACTAGTATGCGTCAGCAGGTGACGAAAGGTCACGCGCGCCGGATCGACCATTTCTCCGATCAAGTTGGGCGGCGTTGGCAGGTGGGCTTTGCTATGCGGGTCTTGTCCGCCGTCAATTGGTCGCGGCGTGATCGTGCCGAATTCGGGGATCACGCTGACCAGCGGATCGTCGAGCGCGACGACGCCGCGCGTCACCAGCGCGAGAAAGCAGGTCATCGTGAACAGCTTGGTCAGCGAGGCGAGGTCGAAGCGCGTTGCTGGCGTAACGATACCCGCGCCAGTCTGCGGGTCGATCACGCCGCTGCCGATGTCGAGCACGGTGATGCCCTCGTGGATCACGGCGATGCTGATCGCCGGAAAGATGCCGCCGATGCTGCCGTCGATCACGGCGCGCAGGCGTTGGTCGATTTGCGTTGAGAGCGAATTCACGTCTGTTTGAATATTCATACCTGTTGACAACCCTTACCGTCCGATTGCTCCCCTGAGTTTCGATGAATTAGCCGTCTAGCGCAAGGGGTTGGATCGCTACCATTTTTAGGAATTCGTTTTTAGTCAAAATGAACGCTAGACCATCAATGGTTCGGCGGTCAGTTGTGAAATCCGCGAACCCCGTTAGACTCTACCTCTGGATAGATTGGCACGAAAGCGAGGCGGAATCGTGAGAAAAAATCACACGCTGGCGCGGCTGCGACAGGGCGAACCAGCGCTCGGACTGTGGGTGCAGAACCAGAGCGTCCACAGCGCGCGTATGATCGCCGCGCAGGGCTTGTTCGACTGGCTCTTGGTCGATATGGAACACGTGCCGCTCGACCTGCTGTTAGCGTCGCAGATGCTTTCGGCGATTGCCGACGTTAGCGCCGGAACCTGTACGCCGATTGTGCGCGTGCCCACCGGCACGATTGACCAGATCAAGCGCGCGCTCGACGCAGGCGCGCATGGTGTCCTCGTGCCAATGATCAACACGGCGCAGGATGCGGCGGACGTCGTCCGCTTCGCGCGCTATCCTCCGTTGGGCGAACGCGGTGGCGGTGGGCTGCTGCCGCACTACAGTTTCGGCAGTACCGATCACGTCGAATACATCAAGCACGCCAATGACGAAGTCCTCGTCGCGATCCAAATCGAAACTCAGCAAGCCGTCGAAAACGTCGATGCTATCCTCGACACGCCGGGGATCGACCTCGTCTTCATCGGCACGTTCGATCTGCACCTCTCGCTAGGGTTGACGCCTGCGTTGTGGAGCGATCATCCCGTCTTTCAAGGCGCGCTCTACAAGGTGATTGCCGCCTGCAAAGCGCGCGGCATCCCTTACGGCACGCTCGCGGCAAGCGCCGAGGGCACACAGATGCGGATCGCGCTCGGCTTCACTTTCGTCGGGATTGGCACAGATATGAGGGTTCTACTTGGCGCGCTGCACGCGCAGGTTGATCCGCTGCGTTCCGCGCTCGCCTCCAACCAGACATCGGCTGAACCGCACAATGAGGAGACATCAGCATGACCCCTGACGAACAAGCACAGGCGCTCGGCATCGACTTCACGAGTAAGCCCGGTGGCGTACTCGCGTATTCTGGCTCAGCGCACAGGCACAGGACGATCCCGAAGAACGCCTGCGACGTCTGCGCATACTTGTCAGCGAAAGCACAGGCGAAAACCCGTATGCTCAGATGGCAAAACAGCTTCTCGCGGACGAGGAGGATCACGAAGCCAAAATCCGACCCGCGCGATCCGCCGCAAAATAGCGAATCATCCAGATAGCAGGATCAAGTCGCGCTACGGTAGGCTGCTTCAGTCCCTCATGAATTCATGCTGATCCCCGACTTTCCAAGCGACAATCTGTCGGACTTACCGACATGAGTCTGAGCGGCATTAGACTTGTCGTTCGTACATCAGATTCCCGCCGACGTAAGTTTGCTCGACATACAAGTTGAGCAGCGACTCTGTGGGTGTGGTCAGCGGATCTCCGCTCAGAATCACTAGGTCTGCCCACTTACCCGGCGTGATGCTGCCCCGGTTGTCCGCGTCCCCGCTTAGGAACGCGCCGCCCATTGTGTAGGCGTACAGCGCTTCGTAGGGCGTGATCGCTTGGTTCGGCGCGAAGGGAACCTCAGCATGATCAAGCCGGTCTACGGCGGATTTTAAGCCAATCAGCGGATTATCGTCTGGCACAACCGGCGCATCCGTGCTCAGCGCCACGTTGATTCCGGCATCGAGCATGGCGCGTACGCCATAGGCACCCGGCACGTAAACATCCGGCATGTAGCGTCGGAAAGTCGCGCCCATCGCGGGCAGAAAAACGGTTTGCGTCGCCGCCATCCCGCCGATTGCTGCCAAGCGGCGTAAATGATCGGGGGTAGGCAGCGCCAGATGCTCGATCCGATGGCGCAGCTTAGGTTCCGGCTTGCGTGCCGTGATCGCTTCGTAGACGCCGATGACCTGCTCCAGCGCAATGTCGCCATTGGCGTGGGTGGCGATGTGGAACCCTGACTCGTGCGCTTCCCACATCAGGTCAGCCATCTGCTCCGTTTCGTAAATCATGATGCCGTGCCCGCCGACTTCCTTATAGGGTACGCTGATCGCCGCCGTCGCGCTGGTCATGCCGCCGTCGGAGAAGAATTTCACACTGTCGAGGCGCAGCGTCGGGCTGACGTACTGCTCCGGCAGCGGGAAAATCGTATCGCCGCTTCGCCGCTCAGCTAGCAGGTTAATCCGCACAGTCAGCTCCCTGTTGGCTTCCAACTGGCGATAGACGCCGATGTGAAAGGGGGTGACTGCTGGGTCGGTGGCGCTGGTGATGCCTAGCGACAGTTCGTGCTGCATCGCCGCGCGGATCGCATCCGCCATGACTACTTCAGTCACGGGCGGAATCTGGTGAAAGACTAGTTCCATCGCCGTTTCTTCCAGCACTCCGGTTGGCTCGCCGCGCTCGTCCTTGACGATGTGCCCACCGTCCGGGTCGGGGGTGTCGCGGGTGATCCCGGCGATTTCCAACGCCTTGCTGCTGGCAACGGCGACGTGTCCGCTAGTGTGCGTCAGCGACATAGGATGTCCGGTGCTCGCGTGGTCAAGGTCGTCGCGGGTAACGTGGCGCTTCTCCGGCAGGAAATTCTCGTTATAGCCACCGCCGGTGATCCATGTGCCGGGCGCTTGCTTCTGGGCGCGCTGTCGGTAGAGTTCGACAATCGCCTCAATCGTGGGAGCCTTCGTGATGCCAGCGTCGATCATCTGCGTCAACTGCATCCCAAGCCACTGAACATGCACGTGCGCGTCGTTGAAGCCGGGGATCAGGCTGCGCCCGCGCAGGTCGATGCGCTGCGCGCCCAGCGCGGCGGCTTCCACTGCCGCCAGCGAGCCGACGGTGAGAATCCTCCCATCATCGCCGATGGCGACGGCTTCAGGCGAGGATTGCGGGGTGCGTCCATCCATCGTGTGAATAATGCCGTTATAAAACAGCAGCATGGGTCATTCTCCAAAGGGCTATTTTTGGCTGCGCGGGTCGAGGGCATCACGCAAGCCGTCGCCGATAAAGTTGATGCTGATAACCGTGATCAGAATTAACATGCCAGGGAAAAACCACATCCACCACACCGTATCGATCTTCTCGGTGGCGCGCTGGATCATGTTGCCCCAACTGGCTGTTGGCGGCTGCACACCTGTGCCGAGGAAGCCGATGTAGGCTTCCAGCAGGATGACATTGGAGATGCCGAGCGTGGTGTAGACGATGACGGGCGCAAGCGTGTTGGGCATAATGTGGCGAAACAGGATTTGCATATCGCGCGCGCCCAATGCCCGCGCCGCGACGACAAATTCCTGCTCACGCAGCGATAGCACCTGCGCCCGAACGATGCGCGCCAGCCCCATCCAACCGGTGAAGCCGAGCACCAGAATCACGATCACGACGCTGCCGCTGAACTCGCGCCCGAACAGCGTCACCGACGGGAAATTCACGCCGATGAACTTGCTCAGCACCAGTAGCAGGAACAGCAGGGGGATACTCAGCAGCGCTTCGGTCACGCGCATGATCAGGCTGTCGGGCAAGCCGCCATAATATCCAGCGACCAGACCGAGCACTAGCCCCAGCACGGCAGTCACCGCCATCGCTAGAAAGCTGATGATGAGCGTCACCTGCCCGCCATAAATCGTGCGCGCCAGCACGTCGCGCCCAACCGCGTCGGTTCCCATCAGATGCTCTGACGTCGGCGCTGCCCATTTATTGCCGAAATCGGTCGTATTAGCGTAGCGCTCGCTGTATAGGAACGAGCCGACGATCACGTAGAAGACGACCAGCACCAGCATGACCGCGCCGAAGATCGCCATGCGGTGGCGCAAAAAACGCTTGACTGTGCGCTGGAACAGGCTTTCGTGGGCGATGTCCGGCTCGATAGTAACGACGCGAGAAGGCAGGCTGGTATCCACGAACATCCTCTCAGGACAGGTTCACGCGCGGGTCGAGCAACGAGTAGAGCAGGTCGATGATCAACTGCGACAGGACGATAAAAACACCCAGCATCATCAGCATCGCCATCAGCACCGGGTAATCAGAACGGTCGAGGCTTTCCAGAAACAGCCGCCCCATGCCGGGCCAAGCGAAGATCGATTCGGTGATAATCGCTCCGCCGAGCAGAAACGGAAAATCAAGCCCGATAATTGTGACCAGCGGCAGGGCGGTATTCCGCAACACATGCACCAACAAGATACGACGCTCCCCAATGCCTTTGGAGCGTGCTGTGCGCACATAATCTTGGTTGATGACTTCTAGCACGCTGGCACGCACGTAGCGCATGTATGCCGCCGCGCTGACCGCCGTCAGGCTCAAAATCGGCATGATCATATAAGGCAGGAGCGTCCCTAAAGTGCGCGACTGCCCCGGCTGCCCCATACCCGCAATCGGCAGATAGGGCAAGCCGGCATTGCGGAATACCACCGCGAACAGCAGGATCATGCCCAGCGAGATCAGGAAAATGGGCATTGAGTAAAAAATAAAAGCAATCGTCGTCAGCAGGTCATCTAGGAAAGAATACTGGCGCAGCGCCGAAATAATGCCGAGGGTAAATGACACAATCAGAATGAGGGCGTAAGCCGGAAGCATCAGAATGAGTGTATTCGCCAGTCGTTCGCCAATACGCTCGGCAACGGGCTGGCGCGTGATCATCGAGACGCCTAGGTCGCCACGAAGAATTCCCCGGCGGGTGCCGCGCACTTCTTCGTTGAGTGTGCCATCCCCATCCTGATCGATATACGTCCAGTCATTGCCAACCAGCCAGTACAGGTACTGCATGTAAATCGGCTGATCCAGCCCCATTCGACGGCGCGCCTGCTCAAGCTGCGCACCCGTTGGACGGCGCGGCACGTTCATGACAATTGCCAGCGGGTCGCCAATTGAGTACATGAGCGCGAACAAAAGCACGCTGATCACGAACAGCAGCGGAATCGCCTGAATGATCCGCCGCAGAGCGTATTTGCCCATTTACCATATTCCTCAAAAGTCCTCACCCCCTCCCCTCTCTACTTTGTAGAGAGGGGAGGCAGCCCAATTTACTGGAAGACGAAGGGCATGGGGTGAGGTAAAAACTGCCGTTATTCTTCGAAGTGCCAGTCTTCAATGTGCAGCCAAGGCGTGAAGTCGCTGACGCGGGCGCTCGTGAAAACCAGCTTCTTGTTGTAGGTCTGCGCGGAGAGGATATTGACTAGGTATTGCGTCATCACATCGTTCGCCATCAACACCTGAATCTCGTCGGCAGCCGCATCGCGCTCGTCGTTATCGAGCGAGGTGTAAAGGACGTTGAACAATTCGTCTACACGCGGGTTGCACACCTGCGGTCCGTTCAGCCCATTGGGATTTTCGTCGCTAGGGATGTCGGCGCAGTTGTAGGGGTCGAACGTGGCGACGGTCGAGACACCCGGCACCCAAGCGACCTCATAGAGGTCGTACTGACCAGTTGCCAGTGGAGCATTCGACGTAAACGACCCGTGCATCTCGCTGACAGGATGATTATTGATGTCCACCGATACGCCGATCCTGCTCAGCGCGTCCTGCACATACAGCAGCGAATCTTGGTAATGCTGGATATCGGCGTAGGTGGTCGAGTGCAGTTGCAGCGGCGTGCCGTCGTCCACGCCATCGACGCCGTGCGCTTCAACTACGCCATCGCCGTCGTCATCGTACCAGCCCGCCTCACGCAGCAGCGCGACAGCGCCTTCAGGATCGTAGGCGAGGGTCGGCGTGTCCTCGTTATACCAAGGCGTATCACTCCACCAGCTATTGGCGACATCGGCGATGCCCGCGTAGATGTTGTCCACCATGTACTGCCGGTCAATGCCCATACCGAGCGCCTGCCGCACGCGCAAGTCCTTGAGCGCCGGATTGCCATTGGGACCGACGTTGTATTCCAGTTCCAGACGAATACCGCCAAATGAGGTGTTCAAATCTAGGTTGTCGTGTTCCTTGACCAGTTCAGCCGCGCGCGACGCCGGGAGAATATAATAGGTGCTATCCAAATCCCCGGCGATCATCAGTTGTTCCAGCACGCTAACATCGGTGTAGAAGTTCACGTCCACTTCGTCGAACCAGACATCTTTCCAGTAGTTCTGGTTTTTCACGAAGCGGATGTAGCTGCCCGTCACCCATTCGCTGAACACGAACGGTCCATCAGAGACCATGGGCGCGCGCACCCAGGCGCTTTGCTCAAAGCCGATGCCGTTGGCAAGGTCAGCTTCATACTGCGCGCGCATTGCATGGGCAGGTAGGGGCACAATCGCCGCGTACTGCCAGTCGGGGTTCGGCACATCAAAGGTGATCACCACGTCTTTTTCCGTGTCGCCCTGCTCGACTGTACCTGCCGAGCCGCCCAACATGCGGTAAGCGAGAATCTGGCTCACGCCATCATTGGCGATCTGATAGGGCAGCACAAAATCGTCGGCGACAATCGGCTCGCCATCCGACCAGACCGCCCAGTCAGCAATCGTGAACTTGATCACTTCCCTGTTATCATCGGTGATGGTGATGCCGCCGTTATCGAAGGAGGGAAGCTCATCGATCAGGATCGGCACGATCTGTTGATTCTCGTCGGTGCCCCACTGGGGCTGCGAGTGCAGGCGGAACATGCTCCAGCCGATCAGCGTGTTGCTCGGATAATCGATCAGCATATCCGGCTCTTCGGTCTGCCCGATACGCAGGATACGCGGCGCCTCCTGCGCCTGCACACCGCCCACCATCAGGGCGATCAGCGCGATTAGGAAAAAAATAGGTAATCGTTTAGACATTGTTGCTGCTCCTTGTAATAACACTCATTGCACAAAACGGAGATGGAATGAAGATTGTAGCAATAGACAACACGCACTACGAATTGGCGTAATATTCTCTTACTTTTCCGTCGGTTGGGCGTGCTGCGCGGCAGCCAAGACTGCATCCCATGCCAACTCGCTGGCGATGATACCCAGCGACGTGATATTAATGCCCTCTACCTGATCAGTCGTCACGGTATAAAGCGTATCACCATCCCACACGGTGTTAAACGGCTGGATTGCCCGAGCCATACTGCCGTGTACCTGCTTTCCCAACTGACTCAGACGGTAGCCGTCCAGCTTCTGGTTCGTAACCACGACCGTTAGGGTGGTGTTGCGCCCCGGTGTATCCCCGTAGGGGCTGTCGTTCAGACGCTGGCGCACGTCCTCGGTGTATGCGCGGCGCGTGCCCGTCGCGAAGTCGTAATTGCCTTTGACGACCTGCCCGCTGCGGTCGTGGATAGCACCGAGCGCGTTGACGACGGTAAACACCGCGACTTTCACACCGCCGACCTCGGTGAACGCGCCACCCTGCCCGCTGTACTCCGAGCCTGCCGCACCATACACCTTGCCCGCCGTCGTCGCTCGCCCTGCCCCGCGCGAACCGAGGGGAAATATACTTGGCTTGACTGCTGCCAGTGACGCACGCCCCAGCGCCATGTCGGGGTGGATCGAGTTCGCGCGTCGTCCATAATCGTACACGACCGCGCCGTTGACAACGGGATTTCCGCCTATCTTAATCGAATAGTCACGCTCCGCGAAAATTCCCGCCGTAACGCCCCAGACCGCCTCCAAGCCGATCAGTGAGCCACCGCACAGACAAATCGCATCGCTATAGTCGTAAGGTTGTGTCGTGCCTGCCCAGCCGCCGCGTACATCAACTGCCGTCTGCACAGTTTCCTCGAAGCGAAACACCGTGCAACCCGTCGGTCCTTCGGGGTATTCGGCGATGCCGATGGACAGTCCCGGCAGATCAAATTCGAGCATCGGCCCGTCAAACTCCGTGAGAATCGTCAGCGCGCTGTTCTCGTTGCTGGCTGTCGACATCGTAGTTCCGTTTCCACCCTTGAAGTGCCAGAATATTAGCATCTCTCACCGCATCAACCAAAACTTGCGCGAATCCCATCAGCGATGTACTTCTTTGGCAAAAGTCGCTGTCGAAAGGATGCTTGACCACATGCGAATGGACGAACGCGATATGGGAAAGGATGAGCGCGATGTTTACACGGCTCCTACTGTTATTCAGCTTGTTGATCGTCGTGTTGCCGTTGCCCACTCAGGGGCAAGCTATGTCCTGCCCTGATCCGACGCAGAGCTGGCAAGAGCGCGCATCCGACGACATGGACATAGACGTTGCAGGTCTTACCGAAGGCGAGCCTCAAATTGCGGAGACGCTTCCATTCTTGCGAAGCCTGCTGGTCGTGCGGCACGGCTGCTTAGTCTACGAGCGCTATTTTGCCGACGCGAGCGCCGATACGCTGTTCAACTCCTACTCGGTGACAAAAAGTGTCACGGCAACGCTGATCGGCATGGCAATTGACGAGGGAAAGATTGGCTCGGTACACGACGAGATGGCAACCTACATCACCGCTACCGTTCCACCCGCCGACCGGCGCATCAGCATCGACAACTTGCTCAAGATGCTGTCCGGGATCGGCTGGAACGAAGACGACCCGAAAGACATCACTGGGATGCTGGAACTCAAGCGTGATGAAGTCGCCTACATTCTCAGCCTGCCACTGTCGCACCGACCGGGCACATTCTGGAACTACAGCACCGCCGATTCGCATCTGCTCTCTGCTATTATGACGGGCGCGAGCGGCGAAACCGAGCTAGCTTACGCCACACCGCGCCTGTTTGCGCCACTCGGCATTGCCAACGTTCGCTGGACACAGGATGCGAATGGCTTTAACCTCGGCGGAACACAGTTGTTCTGGCAGGCGCGTGACATGGCGAAATTCGGCTTACTCTATCTACACGGCGGCATCTGGAATGACAAAATCGTTCTGTCGAAAGACTGGATTGATTATGTCACCACGCCGCAGCTTGCCGACCCAACCATCTACACATTGGCGTATGGGGCGCACTGGTGGATCGTCAGCCTCCCAGACTATCCGAGGATGTTTGCGGCAGTGGGTTATGGCGGGCAGTATATTATTGTCGCGCCGCAACAGGACATGGTGATTGTCACGACGGCGAACAGCTACATTCAGCCGCCCAACCTGTATATTTCGGGGCTGGAAGCCACTCGTCAGCAGGAAGCCATCCTTGATTATGTTGCGACGTTCATTCTGCCGTCCATCAGTACTTAGCTTGACTGTTTAACAGTTTGGGTGACAACGGCTGTTTCAACCGAGGCGATAGGAGTGTGCTTGCTTCTGGCGCTTTTGCTCCAACAAGGGTTGAAGAGTGGCGCCTACGGGCGCTGACGGACGTATAGATGGCGAAGTTGAGCCAATATTATCATCGAGATAGAGCGAGGGCTGTGCGGGTGCACTGGCGCAGGGGAGTGTGCCTGGCGCGCTAAGACAGAAGACCTTGTTGGCGATGAGATATGCCTGCTGATCTATTTGACTTGATGCTAAGTCCTAAACGCCGCTGGAATCTGTCAGCGCAAGCGAGCGCCACCGCTCACGACGAAGAAGGGGCTTCGACGAGGACATGTCGGTCGCCAAAGAAGCCAATCATGCCGATCTGCTGTCACAGCTCACATGCGCGCCCATGAAAGTCCGATCATCGAGGCTGCCCATGTGACCGTAGAGCACGTAAAGATGTCCGATTCGAACGATCACGCTATAGTCTTGCGACAGTTTGTGAGCAAGATTGTGATTAAAGATAGAGCAGGGATAATCTACTACAAGTTTCCGGTAGTAGCTGATGAGGAATGTATAGGTCTAGGAAAAGGGAATGTGGACCTGAGGGGTAGAGTTCCCTACACTAAGCCACTGACCGAAATTTATCCAACAGACGTAGGCGATTGGGGTGGTGCAGAGTGTTCTGTTGCTGCATCACTTCATCGACCGAGACTTGGAGTGTTGCCAGCGAACGGTGCATACGATTGGCGACCGCCAATTGCT
>JBBSNT010000006.1:0-39243 GCA_038260485.1 Aggregatilineales bacterium | reverse complement strand
CGAGGCAACTTGGGTCGCTTCCATTTGAGGCGTTGCCACCAACTCGGTCGGAGGAAGCGTCGGTGTCACGTACACAGCAATCGGCGTTTGTGGAGCGCACGCCGCCAAAAGAAAACTCAACAAGAGAACGAGCGCGAATTGACGTTTGATGGTTGTTTTTGTCATAGTGCAAAATATTAACACATCCCTCCTGCCCTGAACATAGGCAGGACATGAGCATTTAGCCGAGGACGTGTTATTTTTACGCCCGTTCGCTGCGACGGCTCGCCCACGGAAACGGTTCAGCCGACACAGCGACACGCAACGCTCGGCAGATCGGCTCCCAGTCGTCGGCGGCGCGCCATTCGAGTAACCGATCTGGCGCTATGGTCGCGCGCACCTCAGCGTTGTGCCACTCGTAGGCTGACATCAGCATCGCCGGATCATTCCAGTCTTTCGTGCCTATAAAGCGCTCCATCTGATCGAGAAAATGATGCCCATCCTTCCAATCTGGCGCGAACGGCAAGATCGTCTGGTTGGCACTCTGCCGCCATATCTCAGCGCTATCGCGCGTCGAGAGCAGCACAAGCGCATCAGGATACTGAGCGCCGAGTTCGCGCCAGAACAGTGACGCCGGAAAATCGACCGCCGCGACGTAACCCTCAAAGTCGTGATCCCAATCGACCACATCGCCTTTGAACGCTCGATCCTAATCGTCACCGAGGTCAAACGGATGACCAGGGATGATGCTCATGTGATAACAGCGCCCATCGAGCAGTGTTCAAGCGCTCGGCTGAGTGAACTCGTACCCGTTGCGTGGCAGCCCCGCGCCAACAACGTGCAGACGTCCTTTCGGCAGTGTGAGTGCGTGTTTTTCGCTCGAAATTTGCAACCAGCAGAGCCTAGAAGCACTATCATAATGCAACTTTGTGGTATAATAAGAACAAGTGTTCAGTTTGACAGCAGTCTCATTCCCTCCTAGAATGGGGCGTTGCCCTATCCTTTGAAAACTTTATAGGAACTACGATGACAAATGGTCTTGTCCGGCGGGTGAATATTGGTCAGGAGATGCGAGAAGCGTATCTCGACTACGCCATGAGCGTCATTGTCGCGCGTGCGCTGCCCGATGCGCGCGACGGGCTGAAGCCAGTTCACCGCCGTATCCTTTATGCAATGTACGATCTCGGTATGCGTGCCGACACGCCGTATAAGAAGTGCGCGCGTATCGTCGGTGAAGTCTTGGGTAAATATCACCCGCACGGTGACTCAGCCGTCTATGACGCGCTTGTGCGTATGGCGCAAGACTTCTCGATGCGTTATCCCCTGATTGACGGTCAAGGCAACTTCGGCAGCGTCGATGGTGACGGCGCGGCAGCCATGCGCTATACCGAAGCGCGTATGACCGAAATGGGTGAGGAACTGCTCACCAATATCAGTATGAATACCGTCGATTTCGGCGACAACTTCGATGGCACGCTGCAAGAACCGCTCGTCCTGCCCACCAGTATCCCCAACCTGCTCGTCAACGGCTCGTCCGGCATCGCAGTCGGTATGTCAACCAACATCCCCCCGCACAACCTTGATGAAGTCTGCAATGCGCTCAACTTCATGCTCGATAGCTGGGAAACGCTGGACGAAGTGAGTACGGAAGCCTTGATGCAGTTCGTCAAAGGACCGGATTTCCCGACAGGCGGGTTGGTCTACCGCCATATCAATGGCTCGGAAGATGGCGAAGACTCGCTCGTGAGCGCCTACGCGACCGGACGCGGCAAAGTGACGATGCGCGCCAAAATTCACATCGAGGACATGGGACGCGGCAAGTCGCGGATTATTGTCAGCGAACTGCCCTATCAGACCAATAAATCGGCGCTGGTCGAACGAATCGCCGCGCTCGTGCGTGACGGACGGCTCGAAGGCATCGCTGACTTGCGTGACGAAACCGACCGTCAAGGTTTGCGCCTCGCCATCGAGCTTCAGCGCGGCATCGACGCCACCCCCGTAATCGAAAAACTGTTCAAGCTGACGCCGCTCCAAGAAACCTTCAGCATCATCATGTTGGCGCTCGTCAACAACGAACCGCGCATCCTGAGCTTGAAACAGTGTCTCAAAATCTATCTCGATCACCGTCTCGATGTCGTGCGTCGGCGCAGCGAATTCGAACTCGCACGCACCCGCGACCGCGCGCACATCCTTGAAGGCTTGCTCAAGGCGCTCGACATGCTCGACGAAGTGATCGCCACCATTCGCAAGTCGCGCAATGCCGAAACCGCCCGTAATAACCTGATGAGCCTGCTCAAGATCAGCGAAATTCAATCTCAGGCGATCCTTGACATGCAGCTTCGCCGCCTCGCCGCGCTGGAGCGCAAGAAGATCGAGGACGAGTACAGGGAGAAAGTCGAGCTGATCAAGTATCTGGAAGGCTTGCTCAACAGCCCCGCACAGATGCGCGAGGTCATTGGCGAAGAAGTTCGTACTGTCAAGAGCGCCTACGGCGACCCGCGTCGGACGATTATCGTCGATAGCACAGTAGGCGCAAGCGTTACCACCGAGTCGCTCATGCTGCCACAGGAAGAAACGTGGGTCACGCTGACCGTAAACGACAAGATCGCGCGCAGCTTCGAAACGACACCGCCCAAGATCACAGGCGACAATAAAGAACCGCCGCGTTTCATCGTCGAAAGCGACTCGACGCAAATCATCTATTTGTTCTCAACGGACGGGATGTGCGCGACGATTCCGGTTCACCAACTGCCGCAGGTTAATGACGCGGCAGAGGGAACGTCTTACCGCGATCTATGCGGCTTCAAAAATGGCGAGAAAATCGCCGCTGTGATCAGTTTGCCACTGAATTTGACCGAAGGCTTTCTGTTCTTCGCCACCAACGGCGGCGAAGTCAAACGGCTGCGGATCGAAGATATGCCCGGTATGATGTCGAACACCTTCAAGGCAATGGACGTGGAAACGGGCGACAGTCTCGCTTGGGTGCTGCCCACGATGGGCGAAAATGAGGTCGTGCTTACCGCGAGCAGCGGTCAGGCAATCCGCTTCAAAGAGAGTGATGTGCGCCCAACCGGTCTTGGCGCGGGCGGGATGCGCGGAATCAAGCTCGGCGGCGACAAAGACCGCGTGATCGGCGCGGGTATTGCCGACGACAATTTGCATCTATGGACGATTACCGATGACGGGGTCGCCAAGAGTTCACCCATGACCGAATATCCGACGCAGGGACGCGCGGGCGCGGGTGTCGTCACCATGAAACTGCCACAGGACAGTCAAGGACTGGCGGCAGCAGCGATTGCCAAGCTCGACGATGGCGTGACCGTCTTGACGAGCAAAAACCGTCCCAAGTACATGCGGCTCTCGCTTGCACCAAGCGGACGACGCGACAAACGCGGGGATATTGTCATTGCGCTAAACAACAAGGAATTGGTGGTAGCAGTGGTCTCGACGCAAAAGAACATCAGCCTACAGCCCGTTGCACCTTAACGCCAAGATCAGGCAGGGCTACTGAAGCGCCTGCCTGATCTCGGCGGCAAGCTGCTCAATCTGCTGCGAAGGCGTGACGTTAAGACGCCTGTGGAGCGCCTGCTCCAGCCGGCTATAAACGCGCAGCGCGTCGCTTGGCAGATCAAGCTGTCGATAAAGCCGCATAATCGCTAAGGTCGTATCCTCGCGCTCTGGTTTAACGCGCGAGGCACGCAGGTAAGCGCGCAGCGCTTCTGGAACGTCCCCTTCACGCTCGTAAAACTTTGCCAGCGACACGAGCGCATCACACGCCGCCTGTTGAAGTGCAGCGCGGCGCTTCTGCACCCACTCCATTGAAATCGAGGCGAGATAGTCCCCCCGACACAGCATTAACGCCTGCTGGAGCGCGTTGGTATCAGCATTTGCGCTGTCGCTGTCTTGCACAAGCTGGTTAAACAGAGACACGTCGTAGCTCAAATGAACTTTCGGGGAAATGTGATAGAACCCTGATCCATAGACAGTTAATTCCGTGCCCAGCACCTCGCTGATCTTGCGTTTGGTGACGTGGAAAACGTTCGTCGCCTCACGGGTGTTCAGGTTTGGCCAGAAAGTCTCGAAAATTTCGGCGCGTGTGACCATCGCGCGGTCAACCAGATAGAAGAACAGCGAGCGGGGCAGCGCCCCATCCCACGAAGTCACCGGCTTTCCGTCAAGCTGGACACGCCCATCACCGAATGCTCGCACCTCAAGCAGCGATTGATCCTGCATCTGAGAATAATCCCACAGCATCAACTCGGAATCCGAAGGCAGAAAAACCACCTGCTGGCGGATTTCGGAGTCGTCGAGAATACCCGCCGGAAGCACCCTGCTCAAGACGACCACCCGAGCGTCGGTCGAGCGCGAGAGCAGGTCGCGTAGAAAGTCGGCAAACTCGCTGGTTTCAACGCGGTCACACTCGTCGAGCAGCACGAATTGAGTGTCCGTCGCACGCTCTTGCACTGCTTCCGCCGCCAAAAGCTGCTCCAACAGGTCGTCTTTCGTGAGCGCTTCACCGTGAAACCGGACGTAGAGCGCGTCCTTCAGAAAATAAACCAGCACAAAATGCTGTCCGGTATAATTTGGGTGAACAAAGATAACGCGTTTATTCGGTGGCAAATTTTTAAATTCGTGGGCAATTTTCTGTGATGATAACAACATTCCAGTACCCCCCACTGTCGAGATCGAACGAAAATCATTCTTTCAGAATAAGCACTCGCGTTTATGTATTGCGAGACATGTATTCTATCTTAATTAGCTGATTAGTGGCAACAGAGATAGTAATTTGCTGTTGGCTAGCACGAGGGCGGATCAACGTGGAAGCAGGTCAATGCCCATTGCGTCGGCGTGCCTCAGTGACACTGGGTATGTTCTCCAAGCGGGTGAGGAGACGAGTCAGCTTTTGCATGTGGCTGATCTCAATAATGAGGTTGAAAGTCGCGATATTTTGGCGCACGGCGACGTTCACGCTCGACATATTGACCTTCTCATCCGCCATGATCGTGCTGATGTCGAGCATCAGCCCTTCCCGGTCGAAAGCGACGATCTCGACCGCGACGGAGTAGCGCTGTTCTTGGCTCGACTCACCCCACGTTACATCGATCAGCCGTTCGCCTTCCGGCCCGATATTCACACAGTCGGCGCGATGAACCGTTACACCGCGACCGCGCGTGACGAAGCCGACGATCTTGTCACCGGGCACAGGTTTACAGCAGCGCCCCAAATTAACGAGCAAGCCGCCCGTCCCCATGATGTTGATGCCGTTGGACACGTCTACCGAGACGGATGCCGGATGCGTCTTGTACTGCGCCTTTTCCTGTTCTTCTTCGCGGCGCTCCATTTCGAGGATGCGATTCGCCAACTGCGCGCCGTGAATGTCGCCCGCGCCAACTGCCGCGAAGAAGTCGTCCACCTTCTCGTAGCTGAACCAATGGCTCACAGCGTCAA
The DNA here is from genome assembly GCA_038260485.1 of Aggregatilineales bacterium. GTDB lineage: Bacteria > Chloroflexota > Anaerolineae > Aggregatilineales > Phototrophicaceae > Flexifilum. The sequence goes on along the minus strand of JBBSNT010000006.1, from coordinate 33,816 downwards.
ACGATAGGGTATCGATGACACCAAGCCGCTTCATCTCGCGTTCGAGCACATCACGTCCACTAACGATGTTCTTCTCGAAATTCTGCTTGCGAAACCAATGACGGATTTTTGCCCGCGCGCGTACCGTTTGGACGTAGCCGAGGTTGGGGTTCAACCAATCGAGGCTCGGCCCCCCACGCTTTGACGTAACAATATCGATCTGATCGCCCGTTTTAAGGACATAGGTCAAATTAACCAAACGCCCGTGAATACGCGCGCCCCGGCAGCGATGCCCGATGTCCGTGTGGATATAATAGGCGAAGTCAATCGGCGTCGCCCCAGTCGGTAAATCGACGATGTCGCCTTTGGGCGTAAAGACGTACACGCGGTCTTGAAAGACTTCGGTCTTCATCGTATCGACGAACGACGCTGCGTCATCATCCGAGTCGTGCCCGAATTCCATCAGCTTACGGAGATAGCTAATCCGTTCCTCGAAGGCTTTATCGCGCTTGCGCGTATTGCCCTCTTTGTAGCGCCAGTGCGCGGCGATGCCATATTCGGCATGTTCGTGCATATCCATCGTGCGAATTTGCACTTCGACCGTCTTGCCCTGTGAATCGAGGACAGCAGTATGCAAGCTCTGGTAGAAGTTATCCTTCGGTGCGGCGATATAATCGTCAAACTCACCGGGGATCGGTCGCCACAGATTATGAGCGACGCCGAGCACCATGTAACACTGCGGGATCGTATCGACGATCACGCGGACGGCGCGCACATCGTAAATCTGCTCGAATGGGAGCTTCTTCCGCTCCATCTTTTTGTAGATACTGTAGATATGCTTCGGGCGCGCGGTGATAATCGAATTGTGGACGTCGTACTTCACCAATTCAGAACGCAGCGCTTCCATAATTCGGTTGAGGTAAGCCTCACGGTCGGCGCGGCGCTCATCAATATTTGCAGCGATCTGGCGGTAAGCATCAGGATTCAAGTAGCGAAAACTAAGGTCTTCAAGTTCCCATTTGAACTGCCAGATACCAAGCCGATTCGCCAGCGGCGCGTAGATGTCGAGCGTCTCTTGCGCGATTTGCTGCTGCTTGTGCGGTGCCATGTAGCCCAGCGTCCGCATGTTGTGCAAACGATCCGCCAGTTTGACTAGCACAACGCGCACATCGTTGCCCATCGCCAGCGCCATTTTGCGGATATGCTCAAATCCACCGGGACGACCCCGCCGATCCAGCGCATCCGCCTTCACCGGCAGGTCTTTCAGCTTCGTCACGCCATCGACAATACCTGCAATCGAGACGTTGAACTCGCTTCTGAGTTCTTCAAGCGAGGTATCAGTGTCTTCAAGCACGTCGTGCATCAAAGCAGCGGCTATCGCCTCAGCATCGAGTTTCAGCTCAGCGAGAATATGGGCAACGGCGATACAATGCGTGAAGTAGGGTTCGCCCGATTTCCGATACTGCCCCGTGTGTGCAGTTTCGGCTTTACGGTATGCCCGCTCAATCAGAGCGCGGTCGGCGGGTGAAATGTCGGGCAGCGCTTCAAGCAGAGATTGGAGATTCATCTCCAAAACGGGGGTATGATTCATAGCATGCTCACTAGGAAGCCTATAACTCTATTCTACAACAATTTGACAGAAGCATGCTCAGAGGCACGATAGAAACCCCTTAAAATGACTATATCTATATGCAGGAGGATTTGCAATTGCCCGATCTCTTGAACGTTGACGATGCGGTCGCACGTATCCTGAAAGAGATAAAGCCGCTGCCCGCCGAACAAATTGCGCTGATCGACGCGCTTGGGCGCGTGCTGGCAGCATCGCTGGTGGCTGACCTCTCGCTGCCACCCTTCGCCAATTCAAGCATGGACGGTTTCGCCGTTCGCGCTGCTGACATTGCCGACGCGAGTGCAGCAAATCCGCTGTCGCTGCGGGTCGTTGCTGACATCCCCGCCGGTCACACCTCGACGCAGATCATCAACACAGGTGAAGCCGCCCGTATCATGACCGGCGCGCCCATGCCAACGGGAGCGGATGCCGTCATCCCGGTCGAGCAGACCGATCAGTCGTGGCGTTCCGGCGATGCCGCACCACTGCCCGAACGTGTCGCTATCTCCGTCAGCGTCAAAACTGGCGATTACGTCCGTCCGGTTGGTGAAGACATCATGGCAGGCGAAACGATCCTCACCGCAGGCACGACCATCGGAGCGCCGGAACTCGGCGTATTGGCTGCGCTCGGTCAAGCGCAGGTGTCGGTCACACGCCGCCCGCGAATCGTTATTCTCGGCAGCGGTGATGAACTTGTCGATGTGGGCGAGCCGCTCACACCGGGGAAAATCCGCGATGTGAACAGCTACACCCTGTTCGGCTTGATCAGTGCCTATGGTGGCGACCCAATCCTCATCCCCACCGCCCGCGATACACTTGACGACGTGCGCCGCCGCTTCCGCGAAGCGCTGAGCTATGACCCCGACCTGATCCTGAGTTCGGCGGGCGTATCGGTTGGCACATTTGACGTCGTGCGCGCTGTCATGGAAGAATTGGGCGAGATCGGCTTCTGGCGTGTCAATCTGCGACCGGGCAAACCGCTCGCCTTCGGCAAGCTCGGAGGCAAACCCTTCTTCGGCTTGCCGGGGAATCCCGTCTCTGCAATGGTGACGTTCGACGTCTTCGTGCGCCCCGCCCTGCTCAAGTTAACCGGCAGTTCCGACGTGTTTCCAACCATCCAAGCGACCCTTAGAGAAACATTAAAGTCGGATGGACGACGTAGTTATATCCGTGTTACACTCTCGCGCGAAGATGGGCAGATCGTCGCCCGCACGACTGGAACCCAGAGTTCCGGCGCACTGATGTCGATGGTACGTGCTGACGGGCTGCTCATTATCCCTGAAGACGTGATCGAAGCAAGCACAGGGCAAAGTTTCCCGGTACGGCTGCTGCGAAACTTCGTATGAATGAGGATTTAACGTGATGTCAACGGCTATGCCGCAAGGAACTTCAGCTTTAGCGCCAAAGCGCCGCATCACACTGTGGCACTTCAGCGTCGTCCTGCTGGTGATTGGGTTGCTGATTACGGGCTATCTCAGTTACGAGCATTACGCGGAAAACAGCGTCGTCTGCGTGGGCGGCAGCAGTGCCTTCGACTGCGACGCCGTGAACAGCAGTATCTATTCGAATTTTATGGGCATTTACGTCGGCTATCTCGGCTTATTCGCCGATCTGGTCATGCTTGCTGTGCTCTTGCTTGAACGACAAATCGGCATTCTGCAAAGCTATGGCGTCATCATCGTCTTCGCTATCGCGCTGCTCGGCTTCCTCTACCACGATTACCTGACCTACGTCGCCATTACACGCATCGGCAAGTTGTGTATCTGGTGTCTCACCGAGCACGCGGTTATGACGCTCCTGCTGATTGTCACCAGCATTCGGCTCTACCGCTCACTGTTCGCCACCGAGCTTGACGTCGAAGCGTAGAGAGTTCTCGTCAGCAACCTATCGGGAATCAAAAATGCCTGCTGGCTATCAAAGCTGCAGGCATTTTAGTTGGTTGATTTAGAGCACAGCACTAGCCCCGATGATTAGTGCGTAACGTGCGCTCGTAGATGTCTTCCATCTGGTCGCGCTGACGGTCACGCTTCTCACCACGACGTTCACGCTTACGCGACGGCTTCGCCACTGGCTCATAAGTTTCGCCGTTGGCTTCCATCGCCCGACGCAGCGCGAGTTCCATCGCCGTAGGCTGGTATTCGTCTTCATCCTGAACTTCTTTCGGGATTTCGACAGGTTCTTCAAGCGCCTTGAGGCTAAGGTCAATACGGCGCTTCTTGCGATTGATCTTGATGATCTGCGCCTTGACCTCGTCACCAACTTTCACCACATCCGAAGGCGAATTCACGTAGCCACTCGCCAGTTCTGAAACGTGGATCATACCCGGACGTTCCGCGCCGATGTCGACGAAAACGCCGAATTTTTCGAGGCGAACGACCGTGCCCGTGACCGTCGAGCCTTCTTTAATGTCGTCCCACGACATTTCCGGCGGCTTGGTCAGCGACAGGGCGATACGCCCGGTGTCCTTCTCAACCTTGAGCACGTAGACGGTGATCACCTCACCGGGTTTCACCACATCCTCAACGTTGCGAACGTTCGGCTTGCCGAGCTGCGAAATGTGGAGCAAACCATCATGCCCGACACCAATATCGACAAATGCCCCAAACAGTTCGATTCGCTTAACTGTTCCCTGTAATTCCATTCCCGCTTCCAGTTCGTCCATCGAACTGGGCTTTGTATTGATTTCGCTCATCGTCACCGCGTCCTTTGACCTTTCAAGATTCATCACTCACCGCTTGGAGTCGGTGTTAATGTCACAGCCGGGGTTACTTCAAATTCGCTCTCATCGTAGGCTTGATACGATTGATAACCATCCCATGCCTGAAGGTTGCTCGTCTTGATCAGCAAATCCATATCTTCAGGCGTCATATAGAGTATGCCGACAATTTCGCTGCTCTCGCTCAACATACCCGTCGCACCACCGACAAAAGCGTAAACCACCAGCGATTTTTCAGGGTAGATCAGGTTCATAATCGCCTGATCGTCGGAGAAAGGACTGCCGATCAGGTAAGTCGGTTCGCCTTGCGCGTCAATCACATCACTCGTTGTTAAGGTCGGCGCGACCCGCAGAAACAAGACACTGACTGTCTCGCCATCCTGCGTATACATCTGACAGCAGGAACTTCCGTCTTTTTGCTGCCAATCTGCGACTTTCGCCGTAGACTGATCGTCTTCCTGAACGTTGACATTTTCGTAATTGGTGTCGTCTTCCAATGAGGTTAAAGCATCACGCCATGCAGTTTGTCCAGGAGTAATGCCGTGCCAGCAAGGAGCAGCGCAGGGTTCATTGGAGACAAGGCTGCTATCTTGCAGCAAGCTGTCGTCGCGCAAAGGAGGGGGTGGCGCGCAAGCAGCAAAAAGCAATACCAGCGCAATTACGCCCGGCAAGATCACACGATGCTTCATAAATACGACACTTTCATATGTTGGCTGCAGGTTGATTGTAGTGGAGCAGCCTGATTACAGGCTGCTCCAAATTTCTTTGATCAATTCTGTTGCGTAAGGGTGAGCGAGTACGTCCCCGTTGTACCACCGTAACGCGCACCGAAGTGAGTGGCTATAATAATATATTGTCCGTCCGCTGGCAAGGTAAGATTACTGATTAGAGAATTGGTATTCTCGCCTGCGACCGCGTCGTCGTTCTGCGCGACCAGATCACCCGATGCAGTCAAGAGATAAAGCGACGGGTCGAGCGTGCCAGAGGTGTTGTTCATGGCAATACTGATTACATCGTTCGACTGTCCAGAGAAGGTGTAAACGTCGAACTTGTTGTCCTGCGTGATGCTGCCGTTACGCGGAACACTCCGCTCGATGATAGCAGCGCCTTCCTGCTCTGCTTGCCAATCGAGCGAATCCACGCCATTGATGATCCCGCCGTCACTGGGAATGGCTTCGCCGTTGGCGGTGATCGTGAAGCTGGTCAGGTAGCGCTCATCGAGCAGCGGACTCGCGGCGTCGGTCAGCACTTCTTTACCGTTATAGGTCACGTACAGGTTGAACGATACAGGCGAACTATCGCCGCAGTCGCTCTGAAACCAGACTTCGACTTCGTAGACGCCCGCACGTGGCGGCGTATCGGTTGGCCAGTAAATGTACGAGAACGGCGTCCCTTCTGAGACAGTACAGTTGACGTTACCGCCTGCTGCCAACCGTCCACCGCTGCGAATCTGCGGCACGTCATCGTAAACCGCGTTGCCCGCCGGGTCACGAACGAGCAGTTGCATATCCGCCGCCGTATTCCAGATCAGCCGGACTTCCAGCGCGCCACGCGGCAGGTTGACAAATTCTGCTGGCAGCGCCACCGCCTGACTTGTCAGCGTGAGCGTGTAATTGCCCTGTGTGCCACCAATCCGTTTGGCGTAGCGCGTGGCGACGATGGTGTACGTTCCCGGTGCAGGCAGCAGTGCATCGACAATCTGAGCGTCTGTAACACCTGTAACGCGGTCGTCATTCGAGCGAACGATATTGCCGCTGGAGTCAATTAGAAACAGGAAGGTATCCAAATTGCTGGACGTAGCACTCATGTCAATCGTTACGAGGTCATTGGTCTGCCCTTCGAACGAGTAGGCATCAAACGGTTCTTGATTTGTGATCACGCCTGTCACCGACGAACCAATTTGCACCGGCTGCGCCGCCGCAATAATGGTTGCAGCGGAGGCGGGTAGTTCTTCTGTGACCACACCGCTCAAGCCCGTCAGTTCGCTCGTGCCATCCGTATTAACGACAAAGCTCGAGTCATAGACCTGACCTGGCAGCAGCGTACCCTGCACCGGATCAAGCGCCGTATCATCAACCGTTACCGAAACGGTGAAGGTCACAGGCGACTCACCTGCGCACGCTTGTTGATAGTAGACCAGCACTTCGTAGCTTCCGGTCGGGACACCGCCGGGTGACCAAACTGCCGACTCAGACGGCGTTGAGACCGGGGTCACGCAGCCCTGATTACTATTGCCGCTGTGCGTGCCACCGCTCTCGACCGTCGGCGTCTCCCAGTAGAGCGAACCGCCTATAGGGTCACGCACTTCGAGGTCGAGGTCATCGGTGCTGTCCCACGTCAACAGAACCTGAAGCCCATTGGTTGTGACCAGCGTGCCAGCTTCGATAGAGGTGATGGTCGCCTCTGGCGTTGCCGCTGCTACCGTCGGCGCGGCTGTCACTGAGCCGGTTGTTTCGACCGTCGCCTGAAGCGAAGGCGCAGCAGTCTCCGGAACCGTCGGTTGAGCGGTAGGGGGTACAGTTGCTACCGGCAGTGTAGTCTCGACGGCTGCCGTCAGCGTAAAAATGACGTTGCTGAACGAATCCACACCTGCCGATTTGAACACCGTAACCATATAGGTTCCGGTAGTCGGAAGCGTGACGTTGTTCAGGATCACCTGCCCGGTCACGTCCAGATCATAACTCTGCGCGATGATCGTACCCGACGCATTGGTAAGCACCACCGCGAGCGGTACAACACTCTGGTTGGTAGTCGTCAGGGTGACGACTTCTCCCGCACTGCCTTGCAGCGTATAGATTTGCACGAGATTGTTTGAATCAAGCGTTCCGGTCATCGGCGTTCCCGGTTCGAGAGTCCTCGTACTCTGCGCAAAGACCGCAGGCGCGATCAGCAGAAGTAGAAGCCCTAGTAACCATAGACGCCGTTTATTCTTTATCAGCATGGAGTATTCCTCCCGTTATGCCCTGCACAAACCCTTACGGCAAGGGCGGAGTTTAACCGAAAGTCGAGTGTAAAGCTATGCGTAAACTCGACGCTTCACCACCGTTCAAGTGGCTTGGGCATCGTTAGGAACTTCCGTCTGCTGTCTCCGGCGTTGGCTGCTGCCCCGGTGAAAGCTCGACAAAAGTTGTCGTCCCTTCATTGACATTGATCGTTCGCGTGACGGGTTCTCCGTTCACGTCGGCGATCACGGTGTAGCGTCCGGCGGGCACGTCACCAACCACAAAGTTCTCGTGCCATGTCGGATCAGCATTCACGTCGATGCTGGTATTCTGGAAAATATAAGTGGTCGTCGTATCCGTGTTCAAGCCAGTGGTCCAGTTACGGATCGTCACGTTAGCGTCCAGCACCTGACGACCGCTGCTGTCCGTGACGCGCCCCGCGATCACGCCCGTGCCGACGTAAGGCGCCATCCACAACACGGGGTTGTAGGTGTCGCCATAAGCGGGCGGTTCAGTGCTGTTCTTCTCACCCATGCGCACTTCAAAATGGACGTGAGGACCGGTGACGTGCCCGGTATTGCCCACCAGACCAATCGCATCACCCGTTTCGACGTGTTCGCCAACAACCGCCAATACTGCTGAAAGATGCGCGTAGAGCGTGTACAAACGTCGCCCCTGAAAGCCAAATTCGTGTTCGATCAGGACAGCGTTGCCGTAGCTAGGGCTGTCCTGAAAGCCAGACCCTGCCCACAGAATCGTACCTGTGGCGGCGGCGCGCACCGTCTGACCGATGTCATTAGGCATGTCGATGCCCGTATGCACGCGCATATCGAAACCCGGTGGACCATCTGAACCATAAGGGTATAGGAACAGCGCCTTGTTGGTCGCGTTCGAATCGACCGGACGGCGAAAATAGTAATGGTCGCGCCCGAGAATATCGTGAGAAATCGGCGGAATCAGCGGCGGCGGCTGCCACGATTCTGATGAACGCGTGACCGATATTTCGGTGATAGGAATGACCGTTGCTAGCGGCGCAATCGTCGCAGCGGGGCGCGTTGCGGTCACGCCGACGCTGAACTGCTCCAACACCGTATCACTGCTGCCTACATCTGCTGGCGAGAGCGGCGTCACCTGACCATTCGCCGCGCCATTCAATGCCAGCGTCGGCGCGATAAAAGCAGCAGTCGGAATGCCAATCGTCGGCAGCGGTGTGCTGTCGCTGCCGAAACCTTCTTGCAAAATCGTTTCCCACGAGTTCACCGCATCGGTCGGCGCAGATTCGGTCGGGATAATCACACGCAAGGCAGGTGCGGGGCGCGAATTAAAGAATAGAATGCCGCCGAATACCCCGACCGCCACCAAAACCAGCAGAAACGACGAAATGCCTTGACGCTGCATAATTTCCCCTGTTACCCGTTTGAACCGGGCACGACCGACGGGATGATTTCCATCTGCGGCGCAAGTGGACGAACGGCAGGCGTAACCGTCGGCACAAACCCACCGAGCTGCCCTTCGGTGTAAATTTCGCGCATGGCGTCGAACCAGTCGAGACTGTCGCGCTTTTGGAACGCCCAGTAGTTGACCGTATTGGAGTTCGCGCGCCAATCCCGTCCGGCAGCGACGCGCTGCCAGCCATAATCGGCAGCAAGCTGTGTAAAGTCAATGTAGTAGCCGGTGGGAACATCGGAGCGCAGCTTCCCGCCCTGATCGTAGGCTTCGACGTCGCCCGTCGTGCGGCTGGCGAAATCCCACGGCAGGTGCCGCAGTGGTTCGCCCAACTGTCCCGATTGAGCGCCGTCAGAGACGCGCACGTACACCCGCCAGAGCGTATCGACGCCAATATCCTCGCGCACGACCTCAATTGGCGGCGGGAAACCGACAATCGCATTGCGCATGACGGAAAAAGCGCGCCCCGTCATCAACCAGTTGCGCCGTTCTTCCCCGGGCTGCGGTGGACGGTTGATGTTCCAGAAGGCATCATCCAGTTTGCCGAGAAAATCCCATCCGCTCTGGTCGTTGGCGGCGGCACGCAGCGCATTGAACGAATCGTTGACGCGGTCGCTCAGGAGCGCGTTTTCGACCGTGACTCCAGCGATAGCATTCAAGCGATACGGTGCATCAATACTTTGGCGGTCTTCCTGCTCGACGTAGAGCGGCTCGACACGCGCGGCTGGCAGCCCGCCGGAATTGATCAACGCCTGCGGCAGCGGTACGCCCGTCCACGTAGGCGCAGTCGAGCCAAGCGGCACAGGGATGATCGCTGTACCGACGCCTACCCCACTGAAGGGATTGACGATCAACTGTGATCCGTCCAGCGAATCGACAACGGCAACGATACTCGTCCCGTCCGGCGACCATGCCGGCGTCCGCCCAACGTTAATGACCTGCGCGGCGCTGGAATCATCACCCGCGATCACGAAGGTTTTTTCCTGCCCCTGGTCGAGCGCGCTGTAGGCGATCCAACTGCTGTCCGGCGACCATACCGGATGATCTTCCTGTCGGTCAGGCGTGCGCGTCAGGTTAACAACCGACTGATCGTCCAGCGAGAAGATGTAAATATCCTGATTACCATCTCGCAGCGAGACGAACGCGATTCGACGCCCATCCGATGACCATGAGGGCGAGTAATCCGGGCTGTCCGAATTCCCCGGCAAGCGAATCGGCGGCTCAGAGCCGTCAATCCGCATAATGTACACGTCAAGGTTGTTACCCTGATAACTCTCATAAGCGAGCCACTTGCCGTCGCTGCTCCACGTCGGCGCGCCCTGAAACGATAGGTCATAGGTTAACCGTGTGCTGTCACCCGTTGCCGTATCATCGATATAGAGTTCCCAGTTGCCATCCTGTCGTGAAGCGTAAGCAAGGTGACGACCATCCGGCGACCATGCCGGATCGCGGTCATCTTCGGGGTTATTGGTCAAGCGAATCGGCGTGCGACTGCCAACCGGAACCGCCCAGATGTCGGTTTGCCCCATTTCGCGCACGACGTAAGCCATACTGCCGCGCGCTTCCAAAATCGCCGGAAGCGGCGTGGTCGTCGGCACGGGCGTGCTCTGCAAAATAATCGCCGAGGTGGGTGCAAGCGGTGACGCAAACAGCGCGGCGGCATTGAGCGGCGGCGCATCCGACGATCCGCCTCGCGCGGGATTAGTCGCCCACAAGACCACCCCCACCAAGACCGCCAGCAGCACAACCGCCACCGCGCTCAACGCGCGATTCTGTGCCCGTAACGGGTCTTCAGCGACGCCTGCTTCCATTTGAACCCGTGCATTCGTGCGAGCGGAACGCCGAGCCATCCGGTTTGTGCCCACACGCACCGTTCGGTTCGTCGTGCGTCCGAACAGACTCCCGACCCCATCCGCGATCAGAAGCAGCAGTATCCAAATAGGGCGAAGGATAAATAGGAGCAGGCTGGCGACCAGCAGAAGCAGGACGACAATCCGCCGCCAAATCATCCCGATCCCGGCGAGCATTGTTTCCGTCAGCGCCACGCTGAGCTTGAGAATGACGACGCCCACTTTATCCGTAAGACGATACGCGCGTACCAGCATACTAACAAACGTACCTTTAGTTTCTAGCGATTATTTCGAATTGTAGCCGCAAACTGCCGCACCAGCAATCACAGGCAATCAGAATAGGGAAATTGTGCTAGAATGTTCGCTAAGGATTATTCCCCAATCATAAAGCTTTATGAGTGAATGGAAGACGCGCGAGCACAGGCATTCATCATATGCCAAGCAGCCCGGCAGCATCATCCTTATTGCGCAAAAGCTCGGTGATGCGGCGGCGTTGAGAGGACTTGTTGATGTTACGCTTTAAAGCAACCTTATTTCTAATTTTGTTCGTGTTTGTGCTCGTCAGCACCGCAGCAGCGCAGGATGGTGAGGTTCACGTCGTCCTGCCGGGTGAAAATCTGTTCCGCATTTCTCAGCAGTATGGCATCGACGTCGATACTATTGCCAAAGCCAACGAGATCACCAACACATGGCGTATTTATGCAGGTCAGCGCCTGATCATCCCCAATTCCGATGCAATCGAAACGTCCGAAGACATCAACACACTAGGCGATACGACTGACGCAATCCTTACGACGGGCGACGAAGCGTCAATCATCGTCGAGCCGGTCGCCGCGCCGGACTCGCAGCCCGTCGAATATCACACAGTGACCTACGGGCAAAGCCTCGCGCAGATCGCACAAAACTACGGCATGAGCGTCGAGCAAATCGCGAAGTTGAACGATATCACCAATCCCGATTTGATCTACGCCGGTCAAAAGCTGATCGTATCCGGCAGCCCTGCCGAAGAATCCTCAGCAGCATTAAGCACCGTCACTGAAGGCGGCCAAACCTTTGGACCGAACGTGATTAATTCGGTCACGCACGTCGTCCAGCCCGGTGAAACGCTCGCCATAATTGGTCAGCGCTACGACATTAGCTGGTTGCAAATCGCACAGGCAAACAATATCTACGATGCTGATCATGTCGATGTCGGGCAGGAACTCGTGATCCCCGGCGGCAGCGTGATCGAGAATGCAGATTTCAGCTTCATCTCTGCGCCCGCCGCCCCTGCCGCGCGCATCGGAGTCGGCAAAGAGATCATCGTCGACTTGAGCGACTCGCGCGTTTATGCCTACGAAGACGGCAAACTCGTCCGCAACGTACTGGGATCGCCGGGCTTACCGGGATCGCCCACCGTGCAGGGCAGCTTCACCGTCCAGCGCAAATACGTCGCCCAAACCATGACAGGTCCCGGCTACTATCTGCCCGACGTTCCCTACGTGATGTACTTCTACGCGGGCTACGCTTTGCATGGCACATATTGGCACAACAACTTCGGGCATCCTATGAGTCACGGCTGCGTCAATCTGCCGACGCCGGAAGCCGAATGGTTCTATGGCTGGACGGAAATCGGCACGCCTGTTTACGTCCAAGTCTAAATCCCCACGAATAAAAGGGCGGTCAAGGTCATTGACCGCCCTTTTATGACAGTTAACCCGTGAGAGAGCGCTTAGGCAGCTTGCCCATCCAGCCCTAAGGCTTCTGCATGTTCCTGCATCGCCTTTAGCACCAGCGGAACGTGAAATTCCCACAAATCGACTTCCAGCGACTCCGCGCCCTGCTCGACGTCCTCACGATTCACACCAGCGGCGAAGCCTTTATCGCGCCACTTCTTGCGGATCGATTTCACCGCAACGTCCCGAATATCTTTCGAGGGTCGCACCAGCGTTATCGCCGTGATTAGCCCCGTTAGCTCATCGACTGCAAACAAGGCTTTGTTTCGCAGCGTCGTCCGGTCTGCCTCTCCGAGCGGCCCATGACTCAAAATTGTGCAAATATCTTCTTCGCCAAGACCGCGTTCACGGAGAATAGGCGCGCCAGCAATCGGATGTTCTTCGAGTGTCGGGTGAATTTCCCAGTCAAAATCGTGCAGTAGCCCGACTAACCCCCAACTGTCTGCATCCTCATGATAATGATCAGCATACGCGCGCATGGCGAACTCTACCGCGAGCATGTGCTTACGCAGGCTGTCAGATTGGACAAATTCGCACACGATTGCCCAGGCTTGGCTGCGATCCATAGTCTCTCCTCTTAGAAATCCGTACCATCTTTTGCTAAATAATAGAGCAGCTTGAAGTAAGCTCAAGCCGCCCTATTGTACGTATGAACCGTCATATTGACTAACTTGGTACGACAAGCAGTATCATCAAGTAAAATAGGGGAGAAGCGAAGACCTGTCCCTGCGTGATAGCTACGAACACACGCGATAAGAGAGAGTAATTGTGCCTAAAGATTATATTGAAATTCGCGGCGCCCGCGAAAACAACCTGAAAGACATATCGCTACGCATTCCCAAACACAAAATCACCATCTTTACGGGCGTCTCTGGCTCCGGTAAATCGTCCATCGTATTTGACACCATTGCCGCTGAAGCTCGACGCCAGTTGAACGATACGTTCAGCACCTTCGTCCGTACCTTCCTGCCCCGTTATGCCCAACCCGATGCCGACGCCATCGAAAACCTGAGCATGGCAATTGTCGTTGATCAGAAGCGCCTGAGCGGTGGATCACACTCGACAGTAGGAATCATTACCGACATTTCTTCTGTACTCCGGTTGCTCTATTCGCGCATTGGACAGCCCTACGTGGGGAACTACAACGTCTTTTCGTTTAATGACCCAATGGCATGTGCCCGGAGTGCAACGGTCTAGGGCGCAAGATAGGCGTGGATTTGGATGCTTTTCTAGACACATCCAAATCGCTCAACGATGGCGCTATCTTGTTCTCAGAGTATGCTGTCAACAATGAATCCGCGAAAAGATGGATTTGGGGATGGAGTATTGACCCTCAATCAGGCTTGTTCGATCTGGACAAAAAACTGGCGGACTACACAGACGAAGAAATGGACACCCTCCTCTACAGCAAACCGCGTAAGGGCAAAATCCAGATGGGGGGCAACGCTGTCAACTTCACGTTCGAGGGGATTGTTGACAAGTTCACCCAGAAGTACATCATGCGCGACGTAAAAACCATGTCGGAACGCACCCAGAAAGCGGTTGCACCCTACATGAGTTTCGGATCCTGCTCGCTGTGTAAGGGCACACGCCTGAGTCAGATGGCGCTGAGTTCCAAAATCGATGAGCGCAGTATCGCCGAGCTATCGGCGATGGAAATTGACGAGCTGATCGAGGTTATCAAAGCGATTACAAACCCGGTTGCCGCCCCTATCATTGCTACACTCGCCGAACGGCTGCAACACATGGTCGATATTGGACTCGAATACCTCAGCCTCAATCGACAAACGGACACGCTGTCGGGCGGGGAATCGCAGCGCATCAAGATGGTCAAACATCTGGGCAGCAGCCTTGTCGAAGTCATGTATGTCTTTGACGAGCCAAGTATCGGCTTGCACCCGCGCGACGTTCATCGCTTAAACGAACTCCTGCAAAAGCTGCGTGATAAGGGCAATACCGTCCTCGTAGTCGAACACGACCCGGATGTGATCCGAATAGCCGATCATATTGTAGATGTTGGTCCAAACGCGGGTAGCCGAGGCGGTACGATTGTGTACGAAGGCAGTTTTGCTCAACTACTCCACGCCGACACGCTTACGGGCAGACACATAAATCAGGGGATGCCGCTTAAAGACAGCGTTCGTCCAGCAAAAGGCAAACTCGCCATTACGAATGCTCATGTGAATAACTTGCAAAATATCAATGTCGATATACCGACAGGTGTACTCACGGTCGTCACGGGTGTTGCGGGTTCGGGCAAAAGCTCACTGATTCATCAGGCATTTTTGCGCCAACACCCTGATGCAGTCGTGATTAACCAATCAGCGGTAGGGACATCGACACGTTCCAACCCTGCCACCTATACGGGCATGATGGACGACATTCGTAAAGCCTTCGCCACTGTCAACAAAGTCAGCCCATCATTGTTTAGTTTCAACTCGAAAGGAGCGTGCGAAAATTGTCAGGGGCTTGGCGTTGTGTATACCGATCTCGCTTTCCTTGACGAGATAAAAATCCCCTGCGACGTCTGCGGTGGCAAGCGCTTCAAGGACGAAGTGCTCCAATATAAGCTCAATGGAGAGTCAATCACGGACGTAATGGCAATGAGCGTTCAGCAGGCTCTCGACTACTTTACGATCAAAGAGGTCCTCCACACGTTGAAAGCAATGCGTGATGTTGGTCTGGATTATCTTACTCTCGGTCAGCCACTGAGCACCCTGTCAGGTGGCGAATGCCAGCGCATCAAACTCGCCACCGAACTGCACAAAAAGGGCAGTATTTATGTCATGGACGAGCCGACGACTGGTTTGCACATGTCCGATATTAGCCACTTGATGGACGTCATCAATCGGCTGGTAGATACAGGGAACACTGTTATCGTCATCGAACACAACTTGGATGTCATCAAGAATGCCGATTGGATCATTGATATGGGACCTGAAGGGGGCAACAAGGGCGGAGAGATCATCTTTGAGGGGACACCTAAGCAGCTTCTTGAGTCCAAGCACTCACTGACAGGAGCGGCGCTGAAGAGCGCACTCAACGAGTAACCTCAACGGGGAGAGTCGCAGCCATGTTGACCCAAGAGGCATCAACGAGAGTAATGCGAGGAGCGTCGAGACTACCAAACGTATCCATTAAAGCAGCAACTCGCTTTGCGTGTATTCTGTCACCAGCGCCCATGCTTGATCTATATTCGTCAGTTTCAGCCGCCACCCTCAAAGACGTTGATGTTGATCGCCAGCGGTTGACCGATGCGGATATTCCCCGGCGTCCGCAGTTCCCACATTCCAGTGAGTGGACGACCGCCCGTCGCTGGCGTTCTGCCAACAAAATCGATCACCTTTTCCTCACCGACGTTGACGCGCTCCTGAATGATAATTCGCGGTCCGGCGTTGAAGTTTTCGCCGCTGACGAACATCAACGCGGAGTTCCGCTCCCATGCGCACGTTCCGGTATTGCGCAGCGTTATCTGGCGTTCGTAGTCCCGATTGGTCGGAACGAAGGTTGCATCTTCGGGGTCTTGGTTGACGATAGTGTAGTTGAAGTCGCAAGCATTAATCGTCGCGGTCTGGAAGTCGGAAATCAGCGTCGCCTGAATCAGCGTCAGCGTAATGTCAAGCGTCGGCGTAGGCGTAATCGATGATGTCGGCGTGATCGAAGCTGTATAGATGGTGGTCGGTCGCCTTGTCTGCGAGGGACGCCGCGTTGCCGTCGGCGTCACTGGAATAGCACTTGGCTGCCGCGTCCGCGATACGGTTGGTGCGGCAGTCAGTGTGTCCATTACCGTCGGCGTTGCGGTATCCGACGGTGTATCGGTTGAGGTTGCGGTATCGGTTGACGTGAGTGTAAGCGTAGGAGGCAACGGCGTATCTGATGGCGTTACTGTGGGTGTTTCAGTCGGCAGCAGTGTGAAGGTCGCGGTCGGCGTCAAGGACGGCGTCATCGTTTCGGTTGCTGTGGGAGTCGCGCTCGCCAGAAATGCCAGCAGCGGCGTAAATCCGCCACTCGCCTGCGCGAACGCGAAAATTCCCGCGCCGATGAATCCGCCAAGCAGTATCCATAACCACAACGGGATACGGCGGCGCGGCGGCGCGCTATAAACGGGCGTGATGGTTGCCGTAGAGGATGCCGCTGTTGAGCGCCGAGACGAAAAACTGATCGGCGGAACACGGATCGGCGTAAGCGGCGTCTCAATGCTGTCCATTTGCGCCATCGATTCGCTCAGCGGTTCGCCCTGCGCATAGCGATCAAGGTCGGCTATCAAAGCATTGGCGCTTTGATAGCGGGCATTCGCGTCTTTCGCCATCAAACGATAAATAATCTGTTCGATTTCATCAGGCAGTTCGGGATTAAGCGCTTTGGGCGATGGAATCGGCGCGTTGAGGTGCTTAAGAATGATCGCCAGCGGTGTTTCAGCTTCGTAAGGAAGCACACCCGTCACCAAGTGATAAAGAATCACGCCCAGCGAGTAAAGATCGGATCGTTCGTCACCTGCTTCGCCCAAGCCCTGTTCGGGAGCCATGTAAGCAGGCGTGCCGACCATCCCGCCGCTGGCGGTAAACTGCGCGCCCGTAACGATCTTAGCGATGCCGAAGTCTGTCAGCACAACCCGATTGTCGTGGTCGAGCATCAGGTTAGCGGGCTTCACGTCCCGATGGATCATTTTTTGGCTGTGCGCGTAGGCAAGCGCGCCTGCCGCCTCGCGGACGATGCGCAGCGTTTCGTCCAGCGACATCAATTCACCACGATCATTCAGGTCTGCCGTCAGTTCCTTCAACGTCGGGCCGTCAACCAACTCCATGACCATGTAGTAGGTTTCGTTGTCGTTGTCGTTCTCGAAGTCGTAAACCTGAACGATGTTGGGGTGTTTCAGGCGAGCAATATTGCGCGCTTCTTTTTCGAAGCGATCCTTAAATTCGGGGTCATCCGCAAGAAACGCGTGTAGAACCTTGATCGCGACGTAACGATCAAGGCTGACGTGGTGCGCACGGTAAACTTCCGCCATGCCACCACGTCCCAGCCGCTCAAAGAGTTGGTACTTGCCTAGCTTTCGGGTTGCCACTGAGCGCCTTTACAGGACGGAGTATGGATTAGACCTATCCTGTAGTATAGCGCACATGATATTACAGACTCAAACAGCAGTCGCTACAAAAATGCTGCGGCTTGCAATTGCATCAACCACCACCGCCACCACCCTGAATACCGCCTTCGGTCATTTGACGAGCGTCAAGCGCCTTCTGCGCCTCATCTGCGCTCATATAGCCGTTATCGACCACGATGTCGAGGATACTACGGTTCTCCGCAAGCGACTGCTTCGCTACTTTCGCGCCGTTCTGGTAGCCGATAACCGGGTTGAGCGCGGTCACGAGGATCGGGTTCTTCGCCAGCCATCCTTCGGCGCGTTCGCGGTTGACCGTTAAGCCAACGACGCACTTTTCGGTGAAGGCATTGACCGAGCCGATAATCACCTGCTCCATCTCGAACAGATTGTGCGCAATGATCGGCATCATCACGTTCAGTTCCAACTGCCCTGCCTGCGCCGCCATCAAAATCGTGAAGTCGTTGCCCAAAACGTGGAACATCGCCATGTTGAGCATTTCCGCCATCACCGGGTTGACCTTACCGGGCATAATCGAGGACCCGGGTTGCACGGGCGGGCAGGTGATCTCCGCCAAGCCCGTCGTCGGGCCGCTGGACAGCAGCCGAATGTCATTAGCGATGCGGATCAAGTCCTGTGCGGTCGCTCGCAGCGCGCCAGAGAAGAACACCGCGTCCTGATGCGACTGCATCGACTCAAACAGATTGTCCGACTCGTAGAGTTTTAAGCCGCTCAGTTCGCTCAGCTTCTTGACCATGCGCGCGTGATATTCAGGATGGGCATTCAAGCCCGTACCCGTAGCCGTGCCACCGATCCCCAAGCGCCGCAGCCCGTCCGCCGCCTGATTGAACTTCTCGATGTCGCGCTCAATCGCTTTGGCATACGCACCAAACTCCTGCCCCAAACGTACCGGGACGGCATCTTGCAAGTGCGTGCGTCCGCTCTTGACCACGTCGTCCCAATCTTGCGCCTTTTGCCCAAAAGCCGCCGACAGGTTGCCCAACGCGCTCGTCAGTTCTTCAAGCCGCCACAGTGCGCCCAACCGGATTGCCGTTGGAATCGTGTCATTGGTGCTCTGTGCCATGTTGACGTGATCGTTCGGGTTGATCGGCTTGCGCGGGTCTTCCAGCGCGTGACCGAGAATCTCGTTCGCGCGGTTGGCGATCACTTCATTGACGTTCATGTTGTGGCTCGTGCCCGCGCCCGCTTGGAACGGATCAACCACGAACTGATCGCGCAGCTTGCCCGCCAATATTTCGTCCGCTGCCTGCATAATCGCGTTCGCGAGTTGCTCGTCAAGCAGACCGAGATCGTGATTAACTTCTGCCGCCGCCCGCTTGATCAGCGCCATCGACCAGACAAACGCCGGGTACGGCTTCAGCCCACTAATCGGGAAATTATCAACTGCGCGCTGCGTTTGAGCATCGTAGTAGGCATTCGCGGGAACTTGTACTTCGCCTAATGAATCTTTTGCAATACGAACATCCGTCATCATTCGGGTACTCCTTAATCGCGGTAACTGCGTCAAGCAACAAAAAAGACGCTACTGATTGTAGCGCCTTTTTTGTCTAAATTACATTTGTTCGCCGCGCGAGACATGACAAATAGCATCACTTTTCCCGCGCAGCAGCACCCTTCCGCGCCGAATTAACGGGCGGCGTAGCGCTTGGCGACTTCCGACCAGTTGACCACGTTCCACCAAGCAGTGAGGTAGTCAGCACGGCGGTTCTGATATTTCAGATAGTAGGCATGTTCCCACACGTCCACACCGAGGATCGGCGTCTTGCCTTCCATCAACGGCGAGTCTTGATTCGCCGTCGAGCTGACGCTCAACGATCCATCGGATGCAACCAGCAGCCATGCCCAGCCAGAGCCGAAACGACCGGCGCCTGCGGCGGCAAACTGCTGCTTGAAGTTGTCCAGCGATCCAAACGAGCTGTTGATAGCCGTAGCGAGTTCGCCGGTCGGCTCGCCGCCGCCGTTCGGGCTCATAATCTGCCAGAACATCGAGTGATTGGAGTGACCGCCGCCATTGTTGCGAACAGCGGTACGAATGCTCTCCGGCAGGCTGTCAATCGAGCCGAGCAGTTCTTCGAGCGATTTGCCTTGCAAGTCAGCGTGACCTTCCAAAGCCTTGTTCAAGTTGTTGACATAACCGGCGTGGTGCTTGTCGTGATGGATTTCCATCGTTTGCGCGTCAATGTTGGGTTCGAGCGCATCCTTCGCATAAGGCAGAGGTGGTAATTCAAAAGCCATGTCGCTTTGCTCCTTCGTTTATCGTCATCAATAAAAGCGATATACATTGTAACACGCTCGGATGGGCTTTTCACGGAAAAACCACCGAAACTGACCTTTTGTACAGGGATTTAAGCAACTGCTAACATTCGTAGACTGTGAATACCACTTGGCTTTGTAGCCAGCAGGCTCAACTGCTAAGATTAGCGGCGTAATCCAAACTTGAAGGTCAACCCGTGCCGACTACCAACCGCAGATCGTCGTTCATCTACGTGATGCTGATCGCTGGCGTGCTTGCCGTCTCAGTCTCGCCAATTTTGGTACGCTACGCGCAGGGAGAGGGGTTGCCTACCCTGCTGATCGCCGCCGGACGGCTTACACTTTCGGCGCTAATCCTCACACCACTTGCTCTACGGTCGCACCTTCCCGAGTTGCGTCTACTCAAGCGCGATGATCTGCTGCTGATAGCGGCGTCTGGCTTGCTGCTTGCCATCCATTTCGTGACGTGGATCGCCTCGCTTGGTTATACCAGCGTCCTCGTCAGCGTCGTACTGGTCACGACCAGTCCGTTATGGGTTGCGCTCTTTGAAGTGGTTTTTCTACGCGCGCGCTTGCGCCAATTGGTGATCGCTGGGTTGATCATCGCCTTCGCGGGCGGTTTGCTGATCGGCTTGGCGGGCAGCGACGACAGCGCCGTGGGCAGCGCGCCGCTACTCGGTG
Organism: Aggregatilineales bacterium; assembly: GCA_038260485.1. Classification (GTDB taxonomy): domain Bacteria; phylum Chloroflexota; class Anaerolineae; order Aggregatilineales; family Phototrophicaceae; genus Flexifilum. Next base: position 13,503 of record JBBSNT010000006.1, on the reverse strand, counting down.
GTGCGCTGGCGCTGGCGGGCGCGATCGCCTTTGCCGTCTACCTCGTGATCGGGCGCAGAGTCCGCAGCAGAATGTCGGTGATCCCTTATATTTGGATGGTTTACGGCGTTGCCGGAGCAATCCTGCTCGTGATCATCGCGCTCACGCAGACGCCTGTGACAGGCTACAGCCCCAATGCCTACCTCTTGATTTTGCTGCTGACCATCTTCCCGCAGTTAATCGGGCATTCGTCGTTCAACTATGTACTCGGCTATCTGTCTGCGACATACGTCAGCATCGCCACCCAGATGGAGCCGATTGGCAGCGCGATTGCCGCGTTTTTCCTGTTCGGGGAAGTCTCTCTGCCGCTGCAAATCGTCGGCAGCGCCGCAATTCTGGGGGGCGTGATCGTGGCGACGTTGGGGCAAGAGAAAGCCAACAGCGCGGAAGCCGAAGCCGCCGAGGATACGCTCTAGCGTTTTACAGCCGTTTCGCTAGCAGAATATCCGGCTTACCGCGTCCGTTCGCGTCAGAGATAACGCCGTCAATCTCCACAACCTCAGCCCTGAAAGTTCATCTGTGACAAATCGTAACCGAGATAAATGCTTGAACCGGGCCAAATATCGAGCGCGGGCATGTCCTGCGAATTCATGACCGGCTGAAGCATCGTCGCTAGCGTGCCGTCACGCCTTAATTCTTGAAGCGTATATTCGACCAACAGCCGGAAGTTGATGTCGTTGCGCGGCACAGCCATACCGATGAAATCGCGACTATACCAGATGGCTGTGCCGTCGGCGTTGGTCGTCAACTTGAGCGCATCAGCGTTCGACTCGACGTTCGGGATCAGCTTAAAACTATCGCCAAACACGACATGCGCGTTGTTCTCGACCAGCAGCGTATAAGCGGCGTCCTGTTCGCGCAAAATCGTGAAGTAGTCATCGATGATGGCGCTGTTCCGGTCAGCTTCCGCCTTGACGGCATCACGCACACCCGGATCGTCCGCGAAGATGCCGATGATCCTACCGCGCAGGTCAGCAAAGCCGTTGAAGTCGTCCGCCGTGCGTACCATCAAGCGGCGACCATGCAGCAGATAAGTACTAGTGAAATCAACCTGATCGGCGAGATTCCAATCTGGCGCGACTCCGACCGCCAGATCAGCATCGCCGCTGGCGATGAGACCGACCGGGTCGCCTGCGACAGGCTGAACTGTCACATTCCAACGCATCGCCAGCGCATTGACCAACGCGCGATTGACCGCGTCGAGCCGTCGCTGGCTTTCCGGATCATCATCAGGCAAATCGACCAATCCGGCGACGCGCAGCATCCCGTCGGACTGCATTCGCGGCACCACGTACTGCGGCGGAAACGGCACGTCCGTCCCAAATTGATCCAGCGCGAGCGCGTCACCGACGTTCTGCCAAACACTAAAGCCTTGACCCGGATAGCTTGCGCCGTCGAAATCCTGCTGAAACAGCGTGTTCAATTTGCCGCTGGCGTAGAGATATTGCAGCGTCTTATTGACGAGATTACGCAGATTGACGTCCTGACGCCGCATCGCGATGGCGTAGGGTTCGGGCATAACCGGCACATCGACAATCCGTTGATCTTCCGGCTTGATCACCTGACTAACGCGCGTTCTATTGCTGATCACGCCATCGATCTGTTGATCGTTGAGCGCTCCCAAGGCTTGATCGAGCGTCAAGTAGCGCAGCACTTCAAAGTGATAATCGGCGTGGCTCAGCCAGTAATCGACCGCCATTTCGCCATTCGTGCCAATCACAACGCCAACCTTGCGATCCGCCATATGAGCCAACGACGTCGCGCCATCACCCTGCCGCACGACCAGCGCTTCAACCGCCGGATAGTACGACTGGCTAAACTCGACCAGATTATCGAGGTCGCGAAAATGGGGTTGTGCAGCCAGCAGCAGGTCGATTCTGCCGCTCATCACCATGTCGATGCCCGTTTGGCGCGTCACTTGATCAAATTCGACCTGCACACCCCACGCTTCCGCCATCGCGCGAGCGATGTCCGCGTCAAAGCCGGATTCCTCGCCGCGAATGTTGTAAACGCCAAAAGGCGGTTCGTTGTAGAGGATGCCGACGCGCACTTTGCCGTCGCGCGCAATCCGCGCAATGCCCGATTCAGACGGCAGCGCGTCGAGATTGGTCGGCGGTGAAGTCGGGACGAGCGTCGGCGGAACAAGGGTAGGAACATCTCCTTGCAGGGCTTGCGGTTCGGCGGCGGCAGCGGTGATCAGACCAGTAGACAGCGCCAGCAGGAGTGCCAGTGCCACCCAAACGGGCACAAATTTACGAGCCATTTTGGTATAACCTGTGAGTCTGTATATACGAGAGCACAGCATCCGGCACGAGATAACGAACACTCTTGCCCGCTTCGAGCCGGTCGGCGACTTCGGTAGAGGAAAAGCCAAGCATCGGCGAATCGATCACGATAACACGATCCGACAAGCCCGGCAGGACGTTCGCCTCAAGGTCGGGGATCACTTCTGCGCCGGGGCGCGCCATCACCGCCAACTTGCAGAGCGCGATCAAGTCCAGCGGGAGATGCCAGCGTGGGAGATCGTGCAGCGAATCGCCGCCGAGCACGAAATAGAATTCGGTATCCGGCTGATCCGCCTGCAAGATGCGGATCATATCGACGGTGTAGTGCGGTCCCGGTCTGTCCACGTCCACGCGCGAGAGCGCAAAGCGATCATTCCCTGCAATCGCCAATTCAATCATCGGCAGGCGGTGCTCAATATCGACGCGCAGTTGATCCTTATGCGGCGGTTCTGCCGCCGGGACGAACATCACGCAGTCGAGATCAAGCGCGGTCGCGGCGTACTCGGCAAGGACGAGATGCCCAATGTGTGGCGGGTCAAATGTCCCGCCCAGAATGCCTACCCGGTTGTTACGAGGCTGCATAACCTACTCAGACCACTCAAGTTCATGATCGCCGATGTAAACCGTGTCGCCTTCCACGACACCCGCTTCACGCAGCGCCGCAGTGACTCCGAGCGTATCCAGCAGCCGTTGAAAGCGCAAAATCGCCTCGTCGTAATCCCAATAGGTCATTGCCGCCGCGCGCTCGATACGCTTACCCGCCACGCGATATTCCTCATCGCTCACCTTCTCGACCGTGAAGATCACTTCTTCTTCCGGCAGCGTGTAGATGGGCATTTCCTCAGCGAGCGGTTCTGGTTCGGGCAGCGCGTCGATTTGCGCAAACACGCGCTGGATCAACGGTGTGACATTGTCGCGCGTTGCCGCCGAAATCGCCAGCGGGTGGTCAACGCCCAACCGCTTCAAATCAGCTTCGATCTGCTTCCAGCGCTCGGCGGCTTCTGGCATGTCCATCTTATTGAAGACGACAATCTGCGGGCGCGTGCCCAGTTTTTCGTCGTAGAGCGCGAGTTCTTGGTTAATCTGGTTGAAGTCGGCAATCGGATCGTCCGCCGCGCCGTTGAGTAGGTGGACGAGCATCCGCGTGCGCTGAACGTGGCGCAGGAACGAATGCCCCAAACCAATCCCCATGTGCGCACCTTCGACCAATCCGGGGATGTCCGCGAAAACGAGGTCGCGGTCGTCATAGAGTACGACGCCGAGATTCGGTTCGAGTGTCGTAAACGGGTAATCGGCAATCTTCGGACGCGCGTTGCTGATCACCGAAAGAAGTGTCGATTTGCCCGCATTCGGGACGCCGACGATGCCCACGTCCGCGATCAGCTTAAGTTCGAGAATCACCCACAACTCGGTGCCGGGTTCGCCCTTTTCGGCGACGCGCGGCGCTTGATTTGCCGAACTGACGAAATGGGTATTGCCCCTGCCCCCGCGCCCGCCGGGGATCAGCACAAGCTGCTCGTCCGGCTGAATCAGATCGGCGATCAAGTCACCCGTCTCGGCGTTGCGCACGACCGTTCCCGGCGGCACGTCGATCACCATATCATCAGCGCTCGCGCCCGTCTTGGATGCCGTCCCGCCGCGCAGCCCGTGCGCCGCCTTGAAATGGACTTTCTTTTGAAACGGGGACAACGTGCTGATCTTCCGGTTCACGCGCAGGATGACATCACCGCCGTGCCCGCCGTCGCCGCCCGCTGGTCCGCCATGAGGAACAAATTTCTCGCGCCGGAAGGCGATTACGCCGTCCCCACCATCGCCGCTGCGAAAATAAACTTTGACTTGATCTAACATCGTCAACACTCAACTTCTGCTATGTTATCCGGCTGTCCAGCGCGATACCACGCCAGCGTTCGCCGTGCCCCCTCGCGGAAGTTCGTCGGCGCAAAATGGAGTTCTCGCCGCGCCTTCTCGCTGGAGACATGCCAGTCATTATACACGTAGGAACGCAGTGAAAGCGGATAAAAGGGTTCGCGCCCCGTAACCGCCGCCAGTGCTGTTAAGACCCGTGCTGTCGTAACGCCCATCCAGCCGGGAATATTGATACGCGGAAAGCGAATGTTGCCTTCTGCGCAAATGATGTCGAACGCCTGCTTGTGCATCAGCGAGTCGCCGCTGACGTTGTAGATTTCGCCAACGCGCCCGTGATCAAAGGCTTGCAGGATCACCCGCGCCACGTCGCCGATGTACACTGGAAAGGTCACGTAGCGCCCGCCGTTGACCTGCATGATGATGCCGCGCAGCGGGTCAGTGAAGAACAGTCGGTTGAAGGCATACGATCCCAACGGCCCGTAAAATGCGCCCGGTCGCAGAATCACGACCGGCAGCCCGTAATCACGCTGATAACGCAGCGCCAACTGCTCGGCGTGCAGCTTGCTACATTGATAAGCGTCTGCCGGATGTGACGGATGCGTCTCATCGACGATCCGCCCCGGCTCAGGGCTGCCGATCAGCGCGACCGTCGAAATCGTGACGATCCTCTTCAGCGAACTCACGTGCTCGACCGCCGCCCGTAGAATGTTCTCCGTCCCGCCGACGTTCGTCGCCTCGAAGTCGGCTTGATCACCCCAGAAGCGAAACAAGCCCGCCGCGTGAACAATCGTGCCGCAGCCCGCGACCGCGACCGCCACGCGCTCAGCGTCAAGGATATCAGCTTGGATGATTTCGATGCGAGGGTAACGTCGCAGCCACGAATGCGACTGCGGGTCGCGCGTGAGGATACGCACGGTATGTCCGGCTCGGCACAGCGTCGGCACGAGATGGCGACCGAGAAACCCTGTCCCGCCCGTCACCAACGTGATTGGCGTCATTCAGTAGTCACGCCCGATGGCGTCGGGAAGCGTCGCATGTTCCTCTATAATCGGGCGAGAACGCCAGCCGGACGGTAGTTCTTGCACAAAGTTACCGATTTTCCAGCGTTGGTCTTTATCGTCGTAAAGCATAACGTAAATCACCACCCCGTCACCGAGGTCTTGGGTGATACTGCGCTCCTGCGTCTTACGGTTGTAAGTCGCCATGCGCCGCTGCGTTTGATGATCCACCACGAGGCAGAAATCACCATTTTCACTGAATTGTCGGATTTCGATATTGTGATCGGCGCGCAGGATACCGGTAAGCTGCAAGCCCTTGATCTCACGATGCGCGAGCAGTAGATTCTGATGCCGCCGCAGATAACTTCCGCTGAGGTAGTGCGGCGCGACTGACCACTGCTGCGCCCACGACGAGAGCATATTATCTTGCAGCCACGTACTTGCTTCAAGATAGTGGGCGCACACTTGATGAACGACCTCGTCAGGAGCCATCCATTCCGCTTTGCGAGCGACACCCGTACGCAAGCGCCTCATTTTATCACCCCAAGGGGTTGTTTGTCCGGCATTATTCACAGACATAATAACCACAATCGCTAAGCAGCTAACGATCAATACCCAGATCAACTTGCACGATCCCAGCATGATATAGCTACGACTCTATCAGTTTGGGGATCAAAACACAATGGTTGACACATCCTAAAAGCGAACTTTCGTTCCCCTACGTGTCAGCCATTCATTAGGCGGTTGAGTGCGCCTTCAAAGTCGACCAAACGCCCTGCCGCAGCCGTGCAATACTCACGGGCTTGCGCAAATAGATGTCAACTTTGGCGACCGTCAGCGCGAAAACCTGATCGCCCACGCTCGGCTCTGCGAGCGCGATTACGCGCATCTGTTCGGCATCTCCCATCTCGCGGATTTTGCCCAGCACCGCCCAACCATGCATATCACCCAACTGCAAGTCCATCACGAACACGTCAAACGGCGTTTCTTCAAGCAGGTTGAGCGCCTGCTGTCCAGTCTCTACGCCAACCGCATCCATTTTCATCGCCGCGAACAAGTCAGTGATCGCTTGCCGCTGTGCATCGTCGGTGCAAACGACCAGCGCCGACTTGTCTTTTGTGATCGTCGTGTCGGTCTGGCTGGCGATCAGCGCGTCGAGGTCGATAAGTTCTTCCTCGTCACCGGACTCAGTAAGGTCGCTGCCGCTTTCGGTGAACGCGACTACCGCATTTTGCAGCAGGTCAGGAAACTGCTGGTTCAGCTTGCGCTGCGCGCTTTCGGCATCATGCAGGCTGTTGAAGGGCAACGTATCACGCCCCACGACAGCGACGAGGATTTCATGCTCACAGGCACAATAATCGTCCGCGAACCCGCTTTCATCGAACAGCGCCTGCACATCACCTAAATGACTTGCGGGCAACGTCGTGTTGATGTAGTAAGCGCGCGTACGTTGGAAGCGGGATTGTTGGGTGCGCTGCGTTGCGAAACGATGTTCTTCTGGCAGCGCATAAATCCAGACGTAGGCGTGATCGAAGTCCTCGATTACACTCGCATCTTTGAGGCGTTCGAGTTCGTCATCGATCATCCGATGCCCGAATTCGATAGGTTTGTAATCTCGATACTGCCCCGTCAGTAAATCTTGGACGGACGTGTCCGTCCACTGAACGACAAAACTGCCGTCGCCGAGGACGAACACTTGATAGCGTGGAACTGCCGAGCCGTTGTGAGCCTTGATCATCGTCTACAGGTTCACGAAGTAGGACGCCGCCGCCCGATCCAGCATATCTTTGGTCAGCACAGGCGGTCGGTTGAGGTACGTCGCAATGTCGAGAAGCTGTGCGATCAAGTCACGCGGATGCACAGCCCGCAGTGCACGATTCTGCTCGACGTACCATTTCTTGAGCAGATAAGCCAGCGCTTGCTCGTCGTAAGTGACGCCTTTTGCTGCGCAAACCCGCTTGAAGATTTCGCGAAATTGGTCGTATGTCGGGTCGCCAAACTCGATCTTATGGCGGATACGGCGCAGGAATGCCTCGTCAACGAGGTCGCGCGGGTCGATGTTGGTCGAGAACACGATCAACACGAAGAAAGGCATCTCAATTTTGCGCCCAGTCGCCAGCGTCAGGAAATCGACGCCTTTTTCAAGCGGCACGATCCAGCGATTCAGCAGGTCACGAGGGCGAACTTGCTGCCGACCAAAGTCGTCGATCAGGAACATACCGCCGTTCGCCTTCACCTGAAACGGCGCTTCGTAATACTTATTCACGTTGTCGTAAACGAGGTCCAGCCCGTGCAAGGTCAGTTCACCACCGACCATAATCATCGGGCGCTTGACTCTCACCCAGCGCGTATCGGGAATTACGCCTGTGCCCAGTCGGAGCTTTTCCTCATCGGCGAGTTCATGGTTCACGCTGTCGAACACGCGCACAATCTGCCCGTCCACGTCGAAAGCGTAGGGAATCCACATATTGTCGCCTAGTACAAGCCGTCCGACCGTTTCAGCGACAGTCGTCTTACCGTTGCCGGGGGGACCATACATGAAGATCGAACGTCCCGAATTCACGGCTGGACCAATCCGTGAAAGCTGCTCGTCCGAAACAACAAGATTCTTCATCAATTCATGCATATCTTCTTCGTGAACGATCATCTTTTCACGATTCTGCATCTGCATCGCGTAGATATACTGCTGAAGCGTCACAGGCGCTGCACCCGCATATTGCGAACGCTCCATCGCCTCACGCGCTTTTTCCGCGCCTTTTTGCGAGATGATGTACTGGTATCCCGCTTCGCCTAAGCCACCCGAACCGCGTACTTCAACGAACTTCTCGCGTTTGAGAAAGTCCATCACGGTATCGAGCACGCTGTTGAACGGCAGTTTGACTATTTCGGCTATTTGATGCCCCGCCATATAACCGCCGAAGTAGAGTACCTTCAGCACGAGGTCGGCGACGCTGAGCAGGTTCAAGCCAGTATCAGCCAGCGTATTAATCGGGGGTGGCGTCCAATTATTCACCACGCCTTGATCGGTTAACGGGCGCGTCCCGCCGAGGCTTCTGATTTGCGGGTTGGATATTTTGGGCAGTGGACGGTCGGTCATGCCATTCTCCGTAAGATTGCCGACTAACTTGATAAACCCATTATATAACGGGTTTAAACCCGCACAAACCAGTACCAAATTTCCATGACCTTAAGCCTTGTTCCCGCCAGAGCTTATCCAGCAGCGCGCAAAACGCAGCTTGCTCTCGTGTGGGGTTTGCGCTAGAGTTACGTCATTAACTTCGTTCGGGAATATTAGAGTGAGCGTTATGATCGATCAAATTCAATGGCTGGGACATAGTAGCTTCGCGATACTAGGAACACCGTTGATCTATATCAATCCTCGGCGCGTCACCCGCATTTCCCGCCCCGCAGACGCTATCCTCATTGGTCACGACCATTACGAATACTGCGCTCTTGCCGACATCGAGAAACTTCGTGGACCGAATACGCAAATCATCGCCAGTGATCGCGCAGCCCGCCAGCTAGAGGACTACAACTGCACCACCTTGAGACCTTGGCAAAGTGTTTCAGTGGGGCGCGCCTGCATCAAGGGTATTCCCGCCTACTCACCCGCGCTTGGGTCATCCGACGAGAATCTAGGCTTCGTGATCTCGATCAACTACTTCGACATTTACTACGCAGGACACACGGGCGTCATTCCTGAAATGGCATCGCTGCATCCCGACATCGCCATTCTGCCGATTGACGGCAACGGCACGATGACTGCCAGCGAAGCCGCGCAGGTCACCATTCAAATGCAGCCGAAATGGGTCATCCCCTGCAATTGGGGTTTCAACACTAGCGGAACAAACCGCGTAGATGCGCAAATCTTCACCCGCGAAGTCGGCAATAAACCACAGGTCGTCCTGCCGCCGCCGGTCTAGGGAATTCGTGAATCAAAACGACCCGTGTGTGGCGGGTCGTTTTTGTTTGCTGATTGAAACGATCTCAGGCGGCAGTATGCAGCTTGCCGTTTTCCGACCACTCCAGCCGCAAGTTTTCGCTGCTGTAGATATGCGGGCGCGTAATACCGTTGACGACGTCCGCGTCGATCACGACGCGCTGAACGTCTTTGCGCCCTGGTGCTTCGAACATCACGTCGAGCAGACGGTTTTCGATGATCGAGCGCAAACCACGCGCGCCCGTGCCACGCTTCATGGCAATATCCGCCGCTGCGCCAAGCGCCGAGTCCTCAAACACGAGTTCGAGATCGTCCAGCGCCAAAAGCTGCTGGTACTGTTTGACGAGCGCGTTCTTCGGCTCGACTAGAATCCGCATCAGCGCCGCCCGATCCAGCGGATCAACACTCACCAGCACCGGCAGACGCCCGACAAATTCCGGGATTAAGCCGTAACCGATCAAATCTTCGGGACTAATGTGGCGCAGCAAGTCGGTCTTGTCGTTCATGTCCACGCGCGGTTCGTCGCCGCTCTGCGGATGGAAACCAATTGCACCGCGTCCACCGACACGCTTGGCGATGTTATCCTCTATACCCGCGAACGTGCCGCTGCAGATGAATAGGATATTCGAGGTATCGACCTGCAAGAATTCCTGATGCGGGTGCTTGCGTCCGCCCTGTGGAGGGACATTCGCCAGCGTGCCTTCGACGATCTTGAGCAGTGCTTGCTGCACGCCTTCACCCGATACGTCGCGCGTGATTGACGGATTGTCCGCCGATTTGCGCGTGATCTTGTCGATTTCGTCGATGTAGACGATGCCCCGTTCAGCGCGGGAGATGTCGCCATCCGCCGCTTGAATCAGGCGCAGGAGAATGTTCTCCACGTCTTCGCCGACATAGCCCGCCTCAGTCAACGACGTCGCGTCCGAGATGCAGAACGGCACGTCGAGAATGCGAGCGAGCGTCTGTGCCAGCAGCGTTTTACCACTGCCGGTCGGCCCGACGATTAGGATGTTGCTCTTTTCCAATTCGACGCCGTTCGCAACGTTGCTGGTGCGAATGCGCTTATAGTGGTTGTAGACTGCTACGCTCAAGACGCGCTTAGCGTAGTCTTGCCCCACCACATACTCATCCAACTGCCCCATGATCTCGCGCGGCGACGGCAGATGATCGAAATCGATCTCATCGTCTTCGCGCTGATAGGTCGGATTCTCATCAAACAGAATCCGCTGGCACAGTTCGACGCAGCTATCACAGATAAACACCCCATCTGGTCCCGCGATCAGTCGTTCGACTTCATCGTGGCTCCGGCGGCAAAATGAGCACCGCTGATTGGTTGGTGTAAATGTCACTTGCTATCCACTCCTACTTTAGCACTTTCCAGCACCGAGTCGATCAAACCGTATTCCACTGCCTGCCGAGCGCCGAGGTAAATATCACGGTCGGTATCGCGCTCGATAACTTCGCGCTCGCGTCCGGTGTGGTGCACAAGAATGTCGTTCAAACGCTCCTTCAAGCGCATGATCTCATTCGCCTGAATCACGATGTCCGACGCCTGTCCCTGCGCGCCGCCGAGCGGCTGGTGCATGTGGATCGTAGCGTTAGGCAATGCGTAGCGAATGCCTTTGCCGCCAGCGGTCAGCAGCACTGTGCCGAAGCTGGCGGTGATGCCGACGGCGGTCGTGCTAACGGGCGCGCTGATTTGCTGCATCGTATCGTAAATCGCCATACCAGAGTAGACAACGCCACCCGGCGAGTTGATAAAGAGCTGAATCTGGCGGTCGGAGTCTTGGCTTTGCAGAAACAAGAGCTGCGCAACCATCAGGTTCGCGATCTGGTCATTGATCGGTGTACCCAACAGGACAATACGTTCTTTCAAGAGCAGGGAGTAAATGTCATAGGCGCGTTCACCGCGGCTCCCCTGCTCAATGACCATCGGGATAACGTTCTGGGGAAACATCTTTAAGCAGACTCCTCTGTGTTCTCGGTTGTCACTTCGTCTGTTGCGGGAGTTTGTTCGCTGGGTTCTGAAACGCCAGGTTCAGCAATCGCTTCAGTTTCGGTATCAGCAGCTTCGTCCACAGCAACGGCGTCTAAGTCAGGCGCTTCGGCTTTGGCAATCGCCGCGATACGGTCAAGCACGCGGTCGCGCAGCAGGTCGTTCAAGACGCTTTCGCGCATGGTCGGCTGGGTCGTGAACATCTGGCGGATCATATCCTGACGTTCTTCGTCGAACTGACCGACAATCGTATCGATCTGGTTCTCGATGTCATCAGCGGTCACGTCGATATTCTCAGCTTCGGCAAGCTGCCGCAGCACGAGCGAACGCTCAACAGTCTTCGAAGCGTTATCGCGGTAATCGTTGTAGAGATCGTCGTTCGTCTTCTGGTAAATCTTCATGTAGTCTTGCAGAGTGATTCCCTGCTGGCGTAGCCGCTGATCAAGGTCTTGCAAGAAACGGTCAACCTGATCGGCAACCATCGCTTCAGGATATTTAATCACCGCATGCTCGACGATTTGGTCGAGCGCGCGCCGCACGTAATCGCTGCGATAGTTTTCCGCGCTGCGTTCTTCGAGATTTTCACGGACACGTATCCGCAGTTGCAGCAGCGTGAGCGGTTCATCTTCGTCTTTGGTCACGCGCGCCGCAAAGTCGTCTGTCAGCTCCGGCAGCGTCAGGTTTTCGAGTTTCTTGACTGTGACGTAATACTTCACCTGCTTGCCCGCCGCTTCGGGGTATTTCTCGGCATCGTCGGGCACATCGAGCGTAAACTCGCGCATCTCTCCGGCAGTCGCGCCAACCAATGCTTCATTGAAGCCCGGCGTCGGTTCGTCGTCCTGATCGAGGATCATCTGCAAGTCGTGCTCGTGAATGTAGGGCGTGCCTTCGTCATCTTCGTGATGATGATCGTGCCCTTCATGCTCGTCGTGCGTTTCCTCATCAGCGTCGTCTTCTGCAACAGCGGCATCCTCTGCCACAGCTTCAGCCTCTACATCGCTAGCTTCGGTTAGTGCTTCGGCTTGCACGTCGTCTTCAGCGACGGCATCGGTTTCCACTTCCGCCGCTTCGTCATCTTCATGTGCTTCGAGGATGAAACTGTGAAGATCAATCGTTACGCGGTTGCCAAGCACCACCGGCTTTTGGCTCTCCTCGACGACTGCTTCCTGCTCCTGAAGGTTCTTCATCGCGCGCTTGACCATCTCATCGTCAACCGCTTCCGGCTCAAACGGCAGCCGCACGGAGCGATAATCACTGAGATCAATCGTCGGTTGCAAGGGCACGATGTAAATGAACGTCGGCATCGGCTCGTCGGATTTCACATCCGCCAGCACACCGGGACCATACGGGTCGAGTTCAGTTTCCGGGAGCATTTCCCGGTACACGTCCTGACTCAGAAGCTCGATAGCATCGTCAAGAATCGCGGGTTCGCCCACGTAATTGAGCAGCACACGATACGGAACTTTGCCTTTGCGGAAGCCGGGGATATTGACCTTACGAGAAATTTGTTGTGCTGCTTTGCGTTTTGCCGCGTCAAGTCGCTCGGCATCAACTTCGACCGTGACACGCGCAGTTTGATCTTCAAGACGTTCGGTTTGAATGTTCAAGAGCCTATCCTTGCAGAAGCGTTGGTGCTAATTCGGAAATTATAGCACTTACGATTACAGATTGACTAGAAGGGAATGATTAGAACCGTACAAAAAATTTAACAGCGAGGGGATGTGAAGACAAACGCTGCTCGTCACAGCACCACCACCGTCTTATTTCCAAACCAAGCTATGGTTTTTGTCGCCACTTCACCACTAAAAGGGGTGAGCGTGCATCGTATTGTAGGTGAAATGAATTACGAAATCAACGCCGAGCTCTTAATCCAGCGGCTCGAGCAGTGTATGAAGCGTTGCAAGGTCATCTTCGCCAAGTGTCCACGCGCTGGCGGCAGCATTCGCTTGAATCTGCGCGGGCTTGGTCGCTCCGGCGATCACCGACGCGACAACCGGACGCGCCAGCAACCATGAAAACGCCAGTTCGAGGATCGTGTGTCCCTGATCTTCAGCAAACGCGATCAATGTCTCGACAACCGCTAGCTTCGGCTCATTGAGAAATCGATCTTCATAGCTGCGATCACTTAAACGACCGCCTTCGGGCTTTGGCTGGTTAAGCCGATACTTACCCGTCAGCAAGCCGCTTTCGAGCGGGAAGTAGGGCAAGAATGCCAAGCCAAAACGCTCGCATTCGGGCAGCACGTCGGGTTCAGGTTCACGGTGGAGCATACTATGAACTGATTCAAACTTTCTGTGCGAACAAATGACGTAGGTTAATGAGCGCAAAAGCGAGATGATGAGCACCGAGAAAGTTGGCATCTTTGCGATCATAGCGAAT
>JBBSNT010000005.1:0-39749 GCA_038260485.1 Aggregatilineales bacterium | reverse complement strand
CGTGCGCTTCAAGGTCGGCGATTTGCTCTGCCGTCACCAGTCCAGCAGTCTGTTCTGCACGCGCGAGTTCAACCCAGATATGCCGCCAGACGCGCCGCTTGTTGACTTCGCCCCAAATAACGCGCATTTGAGATGAACCATACCGCCACGTGAACGGTGAAAGATACTGCTCGTGCGAAAACGTCGTCATGCCGCCACGCTGCTCCCTGATCGATGCAAACACACCAGATTATAGCGCACGCCAAGTCGCGAACGAAGAACTGCCAAGAACTGCCTCAATATGAGTTTATTGTGACTATTGGCGGAAATGATGTTGTACTATTTTTCACAATGAAGTAGAATAGAATTATATCAACCGTCAAAACAAGTGAAAAGACGAGTACGATGGGCGAGCAACCGCGAGTTATTGTCATTGGCGCGGGGTTTGGTGGCTTGTACGCAGCGCGAACACTCAAGCATCAAGCAGTCGATGTCTTGCTCATTGACCGTCACAACTTCCACACCTTTACGCCGCTGCTCTATCAGGTGGCGACTGCTGGGTTGGAAGCTGAGGAGATTGCTTATCCTGTGCGCGGTATCTTTCGCAGCAATACCAATATCGACTTCTTGATGGGCGAAGTCGAGGTGATTGATCGCGCGAAAAAAACTGTTTCAATCCGCACCAATGGGGCAGTTCGGCAAGAGCGCTACGACTACCTGATCGTCTCCGGTGGCAGCGTCACGACCTATTTCGGCAAACCGGAGATTGGCGACATTGCTTTCGAACTCAAATCGCTTGACGACGCGATTGCGCTGCGGAATCACATCCTACGGCTATTTGAGCGCGCGGCATGGACGGAAGACCTTGCTCATCGTGACGCCCTGACGACCATGGTCGTTGTCGGCGGTGGATCGACCGGGCTGGAAACCGTCGGCGCGCTCCGCGAACTGTATCAGCACGTGCTGCGCAAAGAATACGATGCGCTGTCGCCGCGAATCGTGCTGGTCGAAGCAATGGATCACCTGCTGGCGGCGTATCCTGAGCGTTTGCAGCAAAAAGCGCTGGAGCAATTGAAGTCGCTCGGCGTTGAAGTGATCCTCGGCAACGCCGTTGATGAAACTGCTGCTGATCATATTCGCTTGGCAAGTGGCGAAGTGATCCCGACCTACACGCTGATCTGGTCAGCAGGGGTACAGGCGTCGCCGCTGGCACAAGCCCTTGATCTGCCGCTCAAGAGAGGCGGGCGCGTCCCGATCACGCCGATGCTGACCACCGAGGGTGACGACAGCGTTTACGTCATCGGCGACATGGCTTATCTGGAAGCACCTGATGGCAAGCCGTACCCGATGCTGATTCCTGTCGCGCAGCAGCAGGGCACGCTCGCTGCCAAGAACATCGTTCACCGACTTAGGAGCGAGCAGCCGAAGGCGTTCAGCTATTTTGATCGCGGTATCATGTCCACAATTGGGCGCAGCCGCGCGGTCGCGTATCTGTTCAATCGTGTGCAGGTGACAGGCTTTCTCGCGTGGATTGCGTGGTTGGGGCTGCACTTGATCGTGCTGATGGGCTTCCGCAACCGCATCAACGTCCTCATCAACTGGATTTGGAACTACCTGACCTACGACCGATCCGTTCGGATCATTCTTGAGCCGGATGCAGCAAAACCCAAACACGCTGACGAAGCACTGAAATCGATGGAGTAGCACTCTTGCCCAATGGCGGGAATCGTCGTTACAATACGTGCGAGAAGGTCATCGAACGAGGAAGACAGGCATGAGCAACGATAAAGTTCTGCTGCAAAAACGCGATGCAAAGGCAAAACCGCATCTGGATCAATATGCCCCTGTGTGGCTTGTGGAGCAGAAGATCATCGAGGAGGACGAGGCAGTCCAATTCAACGTCATCTTTGAACACAACCGCTATGGTTGGGTAAGCCGCCGCTACCGTTATGATGGCTTCAATAACGTGCTCTACTACAAGGGGCAAACGCTGGTTAGCGAAGATCAGGCACTCAAGGTGCAGGAAAAAGACCCCTACATCAACGTGACTGTCGCCGATATCCCCAACGCCTACGGTGGCTGATCAGAGAGCAGACATTACAATGGGGCACGTCGTAACACTACGCGCCCCGTCTTTCTCTAATCACAACATCTTCTATCCCATGCGCGCTTTCAACTTGAACACTCGCGTGTCCTGCGCGCCCATCCGATATTTATAGGTCTCATTGCCTCGCAGAAAATCAAAGAGTTCGCGCTTATGATCGATGGCGTCGCGGATGTCATGGGCGAGAAGAACGATACCGGGGCTTAAATTGGCATTTTCCTGCGGCAGAAGCCCTGAATTGTAAACCAGAATTTGATTGTTGTAATCGAAGTCGCAGTAAGCGGCTGACGGTGTACCGTTGACGACGAGGAAGGTCATCTTCAGCCAATTATTGGCGTACATTTTGGGCACGACGCTCTTGAAGAAGGCGAGATTGTTCGGGTCTTCGAGGAATTCGGCTTTTTCGGGATGGCTCGCGCGCATGAGCGAGATAAATTTGTCCACCTCGGTATCAATGTCGCATTTTTCATCGACGACGTAGACTTCGACGATAGCTTCGCTTTCGGCACGTCGCACTTTGCGACGGATCTCGTGGCGCTGCTTCTTGTCAAGCTGATCCAGATAGGCATCCCATTGATCCGGCAGGACGATTACCGGACAGACTTCTTGCATTTCCTTTTCAACTGCGAAGCCCTGCGCGGTTAACGCATCGCTGAAACTCGTCAGCGTTGGCGAAACTTCAGGGATGTTACACAAGTTGATGCGGTCGTAGGCATCATGGTTTTCGGCAAGAAATGTGGCAAGCGCTGTGTGTACTTCATTCGCGTATTCTGGATCAACGATCAAGTCAACGTAATCGGTCACATCAACACAGCCGATTGTCCGCACGATACGCTCGTTATCCCCTTGCTGAATGAACCACGATCCAATCCCGACAAGCGTATTATCATCGCTGCGGCAGGCGACGATCCAGAGCTGCCCACCATCATAAGCCTGCCACCACGCCGACTGCCATTCCCATGTACAAAAAATCGTGTCGGACGCGCTGCAGTGCAGCAGTGCATTCCATTCCGATTGCAATATATCAAACCCACTCACGTCGGTATAAACCGTTAGTTTCACTTAGCCCCCTGATTATGGTCGTTTGTTCGGCGCATTATAATAGCATTGGGTGAGGACACAATTAAAAAGCCGCCCCAAAATTGGACGGCTTTGGACTTAACAAAGCACTACCCTTCGGTAAGCGCCAATAGCTAGATCGAGGTTTTTTCCGGCTGCTGCTTATATTCATAAGCAACAGATTGATTGGTATCAGCGTCGAACAGGTGAATGTTATCGACATTGAAGGCAACTGTAATTCGTCCGCCGACGCGAGCGCGAGTACGCGGATCGGTACGGGCAATGAACGTCTTGCCACCGTCTTCGAGGTACAGGTTAATTTCGTTACCCATCTGCTCGACGACGTCGACGTTCGCTTCAACTAGCGCTGGCGTAATGCCTGTCGGCTGGTAGCTTACATCGTGAATGTCTTCAGGGCGCACGCCCAAAATGACGCGCTTGCCGATATAGCTGCGATACGGCTCGGCTTTCGAAGCGGGAACCTGAATCTGGAAGCCGGGCGTTTCGATGACAAGATTGTTGTCGCCTTGCTTCAGCGTCGCATCAAAGAAATTCATCGCCGGACTGCCGATAAAGCCTGCCACGAACAGATTGCGTGGATTGTGGTATAGATTATAGGGCGAGTCGATTTGCTGAAGTTCACCAGCGCTCATCACGCAGATGCGCGTTCCCATCGTCATCGCTTCGACTTGGTCGTGGGTCACATAGATGAAGGTTGTACCGAGGCGTTGGTGCAGTTTGCTGATGAATGAGCGGGCTTCCACGCGGAGTTTCGCATCGAGATTCGACAGCGGCTCGTCGAGCAGAAAGACCTGCGGTTCGCGAACGACAGCGCGACCGACAGCAACGCGCTGACGCTGACCACCCGAAAGCTGACGGGGGCGGCGGTCGAGCAACTGCTCGATGCCGAGGCTCTTTGCCGCTTCACGGACGCGTTGGTCGATAATCTGCTTCGGCGTTTTGCGCAAACGTAGACCAAACGCCATGTTATCATAGACCGTCATGTGCGGGTAGAGCGCGTAGCTCTGGAACACCATCGCTACATCACGATCTTTCGGGGCAACGTTATTCACGACGCGGTCGGCAATCAGAATTTCACCATCGCTGATTTCTTCCAGCCCTGCGAGCATACGCAGACTGGTGGACTTGCCACAGCCAGAAGGTCCGACAAAAACTAAAAATTCTTTGTCCTCAACTTCAATATTTAGGTCTGTAACGGCGGTTGTGTTGCCGTAACGTTTGTAAACGTGCCTGAAGGTCACACTTGCCACGAGTCTTCCTCCGTATGACAATATGGCGGACTAAAATAGACTTCCACTTTTGATTTGGTGAATTTGCACGAATAACTTGCTTTCTTGCAAACTCCACTTGTTAGGGAAGATTATAATAGTGATTGGGTGTTTTGCAACATTTCGTGTTCGATTACATTCAAGAGAAAAAAGACCGATGAACCAAGAACTCAATGCAGAAGTAATCGCTATTGGTACAGAGATTTTACTCGGAGAATTGACAGATACCAATTCCGTCTTTATAGCACGCACTTTGCGTGATTTGGGCATCAATCTTTTCTTCATGACTTCGGTGGGCGATAACGAAAAACGAATCGCCGACTCGATCAAAATCGCGCTTGGTCGGTCCCAGATCGTGATCACCTGTGGCGGCTTAGGTCCGACGATTGATGACATGACGCGCCAGTCGGTCGCGGCAGCAACCGGACGTGGACTTACGTTTCACCAAGACTTGCTCGACCAGATTGCCGAACGGTTCGCCGGATTTCGCGCACAAATGACCGAGAATAACCGTCGTCAAGCCTATATCCCGGATGACGCTGTAATCCTCACTAATCCGGTAGGAACCGCGCCGTGCTTCGCCGTCGAGTATAGCGATCAGGTCGTTATCAGCTTGCCCGGTGTGCCGCGCGAGATGAAATTCCTGATGATCGAGAAGGTTGTGCCCTATCTGCGCGAACGCTACGGCATCACAGGCAAGATCATCAAGGCGAAAATCCTGAAGGCGGCGGGTATTGGCGAAAGCGCGCTCGACGAAGTGATCGGTAAGGCACTGCTCGAAGCGAACAACCCAACGGTAGGCTTAGCCGCGCACAGCGGGCAGATCGATGTGCGCATCACGGCAAAAGCCGAGAGCAGCGCCGAAGCTGACGCCATGATCGCCATCGTTGAGGCGCAGTTGCGCGAACATATCGATGATTACATCTTTGGCATCGATACCGACAGCATCGAAGGTGCTTTAATCGCTGCGCTGCGCGAACAAGGCGCAAAATTGATCGTGGGTGAAGTTGGTATTGCGCCAATCCTAAGCGAACAGATCAAGGCGGCATTCGGTGACGACGTGATCGCGGCGGTTCAAACCGAGCCATCGCCAGAGCAGCTTGCTGATGAATTGGGCATTCGTGAAACGCTGCCGCTGCGCCAGCTTGCCGAACGCGCTGCTGAGTGGTGGGCAGCCGCACACGGAGCTGCGGTCGCGCTGGTCGTCGTCAGCCGATCCGATGCGCTCGAAGATCACGCCGATACCAACGATGGCAGCGCGGTGGCTGTATTCGTCGATGGCAAGCTGCGGTCACGCAGCTATGGATTTGGCGGTGGTACGGATACCGCGCGCCAGTGGACGGGCACATGGGCGATGTCGATGGCGTGGCGCATGTTGAGGGAAGGCATTGACTCCCAGTAAATTTGCCACTCAACTGCAACGGGCGCAGCAAGCCCGCGCCAGCGATTGGGCGCTGCTACTGCAACCGCGTTTGCATGCTATACCGCTGCCGATGCAGCGCTATGACGATCCGTTTCTGCCGTTCGGCAAGGCGATTATCGATGCGACACGGGATTTATTGTGCGCTTACGTCTTCGACCTCGCGGCGTATCTGGCAATTGGCGCAGCAGGGGCGGTAGCGCTGGAGCGTACTATCGCTTACGCGCGTACCGATGACGTGACTGTGGCGATCCTGCACGCGCCGTTCGTTGGATCGGCTTTCGCAGAAGCAGCGGGCGATAACGCCTTCAACGCTGATGCCGTCACACTCTACGCCGCCGACGCGCCGAGCATCGCCGCCTACCAAGAGCAGGGGATCGGTGTTTTCCCTGTGAGCAATGCTATAGTGGTCGATGGCATTCGCTTGACCGCGTCAGAATTAGACTTAAACATCTGTATTGCTGGCGCGCGCGTACTCTATGCAGGGCGCGGCGACGATTTCGCAGCATGTGCCCGCAGCGCTTTGGAGTCGTTATGATCACGTTGGCGCAGCAACTCATCGAGTGCGGGCTGATCCAGTTTGGCTGGTTCGAACGCGATGGTGCAACACTGCCTGTAGATGTGCATCTAGAGATGATCGCTTCATTCCCGGACATACTTGCCCACCTCGTCGCTGAGTCACGCGCCGTTGTAGATACCGCTCAGTTTGATCGGCTGCTGTGTAAGGCAGACTCGATTCCGTTGGGCGTGGCGATCAGCCTTGCCAGCGGCGTCCCACTAGTTTACAGCAGGGGGACGTCTGAAGCACTCACCAGCGACTTGGTAGGCGCTTATGATGGTGGGCATTCGACACTGTTGTTAGCAAACACGGTTGATGCGGTGCGTGATCTACAGCCGCTTGTGAGCAGCGCACGGCGGGTCGGGTTACAGGTCAATACCTTGCTGACGATCCTCGAAATGCGCCCGATGCAGCCGATTGAGGGGCTGGCGCAGGTATCACTGCTGCGGCTGGAGGTAGTGGTGCGAGACTTAAGCGCCGATCATCGCCTACCAGCGGGACACGCGCAGGTCATCCTTGACTGGGTAGCAGCGCCGTATTCATAATCTGGTTATTGCAGCCGCGAGTCATCCGATATACTATTATAAATGGACTGTAGTCCGTTTAAATCTGAAATCAAACAAGGCATAAGCCGTGCAAACCTTTCAATTGAT
Organism: Aggregatilineales bacterium; assembly: GCA_038260485.1. Taxonomy (GTDB): domain Bacteria; phylum Chloroflexota; class Anaerolineae; order Aggregatilineales; family Phototrophicaceae; genus Flexifilum. The sequence goes on along the minus strand of JBBSNT010000005.1, from coordinate 32,686 downwards.
GCAATCGCAAGTCGAGCCGGGATTCGTCGGAAATCGCGATTTCCAGCACTTCGCCGCCGATGCGTTCCCGACCATCCATCCGATCCACTGGCTGCATTCACATTTCGCGGTCGGTGGCTGGAGTCCGTTGCAGCGTTTGAGCGGGATGCTGACCGCACATATGACGCGAATCGCACCGCAGAACGGCTTTACATGGCATCCACACCGCGCGCTCGAAATCTACACGTGGGTGCTGGAGGGCGACCTCTATCACGAGGATTCGACAGGCGGCAAGGGGATTATTCATGCGGGCGAGTTCCAGCGCATGTTCGCGGGGGACTACATCGAGCATCAGGAACTCAACGTCACCGACGATCCGGTGCGCGTGATCCAGATTTGGTTCATTGCTGATCGTCAGTATCGAGGGTTTGAGCCGCATTATCAGCAGCTTGAGAGCACGGCACTGCCGCTGCGTCAGTTGGGTGATGCGTCGGTTTACAGCTTGATCGGGGATGGTTCGCCGATGGAGCAGCACGTCAACGCGCGCCTTACCGCAGCAACGCTCTCAGCGAACGGCACGACGTCCCTTGAAGCGCCGCGCTCCGGCGAGAGCTTGTTCCTGTACGTCACCGACGGGGTGGGGCAGGTCGAGCAGGGCGGCGACGTGTATCAGGTAGGGCAGTACGACGTGATCCTTGCCACGCCGGACACCGAACCCGCCGTCGTTACAGCTACCAGTGCCGCGACGCTCCATTGGATGAGTTTCTACCTGCCGGAATTCCTCTAATAAAAAGGGCGTTCACTTGAACAACTCTATAAAATTCATTAGGTGATTAAGTCACCTACTCTTCGTCCCCCAAGCTGAGCAGCGCCATGAACGCCTCTTGCGGCACTTCGACCGAGCCGATCATCTTCATGCGGCGCTTGCCTTTTTTCTGCTTTTCGAGCAGTTTGCGCTTGCGGCTGATGTCGCCGCCATAGCACTTCGCCAGCACATCTTTACGCAGTGCCTTAACATCGGCACGTGAAATCACCTTTTTGCCAATCGCCGCCTGAATCGGCACGACGAACAACTGACGCGGAATCAACTCTTTCAGCTTGCTGACGAGTTTCTGTCCTTTATGGTAGGCGTCCTCTTGATGGACGATGATCGCCAGCGCGTCGACAGGCTCGCCCGCGACCAGAATATCGAGCTTAACGAGATCGCCCGCTTCATAAGTGTCGAATTGATAATCGAGGCTGGCATAGCCTTTGGTCACGCTCTTGAGTCGGTCATAGAAATCGACGATCAGTTCTGCCAGCGGCAGGCGATACTGAATCGAAACACGCTTCTTGTCGAGATACTCCATCGTGATGTATTCGCCGTGCTTCTTGGTGACCAATTCCATCAAGGGACCAATGTAATCATCGGGCGTGAAAATTTGGATCTTCATCCACGGCTCGCGGATTTCATCGATCACGCTCGGATCGGGCAGGGCGGCAGGGCTGTCAATCTCGATGATTTCACCGCTGCGCATGACGACCTGATAAGCAACGCTTGGCGCAGTCGCGAGAATATCGAGTTCGTATTCGCGCTCTAGGCGTTCCTGAACAATGTCCATGTGGAATAGACCGAGAAAGCCGACGCGAAAACCAAAGTTGAGCGCCTGTGATGTTTCCGGTTCGTAGACAAGCGAGGCATCATTCAGTTGCAACTTTTCGAGCGCGTCGCGCAGTTCGCCATAGTCGTCGTTATCGACCGGATACATACCGGCGAAGACCATCGACTTGACCTGTTTGTAACCGGGCAATCGTTCGGTTGCGCCGTTGACTGCCAGCGTGATTGTGTCGCCAACACGGCACTCGCGCACGGATTTGAATCCGGTCGCTACATAGCCGACTTCGCCGACGCTGAGTGAATCGACCGTGCGCATGCCGGGGCTAAACACGCCAATCTCGACAGGCTCGAAACGAGCGTCAGTGGTCATCAAGCGCAGCATAGTCGACTTCGTCATTTCGCCGTTGATCACGCGCACGTAGGCGACGACGCCTTTATAGACGTCGTAGTGTGAGTCAAAAACGAGGGCGCTAAGCGGCGCATTCATGTCGCCACGCGGCGGTGGCACGCGCTTGACGACCGCCTCGAGCACTTCTTGCACGCCTAACCCCTGTTTGGCAGAAATGCGCAGGATGTCCTCTGCCGGAACGCCGAGCAGATTTTCGACTTCCTGCGCGACTTCGTCGGGGCGGGCAGCGGGCAGGTCGATCTTGTTGATGACTGGAATGATTTCGAGGTCTTGCTCCAGCGCCAGATAGACATTCGCCAGCGTTTGCGCCTCGATGCCTTGCGACGCATCGACCACGAGAATCGCGCCCTCACAGGCTTGCAGGGCGCGGCTAACTTCGTAGGTGAAGTCAACGTGACCGGGTGTGTCGATCAGGTTAACCTCGTACTCGTTGCCATCACTGGCGATGTAGTTCATACGCACTGCCGACGCCTTGATAGTGACGCCGCGTTCGCGCTCAAGCTCCATACTGTCGAGCATTTGCTCTTGCATATCACGGTCAGCGACCGTATGCGTAAATTGCAACATTCGGTCAGCAAGCGTGCTTTTGCCGTGATCGATGTGGGCGATAATGCAAAAATTGCGAATGTGGTCGCGCTTCATCCGTTTACCATCTCTGTGTAAAGTGAGTGAAGTATAACAGAAGGGTCTGCTTCAGCCTATCCATAACGCGTCGGTACTGAGTTTCAGATCGCATGCCGAATCAGCGCTTCGGTCGTCTGTGAGACTTCTGAGCTGCCCCAAACCAGCCACGCCAGAAACTCGATGTTGCCAGCAGGTCCTTTGAGTGGAGACTTGATTAGCCCGCGCAGAGCAAATCCTTCGTGCAGAGCGAAAGACAGCACTTCTTCAAGGACGCGGACGTGAACATCCGTATCGCGCACAACGCCGCCTCTGCCGACGTCGTGCTGACCTGCCTCGAACTGCGGCTTGATCAGCGGGATCACGTCCGCTTGCTGGGTGAGCCAGCCTTTGACCGCCGGAAGCAAAAGGCGCAGCGAAATGAATGAGGCATCCATGACGACGAGGCTCACTTGCTCCGGTAACGACTCGACGTAGCGGACGTTGGTACGCTCCATGACGACGACGCGCTCGTCGGTGCGCAGCGTGTAGGCGATTTGCCCATAGCCCACGTCAATCGCATAGACTTTCGCTGCGCTATTCTGAAGCAGACAGTCCGTGAAACCACCGGTACTCGCGCCCACATCGGCACAGATACGCCCGCTGACGTCGATGGGGAAGGTAGCAAGTGCCCCAGCGAGTTTATCACCGCCGCGACTGACGAAGCGCGGCTTCGTTTTGACAGCGATCTCGGCGGCGATGGAAACGCGCGTGCCCGCCTTGTCGATCATTTTCCCATCGACAGTAACTTCGCCCGCCATGATCATGGCGCGGGCTTTCTCACGGCTGGGCGAGAGATCACGCTCGACCATCAGCAGGTCAAGGCGCTGTTTATCAGCCATAGAGACGCACCGAGCTGCGTACTGAGTTAAAAACCATCAATTTCAACTTTCTACTGTAGCTCATACTGACGCGCTTAGTTCTTACGCCGCACTATCTTTTCATCCGTGCGTTAAATAGATCGGCACCTCTACGGATTGCTGATCAGACTTGACCTCAACGCCGTCGGCGGAAATAGGGAGGTAGCCTTCGGCGACGACAAACACACTGTAGGGGACATTGGGCTGAAGTAAGCGATCAATCTGAAAATTGCCACTACTGTCCGTGATCGCCATCGAGTAGACCTGATCCTGCCTCCATTGGTCGGTGAATTCAGAGACAGAAAAATCCTCGTTGATCAGCACGACGGTCACGCCGGGGATGCCAACACGAGTCTCGCCGTCGAGTATTTGACCGCGCATTTGAGTGCCGCTGGCGAGGGCGAAACGATCAATCGGCAGCTGTCCAAGGCCAACGCGCGCCGACGTCGTCGCAAAAGGGAGTTCGCCAATCAGTAGATCAAGTTTATAGGTACCATCAGGAATACCGCCGGGGCTGGTCAAGTGAATTAAGAAGTTCTGCCCGCTCTCGGCGACGTTCCACGGCTGCGTCTGCTCGTAGAATACTTCGTCGTCAACTGACCAACGAACCGTCCAGAGTGTACCTGCCGCGATTTGCTCCCAGTCGAACAGGGCGTAAATCGTATCTGTGCCGCCGGAGAAGCTGCTAATGGGTGCGACCTCGCGCGCTTCGGCGTCAGTGCTTGCGGTTGTGAAGTGAATGTTGGTGAAGATGCGCGTGAACGCCCCCTGCTGAGCACCCGCCAGCGTAAAGTCGGACGTGGCGGCGAGTCTCAGCGCGCTATCGACCTGAAGGTAGAGTTCGAGTCGGTAATTACCGGGCAGCAAGCCGTTCGGGTCTTGCACACGGATGGTCTTTGTTCCGGTCGCGCCATCCGACCACGTCAGGTCATCGCGGTAGACAACCTGGTCCTCATAGTACCAAACGGCTGACCAAGGCGTTTCATCGATCATATTTCGATAGACGAAACGCGCACTGGCAACGCTGCCCGTCGGCAGCACAAATCCATTGCCAAGGACATCTCCCTGTACATTTTCCAGACCGAAGATCAGGTCGCTGAAGGTGGAGGCATCTTGCGGCGCGGGTCCGATGACGAGACGTTTATTGTCGGCAGCGATGCCGTCGATAAACAGCGTGAAATCGTAGACGCCATTCGGCCACGGCTGCCCAATGCTGCCAATATACCAGACGCCGTCACGTCCTCCGCTCCAGCGCACGGGAGAGAGGCTGAATGCTGGATTAGGAATTCCATCAAGCGTTACGCGCAGTTCATAAACTGTCTCCGGCGTCATATTGGCGTAGTTGAAGAACAAGTAGACGCTGTCTGTTCCGGTCGGCAGATTGGTGACGACACTAGCAGGCATCTCGGCGGCGTTCACCGACGACGAGAAGAACAGGCGGCTGAAGGTGGGTATTCCGCTCAAGAAGGCTTGTCCGCTAGTTTGGCTCAGGACATTCAGACGCAAGTCGAGCGAAGCCGCACGCAGCAGCGGACGCACAAAACTCGACGGACGCAGCGAGTTGATGAATCCGCCGACGGGCACGCAGACGTCGCTGGTGTTCATCGCACCATCGGCGTTTGTGTCTTGCAAGGTGACACAACGCGCATCCGGCGACAGCCCGATCACAGGTGAAGTCGTCGGCACGCCGATCAACTGCCCCTGTTGATTGTAGACACCGCCACCCGTCATCGTGCCGGGGATCGAGGCACTGGTTTTGATCCATGATTTGTCGCCAGCGCTTGGCTCAGCCGTGAAGCCGCTGACTGTGCCACGCTCGATGCTGACTGCACTATCGCCGAGATCGGGATAGCCGACGACTGAAACCGTTTGGTCGAGCGTTAGCGCTGCCGAATCGCCCAGTTCGACGAAAGGTAGCGCCAGCGAACTTGGCTCGACGGCGCGCCCGTCACTTTGCTGGGTGATCCGCAATAAAGCGAGATCAAGTCCGATATCGGCTTGGATGATCGAAGCACGATAAACCGGCACGGGTGGCTCGTCGAGCCGTACACTCAAGGCAATGATCAACGTGTTGCCGGGGCAGGTCTGCCCGGTGACGGTGTTGTGCGCGTTCGTCAAGATCAGCCCGTCGCGGCTGACTAACGTCCCAGAACCAACACAGGTGATGGTCACGTTACTGCTGGAGGTAATCGCCTGCATGATGAAAACTGTCGCGCGTTCGATACGCTCAAGGTCGATTCCCGCATCCTGTGCACGGACGGGCAGATTAGGCAGTATTAGCAGGAAGAAAAGGGCAAAAGTTAAAAGGTAAGCGTAAAACTTGCCGTATTCGAAGTGGGCTTTAGCCTTTACCGTTCGACTTTTAACGTCTCGTTTAGAATTCCAGATCATCGAGAAACCTCTCAAAAATGGGTTGGTTTTCATCGAAGCTGTCAGCATCTGAGAGAAACGTGATGATTATCGCCTGCCCGCGTCGCAGCGTGAGAATATCTAAGCCTTCGACGACGGTCGGCACGCTTTCCAAAAATGGATCATCCTCGCCCGCAACGTAGACGTAGCGCATTGCCGTCGCTTCTTGCTCGTTCGGTAGGGTATAGGATTGGCTCGACAGAACGTGATAGCGCGAAAGCGTCTGCATCCGGCTGAGCGTCAGGGTGTCGAGCAAGTTGCGCGCGGTCGTGTTGAGCGTTACGGGCTGGACGTTGACTTGAATTGCGGTTTTAAAGCCAACGTGCTCGATGTCGCGCACGCGGAAGATATAATCGCCGGTGCTGTCGATCAGCCAGCGCTGCGGATAGTAAGCACGAATGCCGACCTCGCTATTCACGTAAGGGACGGTCGCGTAAAGAGTCGCGTCGCGTAGATTGATGCCAATGAACACGGCAACCAACGCATAGATGAAGACGAAATAGTGACTCCAACGCTGGCGCTGCGTGATCTCGCCGAACGCTCCAGTAATCTCAATAATGGTCATCGCCTAGACCTCACGGCTCGCGGCAGCTTCGCGCGCCTGTCGCTCAGCATTGCTGAACAAGAAAGCAGCGACGATGCCAAACGCGACCAGAACGGCTGCCGAAAACGCGAAGCCCAAAATCGGCTTGGGCGTGCTGCTGCGCGGCGAAAAAATCGTCGCTACGAGATCGAACAACGTTGGTGCAGCGGTGCTGGTCGTCAGCACGAAGGCGGCATTGGTCAAACCGGAGCGCAGCGGGATGGCAATGCCATTGATTAGCGCGCCGAAAGCAACTGTAATCGTCATCAAGAAAGGCGTCGGCGTGTCGAAGCGGACTTCCGCCAACCCATAAGCAATGATCAAACTTGCCGCGAGGTTGATCGCTACGTTGTTGAAGACTTGAATAGCGACCACATCCGGCGGAACGCCCGTTGCGCTGAGGAAGAAGCGCAGGTTGAGCACGACTGCGTAGCCGACTGCGCTCGCCATACCATAGGCGACGCTGTCCAATCGGATGCGAAATAAATCGGGCCACGTCGTGAAGCGCACAACCGCATACTTGACGGTTTCTTGAACGATGCCGACAGTGAAGGTATAGCCAATAATCCGACTGATTGCGCCTGCTAACGGCAGCCAGCGCTCCGGCTGAAATACGCTGTCGATGAAGGGGATGGCGACTGCATTTGCAGCAAGTGCCGTGATGGCAAACACGGCAATTAACCGCGCGCGCGGTTCGAGAACTGAGTGCTCACGCCAGACCGAGAAGATCAACCAGAGCAGCACCGGCAGCGCGACGAGCACTGCATTTACCACTGGAACGACCACGTCCGGCAGGTGAACGCCAAGCAACCCGAAGGCGACTGCTGCACCCGCGACCGCACCAAACAGCACGACACTTTCAACGATCACACTTTGCCAGACGCGCCGATAAGGATAAACGACCTCTTCTTCATCCGGCGGCGTCAGCAGTCCCTGTTTGTAAACGCTCATAAACCCTTACGTTTTCGATTTGAGATCGCTATACTGTCCTATCGTATCGCACAGCATCGAACCCTGAAAGGTAAAATATGCGTATCACAGCCACAAGGGTGACTCTGCTGGTGCTGTTGGCACTGGTCGCTGCCTGCTCATCACATGCCCAAATGCAGCAGCAACCTGCGCCTCGTAATCATATTGTCTACGGCTTAACACTTCAGCCAAACAGCTTTGACCCCCATATGGGCGGATCGTCTGAACTCGGCATTCCGCTGCGCTCGGTTTATGATACGCTCGTCTACCGCGACCCGCAGACGCTCGAATTCGTCCCCGGCTTGGCAACCAGTTGGACTATTTCGCCTGATGGCTTGATCTACACCTTCGCGCTGCGGCAGGGCGTGACCTTCCATGACGGCACACCGTTCAACGCGCAGGCTGTCGCCGCGAATCTTGACCGCATCGCCAACCCGATGACCGCCTCGCAGAAGGCACTGTTTTTGCTGGGTCCGTACACGGGTTATGAGATCGTGAGCGATTATACCATTCGTTTGAACCTATCCGCGCCATATAGCCCGCTGCTCGACTCGCTCAGTCAAGTCTATCTAGGTATCGCCAGTCCGACCGCGCTGGCGGAATATTCCAACGAACGCTATCAATTTCATCAGGTCGGCACCGGCCCGTTCACGTTCGTCGATTACGTACCTGGCGACCACCTGACCATTCGACGAAACCTCGACTATGCGTGGGGGCCCTCGTTCTACCAGCCGAGCACGCCGGATTCCGTCGATGAGATTGAGTTTCGCTTTTACGATCAAGACGCATCGGCACGTGCGCTGGCGTTGGAAAGTGACGATGTGCAAATTATCGGCGAACTGCTTCCCGTCGATGCCCGTGTGCTGACTGCCAACAGCGACATTCAGCTTCAGCCGACGACCGTTCCCGGTCAGCCGCTCCAATTCCTGATCAACACGAAGCAGTACCCGACCGATAATTTGCAGGTGCGGCAGGCGCTGCTCTATGGCACCAACCGCGAAGCGATCATCGACGCTGTGTTCCAGCGCTTTTCGCCTGTGGCGTGGGGGCCGCTGGCGGCAGGAGCACAGTTTTACAGCAACGATGTGAATGGCGCATACGGTTATGATCCGACGCAAGCGCGGTCGCTGCTCGAAGCGGCGGGCTACAGTGATACTGATAACAACAGCTACGTCGATTTCGGCGGCGCTGATCTCGAAGTGACGGTGATTACGCCGAACTGGGGCTTAATTCCCGAAACCGTCCAACTACTTCAGGATCAATGGCGTGACATTGGCGTCAAACTGACGATTGATCCTGTGCCGAGCCGCAATTTACTCTACGAACAGGTTGATAACGGCAACTATAATCTCGTGGCGTGGTACGAATTTGGTGTCGATCCGAGTTTTCTCAACCGCTACTTCACCAGTACGGGTGACCAAAATTGGACGGGTTACGCCAATACTGACCTCGATAACATCTTGAGCGAAGCCGTCAGCCAAACAGATCCCGACGCGCGGCGCAGCCTCTACAATCAGGCGCAGCGCACAATTATGGAGCAGGCGCTCATTCTGCCTATTCGCGATTACGTCAACCTGAACGGCAGCAGCACCACGATTAAGGATTTGAGTTACGACGCCTACGGTTGGTTCCCGATTTTGAATAACGTCAAGGTGCAAAACGGTTGAAGTGACTTCTATCCGGCAGATAATCACGGCGCTGGCGACGGCTAGCGTGACGCTCTGGTTCGCCGTGACGCTCGCCTTTTTCGCACTGCGTGTGCTGCCCGGTGACGGTATAGCAACGCAGCTTCGAGAGAGCGGCGCGAGCGCTGGCTTGATCGCTGAGCGGCGGGCTACGCTCGGTTTGGAGCAACCTGTGATCGTGCAGTACGGTCGCTATCTAGAAGGACTGCTGCACGGCGATCTCGGCGTTTCGCTGCTCGATGGTCGTCCCGTGAGCGAGATCGTCGCGCAGCAGTTTGCGCCAACGCTGGTGTTGGCGCTTAGCGCACTGGCGGTTGCGATCATCGGCGGCGCAGCGCTCGGCTTAATCGCAGCACTGGAGACGCCAGTCAGTTTTGTCGCGCGGCTGGCGCTCGATCTCGCGCGAAGTATGCCACGTTACTGGACAGGCACGCTGGCGATTTACGTCTTCGCTGTGCAGTTGGATTGGTTCAAAGTGACGGGTTTGCTGCTGCCCGCAGCGGTACTCGGCTTTCACACCGCCGGGGCAATCGGTCAGGTCATCCGTGCGGGTGTAGAGGAGGCGCTAGCGCGCGATTTCGTGCGCACTGCTCGCGCAAAGGGTTTGCCCGAACTGCACGTACTGGGGCGTCATGTCTTGCGGGCTGGGCTATTGCCCGCCGTCACGGTGATTGCGCTGCAAGCGGGATTTTTACTCGGTGGAGTCGTGATCACTGAGAGCCTGTTTGTACGTCCGGGTATCGGACGGGTGCTGCTGAACGCGACTATGCGGCAGGATTATCCGGTGGTGCAGGGGGTCGTTGTCCTGAGCGCGGTCGTCTACATTCTGCTCAACGCCGCTGCCGACTTCAGCTATCATCTGCTTGATCCGCGAGTCTAGCCCATGCGCTTGCTGCTGATCTGGCTGATTGCGTTCGTGATCATCGCACCGCTGATCGCGCTGGACGATCCGCTGGCAACCGATCCAGTCAATCAGCTTGCGCCGCCAAGTTTTGATCATCCTTTTGGTACGGATTTGCTCGGACGCGATGTTTTGAGCCGCGCGCTTTATGGCGGACAGCGCACGTTGGTGATCGCGGCGGTGGCAACGCTGATCGCGCTAATCCCCGGCGTGCTGCTTGGCATTCTAGGCGGCTTCACCATCGCTGATCGCGTGCTGGTGGTGCTGATCAACGGTGTGCTGGCGTTTCCCGGACTGGTGCTGGCGCTTGTGATTATGACACTGCTAGGGCAGGGTGCTGTGCCTTTGATTCTGGCGACTGGCATCACCCAGATTGCGCCGTGCGCGCGCGTGACGCGCGCCGCCGTGATCGCGGTGCGTTCGTCGGGCTACGTTGAGGCGGCACGGGGGTTGGGGGCAACGCGGTTGCGCCTGATTGCTGCGCACATCGCGCCGAATATTTTGCTGACCGTGTTCGCCTACACAGGCGTGATCTTCAGCTACGCCATTCTCAATGCGGCGGCGTTGAGTTTTCTGGGTTTGGGGGGCGAACCGGGTATCCCGGAGTGGGGGGCGATGCTCAACGAGGGACGGCAGGCGTTCCGGAGCGCGCCTTGGATCGCCTTCGCGCCGGGAATCGGGATTACGATGACGGTGATCCTGACGAATCGAGCGATTCGTCGATTGAAGTAAGTTAAAAAACTTTGTCAAATTTAACAAAAACTGTTTAAAGATTGATTGTTATTTCCCTATGCTAATGCGCGTGCCCGACTGCGTTTGATCGAGCAGGGCAGATTGAAGCAGTCCCGGTGTCAGTCCGTTCATGATACGAATGCTCAAACCGGGGATGGCTTGTGCGAGCGCGACCATATCGCGGACTTTGGTTTCCATACCGCCGGTCACGTCTGTTCCTGCTGAAGCTCCGAGCGCTCGTTCAACGGCGGGCAGCGTCTCCGGCGTGATCGTCGGGATCACCTGACCATCAGCAGCGTAAACGCCATCGACCTCGCCGAGCAGCAGGATTCGCTGGACGGGGAGATGGCGCGCGAGATAGCTGAAGATCGTCTCAGTCGAGAGGATGGTGCCACCGCGCACGCTGTCAAGCGCGACGTCACCGTAAACCAGCGGCACAAGCGCGTGATCGAGCGCGTGGCGGATAGAGCCGAGCGCCATTTGCTGAATGACGCCGTCCCGACTCTGCGCGGACGCTGATGGCTGTATGCGCCAAACGGGAACGCCCGCCGCGTCAAGCGTTGTCGCCATTAGATGATTGAGTTCGGCGGCGACAGTGGCGACGTGCGCGAAGCCGCGCCACTGTTCGGGCGTATGAACGCCCACTAGCGTCCCGAACTGTTTGGCGACGACGTGCCCGAATGATCCGCTGCCGTGCCCAATCAGCAGGCGTAGATCAGGATTTGCGTCGAGCGCGGTTTTGATTTCAGCAGCGACTCGTCGCGCGACTTCAGCGCGAAATCTTCGTTCAACCTGTTTGTCGGTGATCAGCGAACCGCCTAGTTTGACGAAAACGAGCATTAGCCCACCTCAGTTGTGTAGATGTGAACCGCGCCCGCGTCGAGCAGCGCGGCTTCGACTTGTTCTCGCAATTCGGGCATCACCAGCGCGATCATGTTGCCGCCGCGCCCACCGCCGGAGAGCTTCGCGCCGAGCGCACCTGCTTTTGCCGCTGCGGCGACTAAAGTATCGAGTTCTGGCGACGAGACCGTCAGGTCACGCAGCAGATCATGATTGCGCTGCATCAGCTTGCCAAGCGCGGCGAGATCGCCGTGCTCGATGGCGCTGCGCGCATGTCGGACGATCTCGCCGATGGCGTCAAGCATCGGCTGAACGCGCTGTGGATCGCGCTCGTAGAGGTCGCGCACACCCGCAACCGCCGCACGTGTCGATGCACTTTGCCCTGTATCACCGATCAACAGCGTGAACGGTTGACCAATCATAAGCGTCTCCAAAGGCTGATCACGGATGAAATAAACCGGACGCTCGTAGACGATGACGGTGTTGTCGATGCCGCTCGGTGTGCCGTGATGGATTTTTTCGACTTCGTAGATCAGGGTGTTGAGATCAGTATCGTCGATTTGCTGCCCTAGAACGTCGCACAATGCCCGTGCAAGGGCGGTCGAGACTGCCGCGCCGCTGCCCAAACCGCTGGCAATTGGAATGTCCGAACGGATGTTGATCGTCACGTCTGGCGGCGAAGCATTGAGGAATTTGAGGACGAGACGAGCCGTCAACGCCAGCGCGTGATCGACGGTTTCAGTATCGACGTTGACCGGAATATCAAGGTCAGCGGCTGTGATGCGCAAGCCGTTCTGGTTGGGTGCAGCTTCCGCGAATGCTCGCAGTCCGGCGATGGGCACGGCAATCGCCGGTTGTCGATAGACAACGGCATGTTCGCCAAAAAGGATCGTTTTCGCGGGCGCGCTAGCAGGATTAGACGCGATCATGGTCAGAGGAGGCGAGGGAAATAAAGGATAGCCACGAAGGTCAAGCCCCAGAGCAAGATACTGATTTGGAGCGGGCGGTCACGCAGCAGAACGTCTTCCGGCGCGCTGCCTTCACCGTCAACATGGATCAGGTACAGGTAGCGCCAGAGGGCATAGAGCACGAATGGCACGGTCAGCAGCGCAAGTTTCGTCCCCGCCAGCAAGACCGACGGCGCTTCGATGGTATAGAGCAGGTAGGCGATCAAGGTACTGGTCATCACCATACGCAGCATGTCGTCGAGCAGAGGAAGATTGTAACTGTCGAGCGTGACGCGGATGCTGCCTGCATCGATGCCAAGTTCGATTAATTCCTGACGCCGCTTGCCGATGATCAGGAACAGGGCGAGCAGGGCAGTACAGGCGTATAGCCATGGCGAAAAAGCCTGAACGTGGACGACGACTACGCCCGCCGCGACGCGCAGGACGAAGCCCGCCGCGACCGATAGAAGGTCGAGGATGACCATGTGCTTGAGCCGCCAGCTATAGAGCAGGTGCAGCACGAGATAGCCAGCGAGGATGACCGACAAGCCGACACTATAGAGTGCAGCGCCAACGACGCTCACAACGATGAAGCACAGCGCTGCTATCAGTGCCGTGCGGATCGAAATTTGTCCCGAAGGAATCGCTCGATAGCGTTTCTTTGGGTGCTGACGGTCGCTTTCGATGTCTACTACGTCGTTGATCAGATAAATCGCGCTCGACATTAAGCAAAGCAGTGCAAAAGCCAACAAGATGCGCAGGAACGAATCAAGGACAAATAGCTGTCCGTCAAAGACAATCCCCGCGAAGACAATCGCGTTTTTCGTCCATTGACGGGGGCGCATAGCACGAAGTAAGCCGATCAAAGAGGTCAATGGTTGCCCTTAAGCGTGGTCAAGACACAGCGTGATTATGCTGCGCGATTATACCACGACCCTACGCTATAATAGACGCGCGAACGGACGACATGAAGGTGAGTGACAGTGAAAGCAGCGGCGCGCGCGAACGCAAATATCGCGTTTATCAAGTATTGGGGTAACCGGGACGATAACCTGCGGTTACCTGCGAATGCCTCGATTAGTATGAATCTCGACGGGCTGTACGCGCAAACAAGCGTCACGTGGTCGGAAACGCAGACTGAAGACAGCTTGATCCTCAATGGCGAACTCAATAAGGGCGAAGCCTGCGATCGCGTTGCTGCGCACCTCAACGTGCTGCGGCAGCGACTGCCGATCTCGAATTATGCGGTCGTCGAATCGCAGAACAACTTTCCGACGGGTGCGGGAATCGCCTCGTCTGCGGCAGCATTTGCCGCGCTGACGGTCGCGGCGGTCGCGGCGGCGGGCGTCGAATTGAGCGAACACGAGCTTTCGAGCCTTGCTCGAATGGGGTCAGGGTCGGCGGCGCGCAGCGTCCCAACTGGCTTTGTCGAATGGCGTAAAGGCGACACGCATAAAGAGTCGTTCGCTGAAAGCTTCGCGCCGCCCGATTACTGGGACATCGTGGACGTGATCGCCGTCGTCAGCCGCGACCATAAGCGCGTTGGCTCGTCGGCGGGGCATCCGTCAGCGGCATCGAGTGATCTGCAAGCTGCGCGGATTGCGGGCGCGGACGAGCGTCTTGCGACTTGTAAGCAGGCGATTCTCGACCGCGATTTCTCGACCTTTGCCGAAATCGTCGAACTCGATAGTAACCTGATGCACTCGGTTATGATGACGAGTCGTCCGCCGCTGTTCTATTGGCTGCCCGCGTCGCTGGCAATTATGGAGCAGGTGCCACAGTGGCGCGCGGATGGGTTAAATGTGTGCTACACGCTCGACGCTGGACCTAATGTGCATTGTATTTGCGTAAGAAAAGATGCTCAACGTGTAAGTGATGCGCTCAAGGGAATGTCTGAAGTTTTAGAAGTAAAAATGGCTGCACCGGGAGCAGGCGCACAGGTGATCGCGGGTTGATGTGCTTTAGGAATTGATAAGTGTCATGGTAGATTTGCTTGATTGGCAAAGCTGATTGCCCGTATAATGAGGGGATGTCCATCCCCGGTGGCTCACCGCTTCGTCCACAGGTTCAAGGTCGCTTAAATGTTTGATTTTCTGCTCGGTAACGATGCTCTGTCGGCAATCATCGCTTTTATTTTAGTGCTGATTCCGGCGGTGCTGATTCACGAATTAGGACATTTCCTGGTTGCCAAATCCGTCGGGATCACGATCCTCGAATTTGGGATTGGAATGCCGCCTCGACTCGCCAAGTTATTCACGATTGGTGGGACAGATTACACGATCAACTGGCTGCCACTGGGTGGATTTGTCCGTCCACTCGGTGAAGACATGGTACGGCAGATGGGCGATGAAGCAACTGCTGAAGACCGCGCCGAAGCTGAAAGGCGCGGTGTCCATAAAGTGAAGGCGGTCAATGAAGCATCGCCGTTAGCGCGCATTTTCTTCTTTGCGGGCGGGGCAATTGCTAACTTTATCCTAGCGTTTGCGCTGTTCACGATCATCGCTTTGATCGGGCTTCCGCAGGACGTAGGCGGAATCGTGAGCATCGGCTACGTCGCGCCGGATTCGGTGCTGGCACAGGCGGGCGTGCAGTCGCAGGATGTGATCGCCACCATCAATGGTGAGGATTTCGCAGATACTGCCGACTTCTTGAGCCGCTGGAATGCGAACGCTGGAGAGTCTGCGACGCTTGGTATTTTGCGTGGTGGCGATCAAACGCCCATCGACTTGACGGTTGTGCCGTCGACCATTTCGACGGAGATCGAAACGCATCCGATTGCGCTCGATGTGGCGGCAAATTCACCCGCTGCTGCTGCCGGTGTTCAGATCAACGACTTGATCTTGAGCATAGACGGTACCGTGCTGACCTCGTATCTGGAGCTTCAGCAGATCACAGCACAGTACCTCGACCAAGAGGTCAGTTTGACGCTGTGGCGCGATGGTGAGCAGATTGATACCTTGCTGACTCCGCGCAGTAATCCCCCGTCAGGGGAGGGCGCGATGGGCATTGGCATTGCTGACGCTTCGCTGAGTCCTGCGTTGGGAATTTCGTTTCAAGATGGTGTTCGGCGCGAACTTCAGCCGCAGCCGTTAGGCGCATCCATGCAGTACAGCGTGAATCGAATCAGTTACGTCTTGAACACGATTGCCAGCATCCCCGGACAAATCATTCATGGCACGGCAGATCCTGAGTCCCTGCGCGTGACCAGTCCGTTGGGGATCAGCCAAGCGGGCGGCATTTTCTTGCAGGAGAGTATCCAGCGTAACCAGCCGGGTATTATCCTCGAATTCATGGCGCTGATCAGCGTCGCGCTCGGCTTGACCAATCTGCTGCCGATTCCGGCGCTGGATGGTGGGCGTATCCTGTTTGTCTTGATTGAACTCGTGCGCGGGCGACCGATTGCGCCGGAACGCGAAGGTATGGTGCATCTGGTTGGGCTAGCGCTTCTGCTGTCCTTGATGGTGGTCGTGCTTTTGAACGACATCGCCAACCCTTTGACAAATCTGCTTCGTTAGCGAGCGAAGTAAAGGAACACTATGGATAATATGGATTACGAAATCAACGAACGTCAGCAACCTGACCTCGATGCCGCGCTCGGCGTGTTGCAATCCAGTGACAGCACCCTCAATTCGACGCTGATCTACGGCTTGTCCGGTTTGGATGAAACAGGACTCAAGCGGCTAGCGCCGATCTGGTCGTCGCTTGAAGTCGCTTACCGCCGCACGTTAGTGCGCGAACTGGTTGAAACGAGCGAGGCAAACTACGAACTCGGCTACGGTACATTCGGGTATTTTGCGCTCGATGATGTCGATGCTGAAGTCCGCGCGGCAGCGATTGAACTGCTGTGGGAAGATGAGTCGATGGTGCTGATGCGCCGCTTGATGCAAATGGTCGTCAATGATGAATCGACGGTCGTCCGGGCGGCGGCGGCAAGCGGTTTAGGACGCTTTATTCTGCTGGGCGCGTTGGGTGATTTACCGGAAGACCAGACCATACCGGCGCAGGATGTGATTATCGACGTGCTCAACAATCTGGCTGAGGACGTGGACGTTCGCCGCCGTGCGCTCGAAGCCATTTCGGGTTCCAGCCACGAAATCGTCGAGGAAGCAATCCGCGACGCCTACGACAGCCCTGATCGTCGGATGCAGATTAGCTCTGTTTTTGCGATGGGGCGCAGTTTCGATGAACAGTGGACGGACATCGTGCTTCAGGAACTGCAAAGCGAAGATGAGGAAATGCGCTACGAAGCGGCACGCTCGGCGGGTGAATTGGAACTCGAACAGGCAGTTCGCTACTTAACACGTATCGCGCTTGACGACGACCGCGAAATTCAAGAAGTTGCTATCTGGTCATTGGGCGAAATTGCTACCAAAGAGGCGACGCGCACCCTTGATCGCTTGGCGACGGACGCAAAACGGCACCATGATGCTGAGCTGCTCGAAGTGATAGACGATGCACTCGCAACCGCATCATTCGGCAGTGGATCGCTGTACTTGATGCGCTTGGACGACGAAGAATAAACTGTGAGCTAGTCGGGCGAGAGATTTCTCGCCCGGTGTGTTATTTCTGCTTTTGCGAGGGCGCTTGTACTTAGCTAATCAGCGGCATCAACTTCATCGCCATGCTGGTATCGCCCTGAATTTTAATCTTTCCGGTCATGAACGCCTGCATGGGATTCAATTTGCCTTCCAACATGCTGCTGAAGTCATCGGCACTCGACTTTAATGTCATTCGTGGGCTTTCAAGCACACCTGCGCCGGTTTCCGCTTTGCCGTCCGCGATACGCAACCAGTAGTCGCCGCCGTTGTCACCGCTTAGAGTGAACTGGATCGTTCCGTTGACGCCTTCGGCTTTCTTGGGGTCAAATCGCTCTACCATTACAGGGAAGATGCTCGCTATTTCTTCTCGCGATGCCATCGCTTCAATACTCCTCAAGATGTGTTATCAAACGGACGTTAGTATACAATCAAACAATGCCAATGCCCACTAGACGTGAGAATGGTCATGAAAAAATATGTGTGGTTTTTAATTGGTCTGTTGATTTTGAGCGCCGCAACAGCGGCGTTCGCGCAGGATGCGCCGCCAATTCCCGGACGGATCGCCGTGATTGGCTCGGATTATAACGTCTATACCCTTGATCCACAATCAGGAGAACAAACGGCATTGACGGATGATGCCGCTGTTTCAAATAGGGGCGTCCACATTTATGAAAGTCCGGTCTGGTCAGTCGGGGGCGAGCTTGCCTTCTTTGGCACGTCGGCAAACGCTGTGGGGGTCAAGACAGACATCCTGATTTCACCGGATGGGACTGCGCCTGCTGTTAGCGCGGCGACGCTGCCAGATTTAACGATCACCTACGCGAGTTGGTCGCCGCAGAATTGCAGCGATGCCTGCCGTGATCTCGCTGTACTGCTGAGCGGGTCATCCTCGTTCACAGTTGATCTCCTTCACGCTGGAAAGGGCGGCTACACGGTCACCGAAACGGAAATGGGAGCACCGTTCTACTTCAGTTGGAGTCCTGACGGTACACAAATGCTCTGGCAGCGGGACAGCGCGAGCCTCGACATCTTCGACACTGCGGAGTCGATTACGACGACCTTGCCGCAGTCTCCCGGCGCGATGTTCGCGCCCGCATGGTCACCTGTCGATAATCGGCTGCTGTTTGCTATTCAAAATGGCGACGGCTCTGATCTGGTGATCTCTAGCGAGGGCAATCTTCAGACACTTGCCGCAAATCAAGCGAATCCGGTGCTGTTCGCGTGGTCGCCAGATGGCAGTCAGATTGCTTATATTGACCGCCTCGGACCGCTGATCGTTCTCGATGCCGTTTCTGGTGAAGAAGTATCGCGCAGTCCAAATTCAGTTGTGCAGGCGTTTTTCTGGTCGCCGGATAGCAGTCACATCGCCTACGTGACTTCTGGCGCACCGCTTGAGGGATCGTTTAACGCCAGCGCACCCAGTGCAATCAAAATCGCCGCACCGATGCCGCAGGACGCAAAATCGTTGGCATGGTCTGTGTTTGACGTCGCCAACAGCACCGTACGCCGCTTTGGATCATTTGTGCCAACACGCGAAGAATTCTACATGATCAGCTTCTTCGACCAATTCGCGCAAAGCCATCGAATCTGGTCGCCAGATAGTCGCTATCTGGTCTACAGCGAGATGACTCCCGATCAGGGAGCAGTCGTCAGTCTGTTGGATACGACGCAGGATATTGCTGTACCGCTCGTAGTGACCGAAGGCGTCATTGGTGTATGGAGTTTCGACTAGCAGAACTCGTTATGCATAAACTTGCTCTCTTTCTCTCTCTGCTGCTGCTGAGCATCGTTGGCTGTGCTTTGCAGCAGCCCGACGTGATCGTGATCACCGCGACGTACCCGCCGCTATCATCGCAGCAGCCCGATGTTGCAGTAGCAACCTCAATAGCACAAGCCACACTGCCGCCATTAGCGACTCTGCCGCCGGAAGGCACGCTCATCGACCCGACGCCAAATCCGACACGCTTCGCCGCTGCTGCACCAGTGGGCGATTACGTCGTTCAACCGGGCGATACCGTGTTTGCAATCGCGGCAGCGAACGGCGTCAGTATGGATACCCTGCTGGCGAGCAACAATGTGCCTAACCCTGATAATTTGTATGTGGGGCAGGTGCTTCACTTGCCTGATCCGCCAAGCGCTGAAGGCAGCAACTTCAAGATCGTGCCAGACAGCCGTCTCGTGCGCGCCCCCGGCAGCAGCGCCTTCGACGTCGAAGCGTTCGTCAATGGGCAGCCCGGTTATCTTCGTATGGCGACCGATATGGTTGACGACGATCTTCTGACCGGCGCGCAGGTGGTCGAGCGCGTCGGGCTGGAGTTTAGCGTCGATCCACGACTGCTGCTGGCGCTGCTCGAATACAAATCTCATCTACTCAGCAATCCCAACCCAAGCGATGATCAGAAGACGCTCGCTTTAGGTGCGCCCGCTTATGCCAGCGGTATTTTGCGAAGCGGGTTGTATCGCCAGCTTGCCTACGGCGCGGATCAACTCAATTATGGCTATTACGGTTGGAAACTGCGCGGGCTGAGTCAAATCGAGTTCACAGACAATACGCGCATCCTCTTTGCGGGCGATGTTAATCCCGGCACTGTGGGCGTACAGTATTTTCTCTCCCTAGGCAGCAGCTATGCTGATTGGCAGCAGGCGGTCAGCGCTGATGGGTTGTATCGTACCTACGTCGCCTATTTTGGCGATCCGTTCCTTGGAGCGGTTGAACCACTCCTCCCGCCGGACTTGCAACAGCCGATGCTGGTCTTTCCGTTTCCGAAGGGGCAGATGTGGTACTTCACGGGCGGTCCGCATGGCGGTTACGGCGATGGCAGCGCGTGGTCTGCGATTGACTTCGCACCGCCTGACGACATCACGCAGGTGACGAGCGCCTGCTACGTTTCGGACAATTTCGGTACGGCGGTCGGCGCTGGTGTGATCGCGCGAATCGCCGAAGGAACAGTGATCCTCGATCTCGATGGCGACGGCGATGAAAGCACTGGCTGGTCAATCCTGTACCTGCATATGGCAAGCCGTGATCGCGTCACGGTGGGGACGGTTGTGCAAGCTGGCGACCGAATCGGGCGACCATCTTGTGAAGGCGGCGTCTCGAACGGCACACACATGCACATTGCACGGCGCTATAACGGCGAATGGCTTCCTGTCACCTGTGATGAGTGCCTGCCCGGTAACTATCCGCCGTCATTTGTCATGAGCGGCTGGACGGTCTATGGCGTGCCGGGGCAGGAGTCTCAAGGTGGACTGCTCAAACGAGGTGAGGCGGAGCGCCTTGCCGAGCAGGGGCGCAACGTCAGCGAGAATCAGGTGACGTGGTGATGTATAATGCGGGCGTCGCTTTTTAAGCGTCGTATTCGACGGAGAGAGTCTTTAGCGTATGATGGTTCGTCAGTGGAAATTTTGCGGCATCGTTGCCGTTCTCATCGTAGCGGCTGCAACGACAGTTTTTGCCGATCCAGAAGTGATTGCGCAGGTCGCCACCGAAACACCCGCAGTGATTAACCTCGCGTCCGCCGTGCCGGTTGATCAAGGGCAGGCTCCGGGCGCGCCAACGCTGACACGCACGCCGACACCAGTCGGCGGCGCGCTGCTAGAAGCCAAAGAGTACGCCAACGTGCGCGCCGAACCCAGTACCGATGCAGCGCAGTTGGGAACAATCAACGCGGGTGAAACATACAATGTGATCGGGCGCTACGCTTCATGGATTCAGTTCCAGTTCCAGTCGTCGCCAACCGGACAGGGCTGGGTTTACGACGAGTTGGTGACTCTCAGCGGCAGTACCGAGAATATTCCCGAAATTGACCCGTATACGGCGGATCAGCAGCTTGATACTGCTGCACTCGGCGCAACGGCGACGCAAGGCGTCCTCACACAGACGCCGGGTGGTATCCTGACGGCGACGGTGCTGTCCCGACAGGGCGCACTTTCTGGCGCTGCCACCGCGACACTCGAAGGAACGCGCGGTATACTGCCAACCTACACCTATCCGCCGGGAATTGTCGCCGTTGCGCCGACCGCCGGAACAGCGGTTGCGGGGCTGCCGACTGACACTGCTGGTGATACTGCTGCGGTGCAAACAACTAACGGTGATGGGCTGCCCCCGATTGCGCCAATCCTCATTTTGGGGAGCGTTGGTCTGTTAGGACTCGTTGTAAGCTCGCTGCGACGGCGCTAGCGAGTCATTGACAATAAAAAAGCGGCATATCCAACCGGATATGCCGCTTTTAATTTCGCTGCTTAAAGCGCTTAGCTACTACAACTGCTGCAACCACCACCCGACGACTCTGCCTCTACGCCGTCCTTCGTATGGAAGGAGTGTCCGCAGCCGCAGCTCGAAACCGCGTTCGGGTTCTCAACGCGGAAACCACCACCCATCAGGCTGTCGACGTAGTCAATCGTCGCGCCTTCGAGGTACATGAGGCTGGTTGGATCAATCACGAGCCGGACGCCATTGTCAGCATCGACAACCGCATCGAAATCGCGCGGGGTTTCTTCGAATGACATACCGTATTGAAGCCCAGAGCAGCCGCCGCCGGAAACGAAGACGCGGAGCGCATAGCCGGGAATGTTTCGCTGTTCAAGCAGCGTTTGAATCACATTAACCGCCGCCGGAGTGACGGTCAAAACCTGTGCAACTTCGATTTGAGGCACTTCAACCGGCATTTCTTGCACGTTGACAGCCATGAACTCCACTCTCCTTAACATTTAAACCCGCAGTTCACTGCGATTCTAGCACTTTCACCTGAGCGCGTCAATTAAAATGATTATGGTTAGCGTTATTCGTGATTTAGATGATGCGCTGGTAGGTGTTCGGGGATCAAATATGAGCACGTCTCGTCACCCATAGCAATGTGATTCAAGCGGCGCGGGACAACGCCAAGCAGGGATGAGACAAGGCGCAAATCAAGGTCGCAGAGGGTTGTATCGCCTTCACTCATGTGATGATAGGGACAGTTGGACGTGTGCAGCACGTAGCCATCGTCCTTTTCTTCCCAAGATGCCTCGTAGCCCCGGTCGCTAAGATATTCGACCGCGACATCGAGCCGTTCGGCGAGTCCACCTGCGGGGATATTCGCTTCGTTCGCCATTTGCACAGCGACGCCTTCAAGGATGACGTTGACGCCTTCTGGCGGCAGTGACTTTTGAATTTGTTCGAGCAGCCCGGCGGCGAGGTGCTGGTAGTTATTGGGGAAGGTGTCGCGTGCCTTTTCGGTTAAGGCATAGACGTACTGTGGTCGCCCCGGTGAACTGCGCCGTCGGAGTTCGGGTGACGTAATTAGTTCGTTCTCTTGCAGCAATTTGAGGTGATGGCGAACCGTCACAGCGGTAATACTGCCCCGGCGCTTTTGCAGTTCGGCTACGATGTCGTCCACAGTCGCCTGCCCACGCCGCCGCAAAATATCCAGAATGGTGCGCCGTGTTTCTTGCATGGCTTTGGGTATCCCAAAATAAAACTGATTGTGATGATAAAAAAGTTTATCATTTTACAGCCCTTCGGTCAATTTACTGCGCAATATTCGGCGAAATCGCCGCCGCAATCCGGTTCGCTGCTGATGGGGGCAATCATTTTGTTCGCGTCACGCTTTTTTGATCCGGTTGTCAACTACTATGGCGTGCGGATGCGTGAATCGCAGTTGCAGAATTTCATCATGGCGCATAATTGGGGTCAGGCGGTTTGTGCACTTTACTGCTATGGGCAGCCGCTGGCGAATCTTCACGAGCAGTCGATATGCTTCGATTGCAAAGACGAACTCGATGGTTATGTTCAGCGGCGCTAGGAAGTTGAACAAGCACTGCGAAGTTAGCCGCGCGCCCGATGATCATTCATTGACGGAGCGTGCGCCGTATGTTAGGCTTGTGCAAATTCACACTTTTCGCCCACTGGGAGTCGTTATTTTGCAGGAAAGCGTTGCCTTTCAGGGCATTCATGGCGCGTATTCAGAGCAGGCGCTTCGCCAGCATTTTGGCGACTCGGTTTCGGGCTATCCCTGCCCAACTCTGACTGATTTATTCGACACAATTCTGTCTCGTCAGGTTCGCTGCGGCATTTTGCCGGTCGAAAACGCGCTGGCAGGGGCGGTCAATCAGGCATACGAACTGCTGATGGACTCCGACTTGCGGATTCAAGCGGAAGTCATTCTGCACGTCCACCACGCGCTGATGGCGCCGCCCGGCGTACAATTCGAGGACATCACGCAGGTTCGGTCGCACCCGCAGGCACTTGCCCAGTGCGATCAATTTCTGCGCCGCCACAAGATCAAGCCGATTCCTTATTATGATACGGCGGGTTCAGCACAAGACATCGCCAAAGAAGGTGGAGACGGACACACGGGTGCGCTCGCCAGCGAACTCGCCGCCGAACTTTATGGTTTGGAGATCCTCGAAAAGAAAATCGAGGACGTGCCGTTCAACTATACACGCTTCTTCGTGATCGCCGACGATGATCCGCCACGCGGTGAGTTCAACAAAACGTCGATTGTCTTTGCGACGCGCAATCGTCCGGCGGCGCTGTACGAATGCCTCGGCGAATTTGCCGAACGCGGACTCAACCTGACTAAAATCGAATCACGCCCGCGACGTAACCGCCCATGGGAGCCGATTTTCTTCCTCGACTTTGAAGGTCACTGGCAAGACACAGCCTGCCAAGAAGCATTGGCGCGGCTGCTTCAACGTGCTTCATTCGTGAAAATGCTGGGGTCGTACCCGGCAGTGAAAAATCAATCGGTGGGGATTTAGCGATGCAGAAACTGAACGTTGCTGTTTTGGGCGCAACTGGAGCGGTCGGTCAGCGCTTTATTCAACTGCTCGAACATCATCCGTGGTTTCAAGTTGCTGAAGTGATCGGTTCTGACCGCAGCGCGGGTAAGCGTTACGGCGATGCGGCTCGTTGGGTGCTTGATGGTGAGCCGCCAGCATCGGTGCTCGATATGCTCGTCAAGCCGCTCGACGGTAATTTCGACTCGCCACTCATCTTCTCTGCGCTGCCGAAAGAACCTGCTTATGCGCGCGAAGTCGAACTCGCGGCGGCGGGGCACGTCGTTTGCACGAACGCTGGAGCGCACCGCATGGATGAAGATGTGCCGCTGCTGCTGCCCGAAGTCAACAGCGACCACGTCGGCTTGATCGACATCCAGCGCCAAAATCGGGGCTGGACGACTGGCGCGTTGATTGCGAACTCGAACTGCACGGCGATGCCGGTCGTGATGTCGCTCGCGCCGCTGCTTCAGTTTGGTGTGCGTAAGGTCAGCATTGTCAGTATGCAGGCGATCAGTGGGGCAGGGTATCCCGGTGTGGCGTCGCTCGATATTCACGACAATGTGATCCCATACGTCGGGGGCGACGAAGAAAAGCTGGTTGAAGAACCGCAAAAAATGCTTGGCTACTTCAATGGCACGAGCGTCGAAATGCTGGATGCTGTGATCAGCCCGGCGTGCAATCGTGTTCCAGTGATCGATGGTCATCTGGTCAACGTCTCGGTCGAACTTGCCGAACAACCGACGTTGGAAGAAGTCGTCATGGCTTGGAACGGCTTTCGGGGACGCGACCCGATCCCGTCGCTGCCGACCGCGCCAGAGCAGCCAGTTCAGTATTTGACGCAGCAGGATCGTCCACAGCCACGACGCGACCGGAATGCTGGCAACGGCATGACGACTTCGGTCGGGCGCTTGCGTCCTGACCCAATTCTTGGTTACAAGTACGTGGCACTTTCGCACAATACGGTGCGCGGCGCTGCGGGGTGCAGTATCCTGAACGCAGAGCTATTGGCGGCACAGGGCTATCTCGGTGCTTTTCGCCCGCTGCAAAGTTTAGCAAACGCATAACATTGTTCACCGTAGCGTGCGCGGCAGTCGGGGGTTGTTATGAATGTCCAAAAACCACGTCTCGGAGGCGTTTCATGAAGGTTTTTATTGCCGGGATTGACGGCTATTTAGGCTGGTCATTGGCGCAGCACTTGACCGCACGCGGTCACGAAGTCGCGGGGAACGATCTATTCCTGCGGCGGCAGTGGGTCAGCGAAGTGGGCAGCCAGAGCGCCATCCCGATCTACAGCATCGACGAACGTCTTCAAGCGTTCCGCGAACGCTTTGGTAAAGATTTAAATTTCCGCGAAGGCAGTTTGCTCGATTACGAATTTCTGCGTACTTATCTCGCAGATTTTCAACCGGATGCGATTGTCCATCTCGCAGAGATGCCGTCCGCGCCGTATTCGATGATGGATCAAGCGCACGCCGCTTTCACGCAGACGAACAACGTGATCGGCAGCCTCAATGTTTTGTGGGCGATGCGCGAAGCCTGCCCGACGGCACATCTGGTCAAACTGGGCACGATGGGCGAGTACGGGACGCCGAATGTCGATATTCCCGAAGGTTTCATCGAGATTGAGCATCGCGGGCGCAAAGATAAGCTGCCTTTCCCACGTCAGCCGGGGAGCTTTTACCACCTGACGAAGGTCCACGATACGCACAACACGATTTTTGCCTGCAAAATCTGGAACTTGGCGGCGACTGACATTATGCAGGGTGTGGTCTTTGGCACGCAGATCGACGCGATGGGAGACGATCCGCGCCTACGCAGCCGACTCGACTTCGATCAATGCTTTGGCACGGCGATCAACCGCTTCTGCTGCCAAGCCGTGATCGGTCATCCGCTGACGCTCTACGGCAGTGGCGCTCAGACACGCGGCTTCCTGCCGCTGCGTGACTCGATGCAGTGTTTGACGATTGCGCTCGAAAATCCACCGAAACCGGGCGAATATCGCGTATTCAACCAGTTCGAAGAATGCTATACGATTGAAGAACTCGCCTACAAAGTCCGTGAAGCGGGCGCGGCAGTCGGCTTAGAAGTCGAAATCGAACATTTCGATAATCCTCGCACTGAACAAGAGCATCATTACTTCAATCCAGATCGCCAGCACCTGATCGACCTCGGCTACCAGCCGACGCACGACATCGCTGCCGAAATGCAGATCATGCTCAAAGACTTGATGCAGCACAAAGACCGCATCCTTGAGAAACGCGACATCTTGATCCCCGACATCCGGTGGGATGGCACGCATCGGCGCTCGCATCAGCTTGATCCCCAAACGGCGGCGGTCAATTCCTAACGCGCGAGCAGACGGCTCAGAGTTCTCAAAGCGCGGGGCGACCGTCCTCGCGCTTTTCGTTTGTATAATTGGTATCTCCGAAGTGAGGCAACATGACCGAACGTAACCGACACATCGAGGTTGAAGGTGGTGTCAATATCCGTGACTTGGGCGGCTATCCGACTCAGGACGGGCAGACCACGCGCTGGGGCGTCTTGATCAGGTCGAGCAACCTTGACCGCATTACGCCTGCCGGACAACAGCGTTTGCTGGATTATGGCGTCAAAACCGTGATCGATTTACGCGACGACGAAGAAGTTCGCGATTATCCTGATGTATTCGCTCAGGTTGATGCCGTTGACTACCGCAATTTGCCGCTTTCACAGAGCGGCTTCGCTAGTGGAGCGGAATACGCCCATTTAGGCGAGCTTTATAGTCAATATTTGGTCGCTTTTAGGGACAATATCGGTAAGATTATCGCCGCTATCAGCGAAGCTGAAACCGCAATCCTGTTTCATTGTGCTGTTGGCAAAGATCGTACCGGTGTCGTGAGCGCGCTGCTGCTCCGTCTGGTCGGCGTTGCTGACGACGTGATTGCCGATGATTACGCGCAGACGACGACTCAGATTGCCCACCTCGTCGCGCAATGGCGCGAATACGCGCAGAAACAGGATCATGATATGCGCCAGTTCGAGCGGGATGTCGCTTCTGATGCCGAGTCGATGCTGCATACGCTCAAAGTGCTCAATTCGGAATACGACGGGGTTGTGAACTATTTGCGGACGTGCGGTGTCACCGATCAACAACTCGCTCAATTGCAAACACGCTTAGTTAGTCCAAGAGAAGGGTGAACCGTGATTCAATATCTTAAGTTGAAAGACTTACCTGATGCTGACCTGAAACGGCTGCTGCGTCGCGCCGAAAAGGACATCAGCGACCTGTTCCCGCTAGCGCAGGGGATGATCGACCGCGTACGGTCTGAAGGCGATGCGGCAGTGGTCGAGTATACGCGCAAACTGGATGCGCCGGAGTTCGAGGCGTCGATGCTGCGGGCGACGCCGGAAGATTTTGCCGCCGCCCGTGCGGCGCTCGATCCTGCTGTGATCGACGCCATCGAAGCCGCATATGACAACATCCTGCGCTTCCACAAAGAACAAATGCCAGAGCAAATGTGGTTCACTGAGCTTCAGCCGGGGATCATGGCTGGTGAGAAGGTCACGCCGATTGTTAGTACCGGGTTGTACGTTCCGCGCAGCAAAGGATCGTTCCCGTCGGTCATGCTGATGTTGGGTACTCCTGCGAAAGTCGCTGGTGTGCCGCGCGTGATCGTGGTGACGCCGCCGACAGCGGATGGCAAAGCCGATGCCGGAACGCTGGTTGCCGCCGAAGTCGTGGGCATCGATGAAGTCTACGCGGTTGGCGGTATTCAAGCGGTCGCAGGGCTGGCATATGGGACGGAGACAATCCCGAAAGTTGGTAAGATCATTGGACCGGGAAACAGTTATGTCACGGCAGCGAAACGCTTGTTGTTCGGCGTAGTCGATGTTGGTTTGCCTGCTGGACCGAGCGAGTCGATCATCCTGTGTGACGAAAATGCCGATCCACGTCTCGCGGCGCTCGACCTGCTGGTCGAAGCTGAGCATGGTCCAGAGTCGGCGGCGATCCTCGTGACCCACAGCGAAGCGGTCGCGCAGGGCGTCCTTGATGCGCTGCCCGCCTACATTGCTGATCTGCCTCAATGGCGACAGGCGTTCATCAACAATGTGCTGTCGAATTACGGTGGCGTGCTGCTGACCGAAAATCTTGAAGCGTCGATCCAGTTCGTCAACGACTACGCGCCGGAGCACCTCGAAGTGCTGACGGCTGATCCGTTCGTAACGCTGCAAAAGATTCGCAACGCGGGTGAAATCCTACTTGGTCACTACACGCCAATTCCAACGGCGAATTACTGCCTCGGCTTGAACGCGATTCTGCCGACAGGCGGCTTCGCCCGCAGTTTCTCGGCGGTCAGCGTGTGGGACTTCTTGAAACGGACGGGGATTGGCTATCTCTCCCGTGAGGGTTACGAGCGTTTGCAGGGCATCACAACGACGCTGGCGGATTACGAAGGCTTCCCCGCGCACGCGCAAGCGATTCGTAAGCGCAACGAGATTTTAGGGATATAAATTTATTCATCTCCAGAGGGTACAAAGATCACAGAGGAAAGCAGCTTTGTGCCCTCTACGTTCTTTGTGGTAAAAGGTTTTTTGAGATGGACACGCTGCAACACATTCAAGCGCTTCAGTTTACCGATAAAGCGGCGGCGGAAGCGCTGCTGCTCGATTTTCTGCGCGCGAATTATCCATTCGACGTGACGGCGGTCGATCTGCGCCCGCTGGCGGTGTCGCTGAACTCGTTCAACGGCTTCATGACCATTGCCAGCGGCGAGCGCTATTTCTTCAAGACGCACATCGAGTCTGACGGGGTAATCGACGAGTATTATCACGCGGCGCTGCTGGCAGATGCGGGCTATCCGGTACTTCAGCCGATCTACGGCGCTAACGAGTCTGGTAAGCAGCTGCTGGTCTATGAGGTGATCGACGATCCGTCGGTGTTCGATCTGGCGTGGGCAATAGAGCAGGGTGAGTCCAACTCAGTTGAGGGCGATTTGCTGTACGAACTGACACAGGCGCAGAACAGCGCCGACGATTTGCTGCTCCAGCTTTACCTGAATACGCTGGAATGGCAAGATGCCGATCAAGCGGCAGCCGCGCCGATCCATCAGTTGTTCTATCATCGGCTGACCGGGGGCAGGTTGGCTCACTTCTATGATGGGACGCAGATCGCGCTGCAGGACGGCATCGAATCAATGGCGCGGGTGCGCCGTGTTCGTTGGCAGATCAATGGGCAGCGCTACGATGTGACGCTTGATCAACTGATCGAGAAGGCGACCCGACTGTTGACTCCCTCGCAAGCCGCGCCGTCGATTATCGGACACGGGGATGCGCATAATGGCAATGTCTTTTTTAGTGGCGCAGATCAGCCGTTGATGTACTTCGATCCGGCATTTGCGGGGCGGCACGATCCGCTGCTTGACCTGACGAAACCGCTGTTTCACAATGTGTTTGCGATGTGGATGTATTTCGCGCAGGTCAAAGCCGCACAAACGCAGATTTCGCTTCGTAGTGAGGGCGAAACGTGGCACATCGAGCACAATTATGGGCTGCATCCGGTGCGAGAAATGTTTCTGCGCAGCAAGGTCGAGCGGACGCTAACGCCGATGCTCGGTGAACTCAAGCAGCGCGGTTGGCTGCGGGACGATTGGCGCGCTTATCTGAAAGCGGCGCTGTTCTGCTGCCCGTTCTTGACGATGAATCTAACTGACGGTGATAAGTTCCCGCCGGAAATTAGTTTGTTAGGGTTAGCGATGGCGGTCGAGATGGGCGCGGAAAGCAGTAACCCGCGCAGCTTGATCGACATCACGCTGGATGAGGTGGAACAAGCGCTACAGTAGCTTAACAGGCAGACACAGGTCTGACCCTAGAGCGTTTCCTTGAGGCGGGCAAAAGTCGGTGACTGTTCGAGGAAAACGTAGCGCACCGGAACGACGATGCACTGCGTCCCACCCAAACCGCGCAGAAATTCCACCGCCTTCAGCAGACTTTTGCTCGAAATGATGATCGTGACCGTGTGCCAATGACTCTCTGCGCCCTGAATTGGGGCAATGGTAGGTCCCTGTAAACCGCGTGTGAGTGGATTGGCGGCGATCTTGCGGGCGACTTCTTCGGCACTTTCGCCGTAAATGTTGACCGTCACCTGCGAAAAGCCGTGTCCTTGCAGTGCCGCGTCGATCTGCTCGAGCATCACGCGAGCGGCGTCAATTACCGCTGGATTATGCTTGAGCGCCTGACGATTGCCAACCAGACACGCCTGCGATTCGACGATCACACCGTCGGGCAGCGCCTTAAGGTGATTCTCGCGCAGAGTCGTTCCTGTCTGAACCAGATCGACGATGATGTCCGCATAGCCGATAGTCGGGGCGGCTTCGATGGCGCCTTCAGCACTGACGAGCGTGAAATGATGAATGCCTTGCTCATGCAGATATTGGCGGGCGAGGTTGGAGTAGGTCGTCGCTACGCGCAGGTTACGGCGCTTGTGCTCGCGGAAATCGAGCGCGACTTCGGTCAGGTCGATCATGCTTTCGACATCGACCCACGCTTCCGGCACGGCGACCAACAGCTTGCAATCACCATAGCCTAAATCATTGTGAATGACGATGAGATCGTCGTGTGGGTGTTCACGGACAACATCCAGCCCGGTGACACCTAGCTGCGCAGTACCGTCCGAGACTTTGTAAACCACGTCGGTCACGCGCTGAAAGAGCACGTCCACACAGGGTAGGGCGGGCATTGTCCCGGTATATTGGCGCGGATTGGGTTTTTCGACGCGCAAGCCGCAATCTTGTAGAAAGCTAGTGGTCGGGTCGGCAATCGCGCCTTTGCTGGGCAGCGCCAGTGTTACACGGTCGGTCACGGCGTTAACTCCAGATCATGGGCGAGTGTTTCGTAAGATGTGTAGACGTGAGCGCCGCGTTGCAAACTGCCGTCGGGCTGGGCGACATAAGGGTCGTCGGTTTGGGAAGCATCGCTGAACAAGGTGACGATGTGATCATGCGCGCGGAGCATCTCCGCCCAGAGGACGGCACTTTTCTGCGTTTCAGGTGCGGCGATAATGGCGACTGTTCGTTGGTGGGATGATGCTGTTTCCGGCAGCGCTAGCAGTAGTTGATCCATGTAGTAGGCGAAGCCAACCGCCGGAACGCTGTGAGCGCCGCCGACGAGCCGCGTCAGATCATCGTAGCGACCGCCACCCCCGATGTGACAGCCCGATGCTGACCACAACTCGAAGACGATGCCGGTATAGTAATCCCAACTGCGCGCCAAACCCGGTTGGATTTGGATGCTATCGGCAGCAATGCCGTATGCGCCGAGTAGATCGATCACGGACTGCCACCGCGCTAGAAGCTCCTGCGCTGCCGGTTGATCATCAGCGATCAATGCAGCAATTTCGGCGAAAGCCTCGTCGGGCGAGGCGCAAATTGCGCTCCACTGCTCTAAGAAGTCAAGTGCGGCGATTATCTGTCCGCGTTCACTGGCACGCTGGCGTTTTTGCAGCAGACGGCGCACGATATCGTGACGGGTACGCCCGCCCATCGTCGTGCCGCGCTGGGTCGCGTCGAGCAGCACGTCGAGCATCTGCTGCGTACTGAGTTCCGAGCCAATTTCCGCTTCAATGACATCATCGTCAAAACCGTGACTGCCAAGCAGCAGCTTATCGAGCTGGTCGAGAACTTCTACCTTACCGGAATCCTTGAGCATATGCAGGTGATTGAGCAGAAAACGCTGGGTGCGGCTGTCCAGTTGATAACGGGCGAGCAGCAGACGCATTAGGTCAACGTGACCGATTACAAGCGTTGAATTTTCCAGCCCTTGCGCTGCTGCGCCTTTGGTTGCCAGCGCCATCAGTTCAGCTTCGGCAGCAGCACCGCCCATGCCGATCAATTCCGCGCCGATACTGTAGCGCTGGTGGTCGCCGTCGGCTTCTTCGAAGATCGAACCGCCGAACTGCCAACGAACGACTGGGTGCGGCGGATCGGGGTAGCGCGTGATGTAAGTGTGCGCGGCGAGCGCGGTGAATTCCGGGCGCAGCGCAAGCTGCTTGCCCATGCGCTCAAAAGTAAACAGGCGATTGATAATTTGATCACCTGCTTTGGTCAAAAACAACTCCGCCGGTTGAATGATCGGTGTTTCGATTTTCTCGTAGCCGTAGGCGCGCATGAATTTCTCCATGCGGTAGGCAAGGGGATTGATTCGTTGATCTTGCACCTGCTGATGCTCCGAAGCACGTTCTAATGAAGCATCATGATAACCTGCTTTTGAGCAGACGCAATAGTCGATCAACGGCTAATTAGCGATAATCTCCACTGCTGTAAACATAGACTGCTGCACCCGTGTCGGCAGGGATAGTGAGGTCAATTTCAGATGATGCCCAATTGTAGAGCCATGCCGCATCGGTGATCGATAGGTTGACACAGCCGTGACTATGGCGGTAGCCGAAGCCGTCGTGCCAGTAGGTGCCGTGCAAGCCGATGTCATGGTCGAAGTACATCGTCCACGGGACTTCTTCGAGAAAATAGAAGTCGGGGTTGCCCTGCGCGCCGCTCATGATAGTGCGCAGATAGCGGACGTAGACGTGAAACAGCCCTTCATTAGTGGGCCAATCGCCCAGACCTGATGCCGCCAACGTCGCAAACACAGGCGTGTTGTTCTCGTAGGCAATCGTTACCTGTTCATAGAGGTCAACGCTGACCCATTTGACGGTATCAACATCGGCAGGGCGCTCGACGGGGAGCGCGCGGGCGATCAGCTTCTGCTCAACCCACTGATCGACGCCGATCTGATACCAGTTCCAGCCATCGACCGCGACGGTCGCGTAGATATTGACGACCGT
>JBBSNT010000004.1:0-42403 GCA_038260485.1 Aggregatilineales bacterium | reverse complement strand
GTCTTACCAGACGTCACGGAATTGATTTTCCGCAAACCGTTGAAGTGACATAATGGGTAATCTCTCATTCACAGCATGACTTTACAGGGATGATTCCATAAAAGGAGTTTTAAATGCGTAAATGGTTGCTCGTCTTTTTGCTAGGCTTGCTGGTTTTCCCGCTGCTTCTCGTCACAGCGCAGGATGACAGCAATATCCTGATCATGGCGCGCGCGGCGGATACGACCGGGCTTGACCCGCATACCCAAACTGCGTTTGCCTCGTTCCGGCTCTTGGAACTGATTTACGAGCCGCTGGTCAACACCGATGCCGACTTAAGCGTTGTTCCGGCACTGGCGGAAAGCTGGGATTTCTCTGACGACGGCTTGACGCTAACCTTCCACCTGCGTCAAGGCGTGACCTTCCACAACGGGGCGGATTTCACGTCCGAAGATGTCAAGGCATCGTTCGAGCGTATTCTCGACGAAGCAACCGGCGCGTCGGCGCGCTCCAACTACCTGAGCATCGCCTCGATTGACACGCCCGACGATTACACGGTTGTCTTCAACCTGTCACAGCCTGATGTGCCGCTGCTGGCGGCGCTGGCTTCGACCAATGCGGCAATCGTCGATTCTGCCGATATTGAAAGCGGCGACGTGGCGACAGTCGCCAATGGTACGGGTCCATTCATGCTCGAAAATTGGACGCCTGACCAGACGACTACGCTCGCCGCGAACCCGAATTGGTGGGGCGATGGTCCCAACATCGACGGCATCGAAATCCGCATCATCCCTGACGAAACGTCGATCCTTGCCGCGCTGCGCGCCGGAACGATTGACTTTGCGCTGATCAACGATCCGCTGGTCGCCACGCTGTTGGAGGATGACCCGACCGTCGTTTTGAACCGCGTCCCGTCGATCAACTACAATGTCTTGCAGCTTCGCGCCGCCGAGCCGCCGCTCGACCAGTTGGAAGTGCGTCAAGCCATCTCCTGCGCGGTTGATCGTCAGGAAATTCTGGACGTGGCAGCCTTGGGCGAAGGTCAGGTTACTGGCCCTTTGACGGTGCCTGCTTATGCACTCCCGACTGACGATTTGTTCTGCTACCAGCGCGACCTTGACCGTGCCCGCGAGTTGATGGCGCAGGCAGGGTTGTCCGACGGCTTCACGCTCAAGATCATCGCCGCGAACGCCGAGCCGCCGACCGCCATTGCCGAAGCGCAGACCATTCAAGCGGAACTTGCCGATATCAACATCACGGTCGAAATCGAGTCGCTCGAACTGGGCGTCTACGTGGATCGCTGGCTGGCTGGCGACTTTGAAGCCGCAGTCGCATTGAACGGCGGTCGTACTGACCCGTACACCATGTACGCGCGCTACTGGCCCTCGACCGGCAACCTGAATAATGTCGCTGGCTTCATTGATCCGAAGCTGGATGAAATTTTCGCCGCAGGGCGCACCGAAACGGATGCGCAGGCGCGCTACGACACCTTCGCTGACTTCCAGACCTATATCACTGAACAAGCGCCTTGGGTTTGGCTCTACGTCGGCTACAACTACACTGCGCAGCAGCCCTACGTGACCGGATTTGTGCCTTCGCCAACAAGCTCTATCCTCAGCTTGGCGCAGGTTGAGCTAAACAAGTAAGTTGTCGGGGCGACTATGCTGAAAAGCGTGGTCGCCCTTTCAACCCCCTTTCCCCATGATTCGCTACCTCACGCAGCGGGCGATTGCTTTTATCCCTACGCTGCTCGGCGTCTCCCTCTTGATCTTCGGTGCGATCCGCCTTGTACCGGGTAATGCTATCGGTGCAATGCTTGGCACAGAAGCGGGGATGCTGACGGAAACGCAGCGCGAGTCGCTGGAAGCTTATTTCGGCTTGGATAAACCCGTTGTTGAACAGTACTTCACGTGGCTGGGCGGGGTCGTGCATGGCGATTTAGGGTTGTCAATGCGTTACGGTCAACCCGTTTTGCAGCTTATTCTAGACCGCTTTCCGGTCACACTTCAGCTTACCCTCATGTCCGTGCTAATCGCGCTGGTGCTGGGCATTCCGATTGGCATTCTCTCTGCCGTCAAGCACAATTCCGTCATCGATCTACTGGGGCGTGTGTTCGCGCTGCTCGGTTTAGCAGTCCCTAGTTTTCTGCTAGGTACGCTGCTGATCTACGTCCTCTCCGTCTACTTCCGCATTTTGCCGAATTCCGGTGATTACGTCTCGCTCTGGAAAGAACCCATTCGTAACCTGAGTCAGATGATTTTCCCTGCTTTCACGCTCGGTTTTTCATGTGCGGCGTCGGTGATGCGCACAACCCGTTCTGCGATGCTGGAAGTGCTTGAGCAGGATTACATGCGGACGGCGCGCAGTAAGGGGTTATTCGAGGGGGTGGTGATTCGGCGGCACGCACTGCGGAATGCGCTCATTCCGGTGATCACGATTGTCGGCGTCGAAATCGGCTATCTGTTAGGTGGCACGGTGATTATCGAGGAGATTTTCGCACTGCCGGGAATCGGGCGGCTGGTCTTTAACGCCATCTCGCAGCGCGATTACGCGCTGGTGCAGGGCGTGGCGCTTTTCATTGCATTCAACTTCGTCATCATCAATTTGCTGACTGACCTCATCTATACGGCAATTGACCCGCGCGTTTCCTATGCCCAAGAAGCTTGATTCTTCGCGTTTCTCGACCCTTACACCGCTGATCAAAAATCTCAGCGGTGCGCTGGGGTTGCTGCTGGTGACGGCTTACGTGATCATCTCGCTGCTCGGCGCTTTCGCGATCACGCCTTACCCGACCCTAGAGCAGCATACGCCCGACCGCTTGAAGCCGCCGAGTGCACAATACGCTTTAGGAACGGACTTGTACGGGCGTGATGTTGCCAGCCGCCTGATGGAAGGGGCTGCCAATTCTCTGCGTGTGGCGGTGCTGTCTGTAGCAATCTCTGGCGTACTTGGCACGCTGCTCGGCACGCTCTCCGGCTACATCGGTGGATTGTTCGACAACATCATCATGCGCATCATGGACATTTTCTTTGCGCTGCCAGCGTTGCTGCTGGCGTTGGTGATCGTGAGCGTCCTCGGTCCCGGCGTCAATACAACGGTACTGGCAATTGCGATTGTCTACACGCCAATCTTCGCCAGAGTCGCGCGCGGGCCTGTCCTCTCGGTCAAGCAAATGGAGTATGTAACGGCGACACGCTGCTTGGGGATGTCTGACGCGCGCATCATTTTTCGCCACATTTTGCCGAACACGCTCGCACCGCTGATCGTGCAGGTCAGCTTGGCGTTGTCGTGGTCGCTGCTGACCGAGGCGGGCTTGAGCTTTTTGGGGCTGGGCACACAGCCGCCAACACCCTCGTGGGGCGTGATGTTGAGCGAGAGCCGTAGCCTTGCCGAACTCGCGCCTTGGCTGATGATTTTCCCCGCACTGTCGATCATTTTGGGCGTGTTGGGCTTTAACCTACTCGGCGACGGTCTGCGCGATGTGCTTGATCCTCGCTTGCGCGGACAGCGCTAACTTTCAAGCCGTAGCTGTGTTGAACAACATACGCTAAAATCGAACGCATGAGCCGTTCTGTTCGTAAAACAGCCACGTTTATTTACACGCAGGATTGATCAAGACAGGAAAACATTTGAACAGCCACGCCGCGCCAGCGCATCGCCCATACGGGCATATGAATCCACGCTTGTTCGGGATTCATTTTCCAAGTAACGGTATCGTGGCGCTGCTTATCTTTATCTTCGTCGTCGCTACAAATCTGCAATTCCCCATTAATCAAACCTATGGCGACGCCGTATGGAACTTGCCGACAGCGTTCAGCCTGATCTATGAAGGCAATATCGATCTTTCGGAATATCAAACGTTGATCGATCAGGTGGGGTTGGACTACACGCTTCATTACGTTGATGGCACGCCCTACAACACGTACCCGATTGGCGCGTCGCTTTTTGCTGTCCCGTTCGCTGCTGCGGCTGATTGGGGTGCCCATTTAATCTCGGTCAATCTTCGTCTGTTGAGCGGGCAAATACTGCTCGCTGGACTGGATATGTTGATCGCCTCCGTTACGGTGGCGGGCACAGCGGCATTCCTCTACCTGATAGCGCGGCTGTATCTGGCGAACCAGAGCGCACTGCTGATTGCCTTCATCTTTGCGTTTTGTACGTCAGCATTATCGGTTGTCAGCCGGGGATTGTGGCAGCACGGTCCCTCGATGCTGATGCTGTCGATCAGCTTGTACGCGCTGCTGCGCGCAAGGGAGTTATCGCGGTTTCTGGTGCTGTCGGGCTTTGCGCTGGCGTTTGCCTACATTATTCGCCCTACGAACAGCCTGTCAGTCATCATTCTGTCACTCTATGTGCTGCTCGTCTTCCGTCAAAAAATTATTCTGTTTGTGCTCGGCGCTGCGCTGATCAGTTTGCTCTTTTTCTATCTGAACTACACCGTTTACGGTCAGCCATTCTCGCCCTATTTTGTGTCCTATTTTTTACCAGCGGAAGACGTCCGTGGGCTGGTTAATGGCTTGCTGGGCAATCTCATCAGCCCTAATCGCGGATTGTTTATCTTTTCTCCAGTTTTGCTGTTCAGCCTCGTCGGAATCGGCATCAAGCTGCGGTCGCGCTCGCTGCGTGGGCTGGATTTCGCCTTAATCCTGATTATTCTCCTGCACTGGTTTTTGATGTCCTCGTATCGTAACTGGTACGCGGGCTATAGTTTTGGTCCCCGTTACATGTCCGACGTGCTGCCGTATTTCGCTTTTTTCCTGATTCCGTTCTTTGCCAACTTGCCGTCGCTGCGCAAAACAGCCTTTTACCTCACGGCTGGTTTATTGGTGATCACCACGTTCCTGAGTTTGGCGATTCATTTTCGTGGCGCGAGTGTCGATGCGACTCAATCGTGGAATTATATTCCTGTTAGTGTCGATGAGGATCCCAGCCGCGTGTGGAATTGGAGTGATATGCAATTTCTTCGTGGGCTGGGTGAACCTATTGGCAGCCTTGCACTGGGTCCGGTATCAGCGCATCGTTTTGAATTTGACGAGGATACACGTGCCTTTGAGAATGAGGGCTGGGGTGATGTCGAGCGTTTCGCTGATGGCACTTCGTTTCAATGGACGATTGAGCCGCGGTCGTCGCTCACGATTCGTCTCGTTTCTGCGGTTGACCTTCGGGTCGAGATCGGTATTTTGCGGGCGATTTCATCCGGCCTACTCGATACGTTGGTCTTTAGCGTCAATGATCATCCCGTCGCGCTCCACCTTGTAGACGGCGTCTATACGGGTGTGATCCCTGTCGCGGCACTCAGCCCGAATGGTAAGCCTTCCGAAATTCAGTTCACAATCGACGCGGTGATTTCACCCTCGTCGATTGAACAAAGCTCGGACACGCGCACACTCGGACTCATGGTCGATTACCTCGACATTTACCCATTGTATGAAGCAGGAGGATAGACCGTTTTTTTAGGGCTTAATCGCAGCTGTCCATCGCCGTAATCGGCAGGGCATAGCGCGCGCTTTGATCCACTAAAACTGCTGCTGCTGCACAGCGTGCTTGATCGCTGTAGATGCTGAACAGCGCCTGATAGTTGGCGAGATCGAAAGGGTTAAGCTGGCTGGCACGGGCGAACATGCCCTCGGCAACTTCCGGTCGATCTTGAAGCATGAGCGCGTCACCTAGACCGCTGTAAACCGCTGCCTGAAATGTACTATCGTAGGCGGCGAGGTCGCGCGTCAGCCGATCCAGCGCACTAGTAAAGGCGGTCTGCGCTTCCTGATACTGGCTCAAGCTAAGATAGGCATTCCCCAAAGTCCAATAAGCGCGGGCAGTAAAGGGATAGTCATGATCGAGCGCGGACTGCACCGCCGTTTGAGCATCGGCATAATTCCCCAAGTGGATTTGTGCGCTGGCTAGCCCGAAATAGGCAGCGCCAGAAGTAGAGTCGGCATCAACCGCCTGTTGATAATATTGACTGGCAAGCGCATCGTTGCCCGCTTTGAGATTTATATCGCCGCGCCACAAGAGCAGATCGGCGGGGGACTGGATTGTATCCTCGATCAGCAAGTCATGAAGCGGTAGGTCATCATCTGCCATCGTTATCGTTCCAAATTCCGCGACCAACGGCTGAGCCGAGCGAACGTAGAGGCGGAAATTGATCATCTGCATTGGGATTTGTAGACTGCTGACGGCGCGAATTTCGGGATCAGGCAGCGGAACATTGAGCAGCGAAATGATCTCAGGAATGCGGATCGTTTGCTGACTCCACACGTCTGCAGGCGCGGCGACCATCCGATATGGATCGCCATTCGGCAGCGTTCCGGTCGTGTCAGCATCGCCAAACAGGACGTAAAAGCGCTTTCCATTGGCGGTCAACACCGCTTGAATTCCGTAAAGCGTTTCGAAATCGGGTGCTTGGTTAGCTTGTGTGGGCGGCTTGATCCACAACGTGATCGGCGCTTCAGGCAGCATTAGCCACGTATCAAGGGCGAGTTCGCTCGGCTGATTGCCCGAAGGCGTAAGTTCCATTTGCAGCAGACGCTGCGGTTGATCGATGGCGGATGGTTGATTGCTCAGGCGAATCTCACCCGTTTGCGAGTTCCCCACGAATCCCCAACCATAGGGGGCATCATTGGCTGCATTCCAGTAAACATAATCGGTATTCGGCAGATGATCGGGATAGATCAGTGCGGCGGCGGGTAGGAACGTCGAGGCGCGCAATCCGTAGCTGCTTGCATCGCTGACGATCACTTGTGCGCCAGCGGTCGCGTTAAAAATTTCGAGCGGATAGTCGGTGTGGAGTGTGAACAAGCTCTGTTCACCCGCTTCGACGACTGAGGGTCCATTTAAAACGTCCCAGAATGCGGGTTGCTCGCTCCAGCTTTCGACCGAAAAGCGGGGCGTTAGGGGCTGCGCGCTGTGATTCTCAACTTGCACGGTCAGCCGCGTATTGATTCCGCTGTAGAGTACGGGACCGACGAGGGCGATCTGAATCGGGTTCGGGATGGCGGCGAAGCCAATTGTGCCGATCAGCGCGACCGCGCCAATTATGACAGGTGTGAGCCATAGGCGTGAAGCGGTCTGTTTTTCTACTATAGGGGCGGGAAGATTACGTCGATACTGGATCAAAAGCGCTGCTGCCAGCGGAAATAAATAGTAGTACCAGTACGACGATAAGCTGCGTCGCCCGAACCAGAGGACAATCGC
This sequence comes from Aggregatilineales bacterium, assembly GCA_038260485.1. Classification (GTDB taxonomy): domain Bacteria; phylum Chloroflexota; class Anaerolineae; order Aggregatilineales; family Phototrophicaceae; genus Flexifilum. Next base: position 35,230 of record JBBSNT010000004.1, on the reverse strand, counting down.
GGGCAGAATCCACAGCGCCTCAGTCCACTGGCGATAAAAGCGCGCATACAAGTAGATCAGCACTGCCAACAGCCCATAGGTGAAGAAGCTAAACGTCCAATCGGGGAAGAAGATGATGCCGAACAAGCTCAGGCTGGAATAGCCTTGTCCCAATACGATCATGTTTTCGGTGAGCGGGCGTAAAATGCCGCCAAGCCAAGCATTGAAGTTGGCGGCGATATACGGGGCGTTCAAGACCAGAAACACGCCGCCCGCGATCAAGCCGAATTTTGCGAGTTCCCATAGACGAAGGCGCAGCGGTTGATTGTTGTTTTCGTACCACAAGCGCACCAGCAAAAATGGCACGAGGAACCACGGCTGCTGCTTGAAGGCGCAGGCAAGACCAAACACAATTGCACGCCAGCCCGCACGCCGCCAAACGGCAATCATAATGCAGAGCAGCAACGCCCAACCAATGTCGTTCACGCCGCCCAGCGAATAGAGCAAGTAATTCGGGTTGACGAGGAACGGTAAAACGGCAAGCGGTCGCAGGGCAGGGGGGGCGATTCCATAGAGCAGCAGCAGAGTCGCCAGCAGCATGAGCGGGTAAATCAGCGCGGTGTTGATGCTCAGTAGCTGAAAAGGCACGTAGACCAGAAACGCCAGCGATGGATAGGAGACGCCGCCCACGATGTCGCCATCAATCAGAGGCGTTGAATACAGTGCTGATGCTCTGTAGACGCGATACGAGTCAAGCAGATCATGAATGTAGGGGTTTTCGCCGTGCCGCACGAGACTCGCGGCGTAATCCGAGAACAGATGCACGTCAGTCGTGAAGGCGTGCCCCGCTTGGTCACGGTTGACGCCGTTGACAAACATCAAACTGCTCCACATCAGGATCACTGCCAGCGGGATCAGCAGCCGCGCCCAGCGCGGTATCGACTGGATCACGACCATAAATAGGAGCAATGCCGAGAGAAAATAGCCGATAAACGCGAGCGCCACCGCGCCGCGCTCGACGATCATGTTGCCCGCTTCCCATAAGCGCGAGCTGCTGTACCAGCATAAGGCTGCGCTGGCAAGCAGCCCAACGCGCAGTACGGCATCTTCCCAAGTTTTAAACATCAGCGTATGAGTCGATAACCTGCGATTTCCGGTTGGAGTTCATGAGGATGTTCCAGTGATGGTAGCGCGAGTTCGAGCGGCTGTAAACGACTTCCGCCGCTCAAAAGGTGTGGATCGAATTGAGTTCCCAGCAAAACGACTTGATCGGTGGTCGGGACGAATTGCAGCAGCGTATTTTTGTCGAATAAAAATTGATTATAGACCTGCAAATCGGGGCGCTGACCTTCGATAATTTGCAAATACTGGATTGGCACAATTTCAAACCAACTGCCGATGACCGATCCAGTCGGCAGTGCATCGAGGATGATCTGTGCGCGTTCGCGAACGTGATCATCAGTTCGTAGGTTGAGCAGCGGCAGGTTGATCACGAGCAGCACCAGCGGCAGCGCCGCCGCGAGCGGGAGCCGCAATCCTGATTCAACCTGCTGGAGCAGCGCGTTCAAGCCGTAGGCGATAGCGATACCCCAGAGCATCAGCGCCGGTCCGTACATTGTTTCGCGGTCTACAGCACCGTAGCTCGCGAAAAAATAAGCGTTGGGGACGAAGAAGATCAACCACGTCCATCGGATGTTTCGAGGCATGACAATCACGCCGCCGACGCCCAGCAAAATGCCGATTCCAATAAAGTTGCGCCAGAACTGCAACGTGAATGAGGCGAGTTGAGCGGGTAACGGGAACAGTCCATCGGAGAAGAACAGAGACGAGAACTGCTGTCCGCGCAGTACCCAGAGAATGCCGTCAAGGGTGCTCAAATTAACGGGCTGGAAACTGCCGTCAGCATTGTATTGACCCGCTAAATTGAGCGCCGGATTTGCTGCGTAGCGCAGTGGGAAATAGAGCAGAGGCAGAGCGAACAGGGCGACCGCGACCGTTCCCGCCGCAAATCGCACTCGCCAATGGAGTGGCAGCATGAGAAAAACGATCAATATGCCCGGTGCGAATAGGATTGAACCGGGGTGCATCGCCAGCGCGATCCCGTAAGCCGCACCCGCAATCAGTGCGCGTGCGTTGACGGGGCGCTGGGCAACGCGCACGAGCGCCCATCCCGCAATCGCAAGCGTGAGAAGCTGTGGCGTATAGACTTCAGCACGGATCGCCGAACTCCAAATCAGAAACGAGAGCGCCACACTCAACGCACCGCTTGCTGCCGCCAGCGTTGACCCGATCAAGCGCTTGATCAGCGTGAACAGAATCGGGATCGCGAGAGCGAGGCAAACCGCCGACAACAGATTGACGCGAAAGGGAATATCGCCAATCGGCAGCCACGTAAAGATGTGCGCGACAAGCAGGTAGAGCGGGTAGCCGGGGGCGTGGACAATCCCCAACGTGGCAGCACCAATCACGAATTCGGCACTGTCGTAGGTGTAGAGTCCGGGAGCAGCGGTGCTGACGAAAATCACCAGACCGAACGCGAATAATGCGGCTTGCTGGATCGGTTCGCGGCTGATCCCGTACTTCACAACGCTAGCCGATCATCTGGACGCTGTTGGCAACCACCGTAATCGATTCAGGCGCGAGGCGTAAAACAACGCCAGTCGCCGTATCCATGCCCAGCAGTGCGCCGTCATATTCCAGCAGCAGCGTAGTACCTGTCCATTGAATCGATGATTGAACGATAGCGCCATCAACGGAGGGAATCAAAGACTGCCACGTATCGAAGGATGGCGCTTCGGTCGTAAATACGCCTATCATTTGATCCGTTCCCTGAGCGAGCACCAGCATCTCGTTCGTGTCATTTGCCCACCGCACGGTCACAGGTGTGTGGATCAAATCGTGGATCGGATGCTGCTCGCTGGTGATGACGTTGTAGGCAAACAGGTCGGTAGGGCTGTAGGCGCTGATCTGCGCTGTATATAAGAGCCACGAGTCGTCATACGACCAACCCATTGGCGTAAGGATGAATCCCGGTTCGCTGATCGTTGTTTGGGCGGCATTGGTCACATCGGTGAGCAGGAGCGTGCCCGAAACTTGACGACTCGATGTGAGGATATAACGCCCGTGAGCACTCCATTGGGACTGCTGAATATTCGCTCCACTGATCGCAGGCAGAGGAAAGCGCTGCGTGGTCGACGCATCAAAATCCATCAAGTAAATGAACCGCTCATTCGGGTTGGCAGACGTGCCGCCGATGAATTGCAACTGTCCCCTCGAAGGTGACCAAACGGGCGTGCTGTAAGCGACGTTGGGAAGCTCGAAATTCACGGAGTCGATGGTAGGCAAGCTGAAGACGTCGAGCGCTCCCGCAGGATTGTACGCCATGACCCAATTGCCCTGTGCTTGAATGGTGAACGCCGAGTCGCTCCGCTGTGTCGAGCGTTGGGCGATAGGGGCGAGTGTGACGCGGTCAAACGTCATCAGCGTGGGTTTGTTTTCGGTGCTGCGCGCGAGAAGCTGTACAGCTTGCTCTGTCAGCACGAGCCGTGTGGGATCAAGGCTGCCCAGCGGCAACTGCGTTGTCGCTAAGCTATTCAAGTCGGTGATGTGCAAAGTTAACGCGCCGTCGCCGTTCTTGGTGACGAAAGATGCGCTGCTTGAATCACCATCATATAGCAGGACGTCGCCCGCATCCGACGATGCGAGCGGGGTAACAATGCCATCCAGCGTGGCGCTGTATAACGAAGTGTGCCCATCAACTTGCCCCAAAAAAAGGACAAATCGGTCTGCTTGGGCTTGCGATGCACTTGCGATCAAGCTGATGAGCAGCAGGATCAGGATTACAAAACGCTTCACAGGCGTATTCTCTCCTTAAGAGGGCAAACAAAGAGCAGAAGTGCATTCACGCGCTTCTGCTCTTGATACCCGAAAGCACTTAGGAATTACGCACCGTGGCTCAAGACGACGCCATCAGGGGCAGCAGCAGGGTCAGAGATTAGATAGAGCTGAATGTGCCCGCGCTCCCCTGTTCCGGGGATCAACAAGTTCAGCCCGGTCGAATCGCAGGAGATCGGCCATAGTTGGCGGTTGCCGTTTACTTCAATACGATAGGCAACGGCGTTATCGCAGGTCAAGCCTTGGGTTTCGAAATCGCTCAGCGCGACGGTGTTGAGTCCAAAGCAGCTTGTGACGTAAACTGCCATGAGCGTTGCATCCGAGGTCGGGGGCGGGAAGGGAACCGAAAGCGCTGCCGCGTCCTCATCGCTCAGGCGCGAGAAGTCCGGCGATCCTTCCGAGCAAGTCGAGATGGTGGGTTCTGAACTACCATAAACCTGCGCCCAAAGGGTGCTGTAGGTGCCAAAATTGGCGAACGGAAGTGCGGCAATATTCGCCCCGGCGAATACTACGGCGAAAACGATAATGATCCATGTTGTACGACGAATGTGCATAGGAACTCCCTCATATCTGCTGGTCGCCTTAAAATTTCATGCTCCTGTGCAAGTATAATAGAAGAAAGCAATTTAGGGAACTGTTATAGAATCGATTACATGAGATATCCCCCCCCTTGAATCTGAGCCATTTAGCAGATGCAAAGCGCACATTGCGCTTATCCACCTGCATATTGTATTTACGAGTTTTTTATAATCTGATGCTGTCGCTATCCAACACCCTTGAGAGAATAGCACAATTCGCAGAATCGCCGCTTTTTGCCATGAGAAGCAGCTCATAAGGTGATAGAGTATGGCTTCAGATAGCAAATAATGAAGTGAAATTCGAACACTGTAATATTAGAGGTGGAACGACTGAGCGTGATTTTCACAAGCATGTAGGCGCCAGCGTGATGGTACCGCTTGGGTCTTTGCCGCACGCGAAAATGCGGCATGATTACGCTTGTTGTCGAAGCCGCCTACAGGCACAGGCGGCTTTTTAGTGCTTGTTTTGATTATCAGTTAGAGAACAAAATGCACTCAATCAATTTGTCTTTTCAGCAGCCCACGCTGCCCGTGCTGGTAGCATGTGATGCGGTGGTCATAGGCGCGTCCTTTGGGGGAGTCGCGGCGGCGCTCGAACTTGCGCATGCTGGATACAGCGTCACGTTAGTCGAGCCGCGTACCTATCCCGGACGCGAGATCACGGCGACGCTGCGTCCTTGGCTGAAAACGGAAGACGGCGCGCCATTGCCAAAATTGCTCACGTTGTCGCTGGATGCGGCGGGCAAGCGAACGGGGCAGGGCGAGTTCGCGTTTAATCTGGATGCGCTGAAAATCCATTTAGAAGATGTGCTGATCGAAGCGGGCGTCAAGCTGCTTTATGCGAGCATGGTCGTCGGCGTTCAGCAGCAGAACAGCGTGCTGCAAGGCGTGATCATCGGCAACAAGTCGGGGCGGCAGGTGATCGCTTGTCGCCTGCTGCTCGACACGTCGGAGACAGCGCTAGTCGCGCATCTTTTGGGCGAATCATTCCAGTCCTTTCCGCCTTCAGCGATCTATCAGCGCGTGCTCGAATTCGACCATGTTGGCTCGCTGAACCTTGATGCGCCGATGACTATCGAGGGCGTATCAGTCAAATTTCACGCGGGTTTCCGCGACAAGGGACATGTCATGGTCGAATGCGCGCTCGACCTTGACGCGGCTTACGAGACGGCGTTTGACCTCGCTCAGCGCGAGATTGTGGCGCGTCAGCAGACAATGGCGGTTGCCGCCGCCCTCGCGCGTGACCTGCCTGCCTTCGAGTCGGCGTATCTCTCCGGCGCATCTTACGAGTTATGGGGCTTACAGACCGCGCGTATTGCCTGCGAATTGCCACCCCAATGGGCGAGTCAGTTCACCGATCACCTTAAGCTCGACCAGCCCCTTCCTCCCGCAGATTTTGCGGGTGATTTAGCCGGAGTCTGGCTCTTGAATGCGGCGGTTCCCGCTGCCAACGTCGCGCCGGAGCGTTTCGACGATCCCGTGTTCACGAGCGCGGCGGGCGCGGCGCTCGGCGGCTATCTGGCGCAGCATTGGGCGCAGGTTAGCGCGCCGAAGCTGTCCGAGAGCGCAGCGCCGACGCCTGAATCGCCAGTTCCATCCACATATGAAGTGCGCGAGCCTTTCAGCCCGCAGCAGGGACGGGCGTATCTCCGCGTGACCGACGTGTCAAACGCGCTGCCGCTGCTGCGTTCAGTCGATGTGCTGGTCGTCGGCGGTGGGTCGAGCGGAGCGACGGCGGCGATCACGGCGGCGCGCGAAGGCGTGCGTACTGCGCTCGTCGAGATGAATCCGGGTTTGGGCGGTACAGGGACGTTTGGTGGTGTCCACAGTTATTGGTTCGGGCATCGAATCGGCTTCGCTGAGAACGTGATGCAGTTAGTCGACGACATGCACGTCTATCTGCATCACCCGCAACCCAAGGGCTTGATACCCAAGTGGAATATCGAGGCGAAATCCTATGCCTTGCTCAAAGCGGCGGTGGATGCGGGCGCGGATATTCTGCTCAACGCCTTCGTGATCGGCGCGCTGGTCGATGGCGATCAGGTTGGCGGCGTCGTCGTGGCGACGCGCGCGGGCATCGGCGTGATTCGCGCTAAAGTCGTGATCGACGCCAGTGGTGATGGGGATGTGGCGGCGTTCGCGGGTGCGGATTACATCTATGGCAACGAGCGCGATCATGTCGTCATGTGGTACGCGCTGGCGCAGTTTCCCCGTCCCGGCTTAACCCGCAACCACTTCACCAGCATGGTGGACGTTTCCAACATTGAGGACTACGCCCGCGCTATTCTTGCGGGGCGCAGGCGTGGCGGCACGAAAGAAGAAATGCACGATCACGGCATCTACATCGCCCCGCGCGAGAGTCGCCACATCAAAGCCGACATCGTCCTCACGCTGACCGATCAACTGCGCGAACGCCGCTGGCAAGACGTGATCAACGTGCCCTTCAGCAATCACGACGTCAAAGGGCATACCGGGTCGGATTGGCTGCGCGTCGGCTTGATCCCGCCCAACCTCGAAATCGAGATTCCCTATCGGGCGCTGCTGCCGCGCGGCTTGGAAAACATTCTGGTCGTCGGCAAGGCGTTTTCCGCGACGCACGACGCGCTCCCGGCGATTCGGATGCAAGCCGATCTCGAAAACTTGGGCGGCGCGGCGGCATTGGCAGCGGCGCAAGCCGTCCGCACGGGCGAGTCGCTGCGGACGATCAGCCTCACGGACTTGCAGACGCGGCTGGTCGAGGCGAACGTGCTGCCGCCCGCTGTGTTGACGCGCGCGCTTCACACCCGGACCTACAGTGACGCCGGACTGCGCGCGCTGATCGACGCGATGCCGACTTTCCCGCTCTATGATTACTCCGATATGGAACTCACTGATCTCTACGAGGGGGCGATTCCGCTAGTTGAACTCTGCTGCGCGGGTGCTCAGGTGATCCCGCTGCTGGTTGAGGCGTTAGCGAAGGCTGAGCGTAAGGTCTTGCTGGCGCAAGCGCTGGCGTTAGTGAGCGCCAATCAGGGCGTTCCGGTGCTGATCGAGGCGATTAATGTGGATTTGCAAGACGATACGCTGCCGCCGCGTTCGGCGCACATCCGCTACACACAGCTTCCGCCTGATCACGGTGCGATGCCGGACGTGGTTTATCTGCTTTACAGCTTGGGCATGGTTGCCGACGCGCGCGCGATTCCCGTTTGGCAGCGCGTGGTCGATCTGCTGGCGACTGCGACTGAGGAAGATTTCTACGATGGCATGAAAGGCGTTTTCTACTACGTCGATGCCGTCTGCTTTGGGATTGAGCGCCTTGCGACCCCCGACTTGATTCCGCTTTTGGAGCAGATGCACACCTACACTTCGCTGCACGGCAAAACGGCTTATGCCAGCTTCCAGCCCGATTTCGTTCAAGAGCGGCTCGCTTACCTCGAACTCGTGATTGGGCGAACGCTGGCGCGCTGCGCCAGTGTCGATGGCTATCTGATCCTCGTCTCCTATCTTAGCGACAATCGCGTGCTGCTTGCCGAACACGCCCAGAGCGAACTCGTCGCAATTACAGGTGTCGATCACGGCAAGGATGTTGCCGCGTGGAGCAGGTGGATCGAGCTCAACGCCGACGATCTCGAATCGGTCGCTTTTCACCAGCTTACCGAGCCAATGCAGGCATGGGGCGAAGTCATCCTGACGGATCGGTGAGTGGTGTGCATGGCTGCACGCGGGTGTTACACTGGGTGCAATGCGGCGTGGCGCAACGCTGCCGCAGTCGTGAGACTTAGCAGAGGTAAAATCATGATCGTGACTTGTAACCGGATTCCGGTGAATCCGAAATATGCGGCAGAGTTCGAAGAGCGTTTCGGTACGCGCTCTAATTTGGTCGATGAAATGCCCGGTTTTGTCTCCTTCCAACTGCTTCGCCCTAAGAGCGACGGTGATCCTTACATCGTTATGACCTATTGGGAGTCGGAAGCCCATTTCAAGGCATGGACGGAATCGCCCGCCTTCCGTGAGGGACACGCGCGCACCAGCACGCTGCCGCCGGAGACCTTCTTAGGGCGCCCGACGCTCGAAGTCTACGAAGTGCTCGACTCAACGGCAGACGTCGAGGCATAGTTTCGCCTCATTGGCGTAACGTTGTGCAGGCGCACAGGCGAGATCATGCGGACTCTAAGTCTGACACGGCAGTGGATAATCTTTCTAGGGTTGCTGATTCTGGCGGCGCAAGATCGATGTTACCCGCATCTCACCGCCTGTCGTAAGCGGGTGTAGGTTGGTGATTAAGGCTTAGCCGATGGGTGGCGTAAGCGAATGAGCTTATGCCTCAGGACGATTCGCAACCCGGTACGCATCGGCGCATCTGGCAGCACGATTTTGACGTGCGGGGTAGGTGGCACAGCCGAAACGCTGATTTCCGGCTCTGGCTGTGCTTCAGGCGTAACCGACCCTGAAACCGCTTCTGTTTGCCCGATCTCGCTGGGGCGGGGGACGCCGAATCGCTCCCAAATGCTTCTTGTATCCTCGTCAGTGAGACGCGGTTCAGTGATGAGTGGGGCGACTTCGCCAAACGAGGCGGCGCTGACCGTTTCGCTGGGTTCAAGCGGCGTCACTTCTGTTTCAAATGCGGGTTTAGTCACCTCTGGCTGAAAGCTTTCAGCGCTGGGGAGATAATCGGGCAGCACTTCCGGCGGACGGAAAGTCAGGGGTTCGGTTTCTTCAGTGCTCGCGGCGGGTTCAGCGTGAGCTTCTAACGGCTCGACGGTATCGACCTGCGCTGCACCGGGTTCATCAGCTTCAATCGGTGAAACAGGTTCGGCTTCTGCCTCCGGCGTTACCGGACGGCGCGGTTGGGTATCAGATGGATGGCGCGGTGGCTCGAAGCGCGACAGATCGACCAGAAAATCCGGTTCCTCGTTCAAATCAGCCGGGATGTCCGCGAAAGGAACGTCCGCTTCGAGCTCAGGGATCGCGGTGGCGGGTTCAACCGCACGGCGTTGGCGTGTATCCTCATCGCTGATCGGCGGCTCGGCGATCACGTGAATGCTCTGCCCATCGCCTTCATGCACGGGTGGCTCAGCGGCAATAGACGCGGACAGCAAGTCGCCTTGTGGCTCAGCTTGCTCGTGTTGCTCTGCAACCGCCGATGGATGGCGCGGGCGGTAAGCCGAGCGTGCTTCAACGTCGGGCGCGTCACGCATCAGCGACTTCGCTTCGTGGCTGCGCCCGCCAGCGGCGTCCTTGATTTGCTGCCAGAGTGATTTCAGGCTGTCGGCAATCGTGTGGTTGATCTGTCGATTCATGCCCAGCGCATTACGCATTCCGCCGAAAATGCCGCCAAGTTCGTATGTGAATGTCCACTGAACAATCGTGCCTTCGGGAATTTCCTGTAGGCGGATGCGACCCTTATTTTCGCGGAAGGGCACACCGTCAACGAAGTAATACTCGTAGCCAAGCCCCTCGTACCACGCCGTCACCGCAATCACGTATTCGTTGCCATGCGGCGTCGAATAGCGCCAGCGCAACCCCGGACCCTCGCGCTTCGAGGTCAGGAAGATCACTTCAAAGCAATCAACCTGCCATTGGGGATTGCGCGTAATATCGCTAAGAAAATCCCACACCACGTCAGGCGCAGCAGGAATGAGAATACGATGGTCAATTGTCGTCATAAGTGCAGATTATAGATCGTTTCTAAATGATGTTCAAAAAGCCTTTTCTATGTTACAATCACTATTGTGTTCGCCGGAGGTTGCTATATTGCCTAGCCCAACTTTGACATTTGCATTCATTCTGGCGACGCTTCTGGGTGCGATTTTCCATTTCATTTTTGGCGGTAATGCGCGTCGTCTGGCGATTTTCTTGCTCGCAAGCTGGGTCGGTTTCGGCTTAGGACAGGTGATAGGCGTTACTTTTGGAATTGACGTTTTTACTATTGGCACGCTGCACATTGTTGCTGCTGTGTTCGGTTCGCTGCTCGCCTTAATTGTCGCGTTTCTGCTGACGTCTCAGCGAACTCGTAAACGCTCTATACGATCAAAGGGATAGGATGACAGAATCTCCAACTTCAACGGCGCAGGACGAGAAGAAGTCCGGCTTTAATTTGCGGCGTATCGTATTGATAGCCAGCGCCGCCTTGATCGGGTTAATTGTCTTGCTGCTGCTGATTGCGCTCGGCTTGACCTTGCTTACGAACGGCGATTTTGCCGATTTCATTCGCACGATCCGCGACATCGTGATCATTTTCCTCGCGCTCGAAGGCGTGTTGATTGTCATCAGCCTCGCGGTGCTTGTGCTTCAAGTGGCGCGTTTGATCAATCTACTGCAAACCGAAGTCAAACCGATCCTCGAAAACGCGCAGGAAGCAGCCAAGACCGCGCAGGGAACTGTCGGTTTTGTCAGCGATAATCTGGTCGCGCCAGTGCTCAAAGTCAATGGATTTTTGGCAGGGGCATCGGTGCTAGTCGGTAACTTGTTCGGCATTCGCCGCGCGATGCGACGGGGGCAGCCTGAAATTGAAGCGTGACAACGAACTTGACAGTGGTATGCTGATTTTTGGAATGCTGGTCGGGCTGGCGGTTGGGGGCGTGTTGACGCTGCTCAAAGCGCCGAAAAGCGGCGCGGTTCTGCGACACGACGTCGCGGAATCGGTCAGCGAAACAGGGCAGAACCTGCGCACGACGATTGAGTCAGTTGTTCCGTCCGACCCGGTCGCGGAGAGTTTGGCAGAGGGTAAAGCGGCAGCACGCCGCCGCCTCACCGAATTGGGGCAGTCATAAGAAGTTAGCCGCTTCGGTCAGAAGCAGGGCATGTTTAAGGGGCGTTACCCGTAACGCCCCTTTTTGATTCTACGCTTCTAACAGGCGGAAGGCGCTGGCGAGCGCTTCGACCACGTCTCCGGCGATCACGCTGCGTTCGCTGCCGATTTGCTGGGCTGCCAGTTCGCCCGCCAAGCCATGCAGATACCCCGCAGCGACGGCGGCGTCGAACGGTGCTAACCCCTGCGCGCGCAGCCCGACAATCGTTCCGGCGAGTACGTCGCCTGTTCCGGCGGTCGCTAAAGCCGAGGTCTTGAACGGCAGCACCGTGATCCGCCCGTCGGGGGCGGCGATCAGCGTGTGTGCGCCCTTGAGCACGAGGATCACTTTCCATTCCTGTGCCTTCGCGCGCGCGATCTCCCAGCGCTGCGCTTGCACATCCTTGATGTCCATCCCGGCAAGTGTTGCCATTTCGCCGGGGTGCGGTGTCAGGATTGTGCCTTCAGGCAGGCGCGTCCACCAATCCTCAAGTTGCGCCAGCAAAAATAAACCGTCGGCATCGATCACGAGCGGCGGCAGCTTATTGTCTTCCGCTTGATCAGCCTCGCTGGTGTTCGCGCTGCTCGTGAAACCAATCGCCCGCCGCGCTGCCGGATGTGCGGCATCGGGATCGAGCAGCTTGGCGAGCAGATCGCGGGTGGTGTCCTCGCGTCCCCAACCGGGACCGAGCAACATCGCGCTGTAGGATGCGGCTTCCTTGCGAATGAGGGGCGCGGCGCTCGATGAAAGCACGCCCATATCGTGTGGGAATAGCAGCCATGTTGCTTCGAATAGATGCGACGCTAACGCGCGGATGGTTGGTTCAGGTGCGCCGACCGAGACGAGTCCCGCGCCGGAACGATAGGCAGCGCGTGCCGATAGACCCGGCGCGCCGGTGTAGTTGATCGAGCCGCCGATGATCAGCGCTTTGCCGTAGCTACCTTTATGAGCATCGGCAGGGCGGGGCGGCAGCAGTGCGCGAACGCTGTCGGGGTCGGCAACCACACTGGTTGCCTCCTTGAGTCCATCGGTGCTGGCGGGAACGCCCGCTGAGGCGATGCTCAGGTTGCCAACGGCTGCCGCGCCCGGAAATGTGAACAAACCGGGTTTGGCGGCGATCATCGTGATTGTTTCGTCGGCATTGAGCGCGTTTTTGTCGATCTCGCCGCTGTCACAGTCCAGCCCGCTGGGGCAGTCAACCGCGAGGATGTAGGGATGCGGTGCTTGACTCATTGGCTGAGCTAAGGAAAAGGCGCGTACCGCAGCACTTTCGCTCTCCTCGTTGACCTCAAGCGCTTTGTGAACGGCGCGCAGGAGTTTGGCGGCGGTATCGCGCAAGGGAAGCGTCAGCCCGATACCGAACAGGGCATCGATGAGGATGTGCGCGCTGGCGACCATGTTCGTCAGCACGCGATAGCGCTGATCATCTTCGGCGTTAGCGACGAATAAACCGTGATCCTGCACCGCCTTGAAAAGTGGATCGGTTTCGTCGCGCCGTGCGAGCAGATAGAAGCGCACCAGCGCGCCGCTGTTCTCAGCGATCACACGCCCTGCGACCAGACCATCGCCGCCGTTTTTGCCGGGACCAATCAAGAGCGTAACGCGCGCCTCTGCTGGATCGGGCAGTTTAGCGATCAGGTCGAGGACGCGGCTGGCGATGGCGCTGCCAGCATTGTCCATCATTTCTGCATAGCTGATGCCGGCAGAATCGGCGGCGGCTTCAATCTGCCGCATCTGTTCGACGGATACGACTTTAATCACAGCGTTTGCTCCTCAAGATTGGATCACACAATGTTCAGTGTTTACTTTGCGGTTGGATTGTACCGCGTGCCAGCGGGCATCAAAAAAGGTACGTTTGCTTAGCAAACGTACCTCATCAATTCAGAAATGAAATTGAAAGCAATGACCGATTAGAATGTCCTCTCGACGATCAGGTGTGCCAACCCGATCAGCGCGTCTTTCGCTTCTGAAGCGGGCAGCGCGTCGAGTTCGGCAACTGCCATATCAACGAACCCCTGCGCTTGTTCACGCGCTTCGCCGATGGCATCTCCACCCTTGAGCACCCGCTCCTTGAGCGCGGTGACGGCGGCGTCTGGCTCATAGGTGGCAGCATATCCGCGCCCTTGTTCAAGGTCGATCCCGGCGGTCTTGCCCAACTGTTCAGTATCACCCGTGAGGTCAAGCACGTCGTCAACAATCTGGAAGGCTAAACCCACGTTGAAGCCGAAGTTGGCGAGCGCTTGAATCTGCTCATCACTGCCATCACCAAGTCGTGCGCCCAGTTCGCCGGCTGAGCGGAACAGTGCCGCCGTCTTGAGCGCGATGATCTTGTAGTAGACTTCGCGCGTGAAATTATTGTCTTTGACGGCGCTCGCTTGCAGCGTTTCACCTTCGACCAGCGCGACGGTTGCGTCCGCGAGAATCACGTTCAAGTCCTTGAACGGAGCCATCAATTCGTAAACTTTAGTGAATAGGAAATCGCCCGTCAGCAGGGCGAAGGTGCGTCCCCAGATCGCGTTCACGGATGGACGCCCGCGCCGAACGACGCCGTGATCATTGATGTCGTCGTGGACGACACTGGCGGTATGAACCAGTTCCACCGCCGCCGCGACTGGCGCAGCCATCATCGGATTTTCACCACCGACAGCGGCGAAAGCGAGCAGGACGAGCCGAGGGCGGACGCGCTTGCCGCCTGCCGAGAGAATGTGACGACTTGCGTCGCGCAGCACAACCACGTCGCTGTCAACGACTTCATCCATCAGCGATTCGACCCGCTCGAACGCAGCGCGCACGACTTCTGGAAGGTCTTGCGAACCCGTCGCTGGCAATGACCGTGCTGTGTCGTGGATGGTCATTCCTAAAAATCCTATCTATAAAGCGATCTGATTGAATTGTGATATTCAGAACAAATTGAATTTACTAAATCTATTTTACTTAAATCTCATATTTGTGTCAACGAAAATTGGCTAAGGGCTACGTGAGGATTATCACTCCCCATAGGGCAGAATGAACGAGAAAACACTCCCTTTTCCGAGTGTGCTTTCGACCTGAATTGTCGTGTAATGTCGCTCTAAAATCAAGCGCACAATCGTTAAACTTACGCCAATACCGCCAAAGCGCCGCGCTTCCGTATGGTCGATTTGATAGAATGGCTCAAAAATCGTTTCGACTTCGTTTGGCGCAATGCCCACACCCTTATCATGGACGGAAATGGACACCCCTTGCCCGGTCGCCTTTGCGCTGACCGTCACGTTCTGCTTGCTGAATTTCAGCGCATTGTCCAGTAAAAGTTGCAGCACAACACCGAGTGCCTGCTTGTCCGCGAGAATCAGCGGTAGACTATCTGGAACGGCGATTTGAATCCGTTCGACGTGATCCTTGTGATCCCAACTTCGGCGTAAGCTGCGTATCGCTTGAGCGACTGCCTCGCTCACCTGAGCAGGCTGCAATTTGATGTCGAGGCTTTCAGTAAGCTGCGTAACGTTTTTGATCACATTCTCTAGCCGTGCCGTCGCACCCATCGCGTAGCCGACGAGGGTCGTGCGATCTTGTTCACCTTCGTCGAGCAGCATCGCGACCGCCGCCTTGACCTGCAGCATAGGTGTTTTTAGCTCATGAGAGACTGCCCGGACAATCGCACTTTTCAGCAGTTGGATTTCTTCGCTCGACTGCTTGTGCTCGATCTCATAGGTTTTCGTGCGCTTGGCGACCTCAAGCTGCTGACGCAGTTCTCGATTGTCTTCACGCTGCTTCAGCGCGGACGTTAAAGTCGAAGACAGCCACGCCACCGGAATCACGAAGTCGGCAGACGGGGTGTCTAACGTGTCGGGTGGCGTTTCCGCGATCAGGATCAGCAGGGGGCGCTCAGCCGAGCCGTTCTGCTGGCGAATCGCCGTGAACAGCTTGACCGTCTTTCTGCTCATAGGTGCGATCAGCGCTGCTGGTGTGTGTGTGCGCCAGTGCGATTTAAGCTGCGTGAGATCGGGAATTGTGATCACGTGATGGGCTGGGAGTAGTTGACCGAGCCGTTCCCCCTCGTTCGCGGGAGCGACGAACAGGAGCGTACTTGGTATCCACTCGACAGCCATTATCATTGGTCGTCTTGGTCGAGCGCTTGGCGGAAAACGTCTAAGCCAGGACGTTCAGCAATACACTTTGGGCAGCCAACGTAGGGGTCTTCAATCGCGATACGATGCTGGCGGCAGAAGGCTTGCACGTCCAAGCGCCGTCCTAGTCCAAGCAGACGCGGCTTCACGGTCAGCGTAAGCTCTAAGTCGGGGCTGGCATTGGCATTGAGGATTTCAGGCACAGGGCAGATGGCGCAGTATTTCGCACGCCATGGCAGCGATTCAGGATTGCCTTTAATCAGGCGGCATTCCTTTATGTCGCGTCCGCGATTATAGTCTTGATAGTAGAAGCGGCATTCTTTGCCCGCTGGGGTTCGCATAGTCAATCAAGCCCGATAATAATTGAATTCACAAGCCCCTATTTTACCGCAAAACTAAGATTGATCGAGCCACTTGAGCGCTGTTTCGGGAAGGGTTGATAGCGTTCCGGTATTGACCGTGCAATTCGGCAGCGATTCAAGGAAAGTCGAGCCGTAGCGTTTCGTCAAGACACGCGCATCTAAGATTACGACAATTCCTCGATCCGTGCGCGTGCGAATTAGCCGACCGAAGCCCTGACGGAAGCGCAAAATCGCATCGGGCAGCGTGAAATTGTTGAATGAGTCGGTATACGTTTCAGCGCGGGCGGCATAGACCGGATCAGTCGGAACTGAGAAGGGCAGTTTGGCGATCACCAACGCGCTGAGTGAGTCGCCGGGAATATCAACGCCTTCCCAAAAACTGCGCGTGCCCAATAGAATTGCCCGCTCGCTTGATTTGAAGCCTTCAAGCAGGCTTTGCCGGCTGCTGCCGTCACTCTGATCGTAGACCGTGATGTTGCCAAGCGCGAGGCGCGGCGTGATCGCCTGTGCGGTTTGGCGCAGATGTGTGTAGCTCGTGAACAGCACCATCACCCGCCCATTGAGTGCGGCGGTCAGTTCGATCAAGCCGCGCTCGACTGCCTGTTGATAGCGATAGCGGTCATTCGGATCGGGCATGTCGTTAGGGATGTAAAGCAGAGTCGAGTCGTGGTAGTTGAAGGGCGAACCGACTTCGACGGCTTCGATGCTGGCGGCGTTGAGCCGCTCGCGGATGTAGTCGAAGCTGCCAGCGGTCTGGAGGGTTGCGCTGGTCATGATCACCGACTCTTTCGCGCCCCACAGGAATTCCTCGACCAGCGGACCCACGTGCAGCGGCGCGCTCTGGATACTCAGGTAATCGCTGTCCTGTCCGGCGGCGATCCAGTAGATGATATTGTCGCTCGGCGTGACGGCGAAGTTGCTCAACTGCTGCTGGACTTCTTGGAGATAGCGTGCAGCCGTTTCGGTGCTGCTGACGAGTTCCTCATATTGCGGGATATTGTAGTTTTCGAGCTTCGTCAGCGCGACGGCGAGGTGGTGCATCGCTTCGCCTAGCACTTCGAAGAACGGTTGAAGCGTATTCCACGCATTCTGGATGTTCGAGAAGCTGTTGCGACTGCGAACCGACTCGGTGACGCGCACCTGCACCAGATAATCCGAGCGCGAGATGTTGAGGTCAACCAGCAGCGCACGAACGGTATTGAACAGCCGCGTGATGTGCGTCTCCATGGCGCTGGTGGCGTCGTTGACCGCTTCGATGTAGGCGCTCAGGCGCTTGATCTCTTTGTCGGGCGCGGTCGCTGTGACGCTCGTCAGCAGGTTGCCGAGCAAACCGCGCTTCGGTCCACCCAGATCAGCGAGACGGCGGCGCAGGGTCGCGGCATCGACGCGAAAGCTCAAGCCGCTGGTGGTCGCTTCTTCGAGATGGTGCGCCTCGTCGATCACGAGGTAGCGGTATTCGGGCAGAACACGGCTTTCCATCAAGGCGTCGGTGATCAACAGCGCGTGATTCACGACGAGCACCCGCGCGGATTCGGCGGCTTTGCGCGCCTTGTAGAACGGACACGCGCCGTCCATCACAGAGCGGCAGCGGTCGAGCGAGCAGCCTTCGTCTTCGGCGCTGAGTCGCTGCCACGTCAAGTTTTCTTCGCTGCCGCGCAGCGAAATCTCGCCGCGATCACCCGTTTTGCTCTCTAGCAGCCAAACGAGAATTTTCGCCAATGTGCGCAGTTCATCGATACTGGTGGGGCGGCGTCGGCGCACCGCTGTCAGGCGGCGCGGGCAAAGATAGTTCGACCGACCCTTCATCACCGACGCGGTGAACGAGATGTCGAGCGCATCGCGCAGGGTAGGGATGTCTTTGTCGATCAACTGCTCTTGCAGGTTGATGGTGTTGGTCGAGATGACGACGCGCTCGTTGTTCTGGATCGACCACAGGATCGACGGCACGAGGTAGGCAATCGACTTGCCCGTGCCAGTGCCTGCTTCGACCATCACATGCTGCGACCGATTGAAGGCATCGGCGATAGTCCGCGCCATCGTCACCTGCTGCTCGCGGTATTCGTAATTGGGCAGGCGTTGTGCAAGGATACCCTCGTCTGCGACGACGTGGGTCACGGCATCGAGATCAAGCGGTTCGATCACGTCGTTGGGGTGCAGCGCTTTACGCTCATTACGATCCGGTGTGAACAGGTCTTCACGGACGCTGTCGTCTTTGGGTTGCAGCATCCGTTCGCGCAGTGCCGCCTCGAAAGCCGGGCGCGCATCCCAGTTCAAGCCCTGCGCCGCGTCGGTGATCTCGCGTAGGGTTTCAAAAGGCAGTTCGAGCGCCTTCTGCCACAGCACCCAGTAGAGGTAAGCCGTCGCTTTGGCATCGTAGAGCGCGCGGTGCGCGTTGCCAATCTCGAAGTCGAACATGCTGGTCAGGCTGGTCAGGTTGTAACGCTCTGCGCGCGGCAGCAGCACCGAGGCGAGTTCGTAGGTGTCGAGGCGCAGATTGTTCTGCATGATGCCCTGACGATTCAGGAAACTGGCATCGAAGCCGACGTTGTGGGCGATAAACGGCGCGTCGCCGACAAAGGCGAGCAGTCGGGGCAAGACTGCTTGAATTTTGGGCGCGTCTTTCAAATCTTCTGTTGTAAGCCCCGTGAGAGAAGTCACAAGTGTAGGCACAGCACGACCGGGATCGATCAGGGTTTGGAATTCGTCGATGATCACGCCATCGCGCATTCGCACCGCACCGATCTCGATGATTTCGTCCTGCGCGGGGTCGAGTCCGGTCGTTTCAAGGTCAATCGAAACGAGTTCTCCGCGCATAAATGGCTCCGTTCTAAGGCGCTGGTGCTGTCAGTATGCTGCACCTGTCAGCGCTGGGGAAGGTAAACATAAAGGATCAACTGCGGGAGTATAACACACTGACATAGATGAGGCGCTTCATTCAATCAGAAGAAGCGCCTCAGAGTAAGCCAATTGGTCGCTGCGCTTAGCTGGCAGGCGTGCTTTCAGCAGTTGCTTGGGCAGTTGCTTCAGCCGTCGGCTCTGGTGTTGCATTCGCGCGTTGAACGAGGTCATTCTTGGCGATGATGAACGTCTGCTCTAAATTGTCACGCAGGTCAGGCAGGGCGCTGAAGCTCAACCCGGTGTAGCCGCTGCTCTGCAACTGGCTGAAATTCGCATCGCTGGCAATCGTCCACAGCAGCGATTGAACTTCCTCACGTGCCATCGACAAGCGGTTAACGATCAGCATCAGCGGGCGCGACAGTGGGTACGTTCCATCGCTGATAGTTTCGGCGTTTGGCGTCACACAGTCGCTGCCAATGGCGACGACTTGTGCACTTGCTTGAGTGTCGGCAGCGAGGTTCTGGAAATCGAGCCAGCTCATGTAGGTCATCGCGCCTTCGACGTTGCCGACAGCAGCGCTGCGGTAGACGGCGCTGGTCTTGGTTTCCGCGAAGTCTTCGCGGGTCGGATCAGCGATGCCAGTCGCACCGATCATCAGCAAATCGGCATAAGGATCGCCGAGCGACGGTGCAACCAACGTGATCGGCAAGTCAGGGAAGCTGGCGTTGACCTGATTCCAATTCGTGATCGTGTCTTGGGACGTTGCGTTCCAGACAGTTGCCAGTTCGTCGGTCGTCAGGCAGGTCAGGAAATCACCGTTGCCGACGATCACGACCGCTTGACTGCCAAGGTAGTAGGATTCGGTGGGAATGTTGTTGGCGTCGCAGTTGTTCTGCTCGTCCGATGACAGGGCGTGTATCGCGCTGATCAAGTCAGCTTCACCGTTGCACAGGCGGCGCACGCCGTCCGGCTCACCGAGATTGGTCTGGTTGATGGTCACGCCGGGGTACTGCTGGACGAATGTTCCGGTCACCGCTTTCACGTAATCTGCGCCTGTGGCGGATCCCGCGATGTTGATCGTTCCCGCAAGGTTCGCCGGGATTTCGAAGGCGGTCACTTCTTTGGTGAACTGGCGTCCGGTCTGAACGTCAGCAGTGATCTGGCGATCCTGAGCGAGTGCGTCACCGGATGCCGCGACAAATCCTTGATCGGTCGTTGTTGCGTTATCGCCTGCAAACGCCGCATCAAGCAACGGCGTGACGGCTTCCGCGCGATCCGCATTGGCGTAGGCATAAAGCGTATATGCGCCGTCGTAGGTGCGTCCTGCCGCATTTTCGGCGGAAGCCGATGCACAGCCTACGGTTGTGGTGTTGAGGTCGAGAAGGGTGACCGCATCGCCGGCGGCTCGCGCGTCGAGCAGGCTGACGACACCGAGTGCGCCGCTGGTGCTGCTGACCGCGAAAATCACGGCAGAATCGCTGTCGAGCGAGGTCAAATCATTACGCAGACCTACGCCTTCGACGAGGCTGTCAAGCAGCGCGAAGGGCGTCGTGTTATCCGGCGGAACGTAGAGGCTCAGCGGAATATCGCTGCTTTCCGTGCCAATCTCATCCCAATTGGTTGCTATACTGCTGGGCGCGAACAGAGCGTTCAGTTGATCAGTGGTCAGGCACTGCCCGAAGTCGGTAGACGGGTTAGCAATTACTGCCATAACGTCATAACCGAGCACGAATTCGAGGAAGCTGACGCCATTCGCGCGACAAGCGCTCTCTTCGTCGGTGCTAATCGACCGCGTGGCGGTCGTCACGTCGGCTTCTCCCCGACAGAAGGCGGCAAAACCGCTGTTTGTGCCCGTGACGTTGAGGTCGATATCCACGTTCGCATCGGCTGCGTAGGCTTGGATCAAGGGTGCGAGAATTCCCGAACCGACGACCGTGACGGTGCTGTTTTCTTGTGCAAAAATCATTATTGGCTTTATAACGAGCGCAATTAGGATGAGCATCCCAACTCGGCGTTGGAGTGAACTCATAGTTGGTGCTCCTTAGTCAACGGATGGCGTATAATAGGGGTCATTGTACCTTTATGCACTTAATTGTCCAGTCGGACTTTCACGGGAAAGCCCTAAATGCAAAGCGAACAACAGACGCTCTATGAACTCGTTGGTGGTGAAGCGATCTTTCGCCAGTTGGTTGAGGTCTTCTACTCGCGCGTCGCAGCAGACCCCGAACTACGCCCGATTTTCCCCGATGATCTTGAAGACGGGAAGCGCTGGCAGTTCCTGTTCTTGTCTCAATTCTTCGGCGGCCCTACTACCTATGCTGAGGAGCGTGGACATCCGCGTCTGCGGATGCGTCACTTCCCGTTTGTGATCGATCAAGCGGCTCGCGACCTCTGGTTGGGGCATATGATCGCGGCAGTGGACGAGGTCGGTATCGAAGAGCCGATGCGCAGTGTCATGGTCGATTACTTCGTTCGCGCTTCCGCGCATATGATTAATAAGGATGGATGATCAATGTCCCAACCCGCTCAATCGCCCCCTGCTGCTCAACGCTTGATCGAACGAGTCGTGCATTTGTCACGCCTGACCCGTATTGTGCTGGCGGCGGTCTTCGCGCTGGCGGTGACTTTGACTTTGACGCCGCTGATTGACCGTATTTATCTCGAATACTTCTACGACTTCAACACGCGGGTGATTCCGGCGGTGCTCTCGACGGCAGCAGGGTTGGTCTTTTACGGCTTGGGCTGGCGCTTGATCGTCGGTTTTGCAGGCGAAGAACCCCCCGCGCGTCCGGCGGTCTTGTGGTATGTTAGCATAGGTGCGGCGGCGTGCGCAGTCGTGATCGTTCTGCTCATTCTCGGCGCAATTACCGGCACAATGGAGTAAATGAAGAATGAAGCTACGCGGGTGGGGGATCGGGTGGATTGGGATGGCGCTCGCGTTAGGCGCATGTGGTCAGCAGCCTACTGCGACAATCACGGCGACACCAACACCGCCGCCGACGGCAACGACCGAAGCGCCACCCACACAGGCGTCAACGGCGACGCTGTTCGTACTGCCGCCAACGTGGACGCCGCTCGTGTCCGATACGCCAACCATAACGCCAACCCCCTCAAAGACTCTCACACCGTCGAAAACCTATACCCCATCATCGACGCCGACTATTACGCCATCCATGACGCTTACGAATACGCCGACACCTAATCTGACCAATGCGGCGCTGCTCGCCGAGCCGCTCGTGTCCGAGTGCGAAGACTTTGCCGCTGACCCTGAACGCAATCAACGTGAATTCACCTACGGCACTGCGCCGTCAGTCTACTGGACGCCCGTCGAGAACGCGGCAGTCTACATTGTCAGGCTTTACGACGTCAATTTGGTCACCTTGGATCAAGCGACGACGACCGACACGTCCTACAAGTTCGACGCTGCTCGGTTCGACTTGACCGGACGGTTTACGTGGGACGTTGCACCCGTTGACGTCGATGGACTGCAAATTTGCCCGCTGCGTGGCTCAGTTTTGATCCCCGTGCCCTAGGACGTAAGTTTCGAAGGCTTCTGCCGTCCACGGCAGGGCAGGCTTGAAGAATTGCGCATAGATCGCGTCGGCGTAAACGCGGATTTCGTATTGAGCATCCGGCGCGCTGCGTAGGCGAATCCAGTTCATTAGGTTGTGCGCATCTACGCTGATCACCCACGTGTAGTAGACGCTGAAACCGGGCAGGAACAGCCGCGCCATCTCTTTTGAGACGCCCGTGTCGAGCGCCTCGCGGTAGAGATCGTAGCCGCGATTGTAGAATTCGAGCAGCTTTTCAGTAAGTTGTTCACTCGTCTCCGCGTCGATTTCGCCTTCGCTCGCCTGCTTATTACTTTTAGACTGCTGCCGCCAAACGTCGGGGACGTAAAAGTCGTTCTCCTCGAAGGGCGTATAGCGCCCTGACTGCGCATTGGCGGACTGGTAATGAAAGGTACGGTGTCGCACCCATTGCCAGTATGTCACTAATGGCGCGCGAATCCGGAACTTAAAATGCACCATCTCGAATGGGCTGGTGTGCTGGTGACGCATGAGATAAAAGAGCAGTTTCTTGTCGGCATCTCCGCCTTTGCTTTCCCCCAAAAAGCTGACGCGGGCGGCGTTGACGATAGCGAGATCGCCAGAGATGCTGGTCGCCGGGTGGGGCATCATATCGACCAATTCGACGAATCCTTTATCGAGCACCGGAACGCGCCTGCCGATCAGGTCGTTTTCCACAGAAACCAGCCTTTCTATACGAAATATTGGAGCGCGCGGCGCATTCGCTCCTCAAAATTCTGCGGTGTGTCAGGCGGCAGCGACTCAAGCGCGGCTTGTGCTTCGGCGATACTGTAGCCGAAACCTGTGAGCGCGTCGAGCACGTCTCGGTTCACGTCGCTGACGGCTCCAGAGCTGATCAATCCGTCCGCGCCCTTAAGCTTGTCCTTCAGTTCAAAGACAATCTTTTCCGCCATCTTCTTGCCGATGCCGGGGACGCGCGTCAGCAGTTCCGGCTGACCGCTGCCGACGGCGTTACGCAAGTTGTCGATGCTCATCGTGCCGAGGATTGCCAGCGCGAGTTTCGGTCCCACGCCGCTGACCGTGATTAAACGCTCGAACAGGTCGCGTTCTGCCAGCGTCGAGAAGCCATAGAGCGTCAGCGAATCCTCGCGGACGATCAACTGCGTGTGCAGGTAGACGCCTTCACCTTCAAGCACGATAACGGTATTGCGT
Organism: Aggregatilineales bacterium; assembly: GCA_038260485.1. Taxonomy (GTDB): domain Bacteria; phylum Chloroflexota; class Anaerolineae; order Aggregatilineales; family Phototrophicaceae; genus Flexifilum. Next base: position 11,961 of record JBBSNT010000004.1, on the reverse strand, counting down.
GGCACAAATACGTTGTAGCCGATGCCGCCGACGACGATCACCAAATGATCGGAATAGCTGGCGGCGACAGTTCCCTCGATGCTGGCGATCATAATTTACTCAGTCGTACACGCTGTCGTAGCGTGAATTATGAATGTCGGTGATAGCGATGGCAAGTCCATCAGCAGCGTCGTCAGGGCGGGGGATAGTCTCCAGACCGAGCAGCATCCGTACCATCTCCTGAACCTGCGGCTTTTTGGCGTTGCCATAGCCGGAGATCGATTGCTTGATGAAGTTCGGTTTGTATTCCTGAATCGGCAGCCCCGCCTGCATCAACGTCAGCAGGATCACGCCGCGCCCCTGCGCGACGGTGATCGCTGTCGTGATGTTTTTGCCGAAGAACAGTTCCTCGACGGCGGCGCGATCCGGCTTGTACTGGTTGATGAGCGCCGTCAGGTCATTGAAAATGATTTCCAAGCGATCCGGCATTGCCAGCGTGGGCGGGGTGGTGATCACCCCGTAGGCGACTGCTTGGAGCGAACCGTCATCTAATTCGCTCACCAAGCCGTACCCGACCGTCGCTGTGCCGGGATCAATACCCAGAGCCAGCATTAGGCTGTCTCGAAGGCTGCCAGCGCCTCGTCCGTGATCATGAGGTTCGAGGCAACCGACTGCACGTCGTCGAGGTCTTCGAGTTCGTTCATCAGGCGCAGGTTCTGCATCGCTCTTTCGACGCCAACCTCAGTTTCGATCTTCGGTATCCAACGCAGTTCAGAATCCGCGATTTGATAATTAGCATCGTTGAGCGCCTGTTCGACCGCGCCGAACATCTCGCGCGGCGTGTAGACGACGACCGTGCCTTCTTCGTTGACCACGTCTTCCGCGCCTGCTTCGGCAGCGGTCATGAACACCTCGTCGAAATCTAAATCATCGCCCACGAGTTCGATGTAGCCTTTTTGCTCGAACTGCCACGCAACCGAACCCGCTGTCGCCATACTGCCGCCACCCTTGTTGAAGGTGTTCTTGATCTGGGCGAGTGTGCGGTTCTTGTTATCGCTCAGGGTGTCGATGATGAAGGCAATGCCTTCAAAACCGTAACCCTCGAAGGTCATTTCTTCCATCTCAATGCCATCGAGCGTACCCATGCCGCGCTGAACCGCGCGCTCGATGTTGTCTTTTGGCATGTTTTCGGCTTTGGCTTTGGCGATTGCTAACTTCAGTTTTGGATTTGCTTCCTCATCACCGCCGCTTTCTTTTGCTGCGACGGCAATATCGCGCGCGAGGCGGGTGAAGATTTTGCCGCGCTTGGCATCCTCAGCACCTTTCTTGCGCTTAATCGTTGACCATTTACTATGCCCGGACATGAAGGAACTCCCCACAAACTTAATTTATCTTATCTCGCTTATTATACCCAAGGCGCCCCTTTGAGAGAAGTGGGAGGACAAGATATGTTATAATTCCGGCGCTTTACAGAATGATTGAGGATGGAACGCTTGACTGAAACGCTGCCAACGTCAATGCCACGTCGCGTGAACACTCAGCAGGTCGCATGGGGTGTGATTCTGTTGTCATTTGCTATCTTTTGCGCGATTCTGATTTTCGTCATCATCGGCGCGAACTACTTTGTATTTCAGTCGCGTGTGCCGCTGGACGCCACCATCCACGTTTCGCGTGGCACGGCAACCGTCGCTACGGACGTGAACGAAACGGCGGTCAAAGGCGATAAATCAGTCGATAGAAACTCTGTCGTTGCGACCGATCCCCAGTCGCAAGCGTCGCTGACCTTTCTCGATCCGCAGCATAAGGATCGCCTCTTGGCAACGATTACCCTCAAAAACGGTTCGTCACTGTCCATCAACGAGGATTCCCGCCCGCGCTTTGACTGGAGTCAAGATGCTTATTGGATCGAGTTCGAGGAAGTCTACGGCGCAATCGATATTTTTGTGCCCGACGGTCTTGACCGTCCACTGCTGGTCACGTTTAAGACGACTTTGGGTCCGTCGGTGCGGCTGACAGCCGCAGGGCGCTATACCTTAAGCGCGGGTGACGCACAGGTGCAGTTGATCAACTATACCGGCGAAGCATTGTTGATGGCGTCGGATTTGCATAATCGCTTAGTGCCAGCCGGTCAGACGGCGTCGATTCAGGCAAACGCTGAAACGACCGCGCCGCAGTTTGACCTCGCCCCGCTCACAAATCTCGTCGGCGACACCGCTTTTAGCGCGAACAATGTCGTTGATTTCATTTCCAACACCGATCAGGTTCAGCCACAAGTCTGGCGCTGCCTCAACCTACAGGATACCGAACCGGCGGGTTCGTTCAACTTAACGACGGAGGACTCGCGTCCGGCGATTCGCCTCTACCGTGATGATGGGGCGGAGTCGCACGGCGTAACGCGCTGTTTGCAGGGCTTAGGCACAGGAACGGAAGGACTCGACGTTTCCAGCTACAAATCTGTATCGATCCGCGCGACCTTTAAGATTGTCAGCCAATCGCTGAGCACCTGCGGAAACGACGGCAGCGAATGCCCATTCATGCTCCAGATGGATTATGTTCCGGTCAATGGCGGTGATTCGGTTAGTTGGTTTCACGGCTTCTACGCTTTTGTCGACCCTACACGCTTTATGCCCCTCAATTGCGCCAGTTGCAATGAGCAGCATGAACAGATCAACCCGAACGTCTGGTACACCTACGAAAGTCACAATCTGAAGGAAATCTTCGCGCCAGAGCGCGTCCCACAGGCAATTTTCAATCTGCGCTTCTACGCCAGTGGTCACGAATATGAAGTTTACGTCAGCGAGGTCGCGCTGCTGGTCGATTAACGAGTCTAGAACGTGAAACCGAGATCGCGGAGCGATACCCAGCGTTTGTAACCGAGAATGATGTGGTCGCATAGCGCGATGTCGAGCAGGCGTCCGGCGTTCGCGACAGCGCGAGTCACCTCGACATCTTCGGGCGAAGGCGTGGGATCGCCGGACGGATGATTATGCGCGAGGATGATCGACGAGCTGTTGCGCGCGACAGCATCTCGGAATATTTCTGCAATCCGCAGTACAGTTGTGTTCACCGTGCCGATATAGACAGTTTGCACGGCGATCACATGGCGCGCCGAGTCGAGCAGGATCACGCGGACATTTTCCTGATGTAGATAAGCCATGGCACCTATACAGCGGGCAGCATCGGCGGCAGTTTGAATAGCCGTATAGTGGGGCGTCTCGTTCATCGTTAGTCGATTACACAATTCGAGCGCGGCGACGATCTGGGCGAGGTTGATCCGCTCTAAACCTATGATTTGCTGTAAAGCGCTGACAGGGGCTTGCGCGAGACCGTGCAATCCTCCGTGAACGGCAACAACCCGCTCAGCGAGTTGAAGCGCCGTTTCTTATGAATGCGCTTGAACAAGAATGGTTGCTAAAAGTTCTGCATTGGTCAGCGTAGCTGCGCCTTCTAGGAGTAATCTCTCGCTGAGAAGGTCGTCACGGCTGAAGGGGGCGGAGGTTTCCGCGTTTTGGCACACGGCTTACTCTTTGGTTGCGTCGATGTTTATAGCCGTACTTATTCTACAATAGAAGCCTCATTGCAGATGCTTAACGGCGTGCTATACTGCATGATAGTTCCGTGAGTTTCGGAGTGGGAAGCATGTTCAATCTCGAAAACGCGGGCAGTCTATTCACCGTAGCGGTTGTCTACGGAGGAATGGTGCTGGCGGCGTTCTGGTTGGCAATGATTATCTGGACATTCCACGACATGCGCGCCCGCTCGCGCGATACGTTGGCGCAATTTATTGTCGCGTTTTTAGTGGCAGTTCTGACCATTCCGGGGTTGTTGATCTACCTATTCCTCCGCCCGCGTGAGACTCTCTCTGAAGCCTACGAGCGTTCACTTGAAGAAGAAGCCCTGCTGCAAGAAATCGAAGAAAAGCCGGTTTGCCCCGGTTGCAAGCAGCGCGTTCAAGAGGAATGGCAGGCGTGCCCGAACTGCCACACGCGGCTGAAGCGACCCTGCACGCGCTGCGGACGAATGCTCGATTTGGCATGGGATTTATGCCCCTACTGCGCGACTGCCGTTCCCAATTCCGCCAGTGATCGCCCCGTTCACGCCCACGCGCGCCAGACACCCGTTGCGACCAATGAATCATGGACGCCGACATCAAATTACGGTGTGAGAGCCACGCGCCAGAGCGAAGCCCTCGAATTTGTTGATAACGACGAAACGTAAAAAAGTGCTGAGTAACGAGTGCTGAGGGAAGCATTGCTTTCGCGTCGAACCGTTCGCAAAAGCACTCAGCACTCAGCACTATCTGTATTCCAGCTCGCCGGACTCTCCAACCGTGTGAACCTTCAGGAAGTTCGTCTGCCCACCAATGCCGAACGGCACACCCGCGATAATCACAAGCATATCGCCCGGTTCGACCAGCTTATTATTATGGGCGGCGCGCACGACAATGCCGAGCATCTCGTCAATTGTGCTGAATTCCGGCACAAGAAGCGGGAAAACACCCCAAACCAGCGCCATCCGTTTGTAGGTTGTCTCGTTGGGCGTGACGCAGATGATCGGCGTATTCGGGCGCTCTTTGGCGACGCGCCGCGTGGTGTAGCCGCTCATCGTCGAGGTGACAATCGCCTTGCAGTTGAGCACCTGCGCGATTTGCGTCGTCGCTTGGCTGATCGCGTCGGAGACGGCTTCGCGCCCTTCGGTATTCGGCGTAATGATCGTGCGATCCAACGGATTGCCGGGGCGCGTGATATTCTGCTCGGCAATCGCGGCGATATTGACCATCGTCTCGACCGCGCGCACAGGATACAGCCCGCTCGCCGTTTCGTTGCTCAGCATTACTGCGTCCGTGCCGTCGAGAATCGCGTTATAGACGTCGCTCGCTTCGGCGCGGGTCGGGCGCGGGTTATCGACCATCGAGTTGAGCATTTGCGTTGCCGTGATCACCGGCTTGGCAGCAGCGTTGCACAGCCGGATGATCCGCTTCTGGTGGAAGGGGACTTCTTCCGCTGGCGTTTCGACGCCGAGGTCGCCACGCGCGACCATGATCGCGTCGCTGGCTTCGATAATCTGCTCGATATTTTCGAGCGCTTCGTGTTTTTCGATCTTGGCGCAAATCGCAGCGTTTCCGCCGAGGTGACGGATCAGCCACCGCATCTCGCGGATGTCGTCTTCTGAGCGGACGAACGACATCGCGATGTATTCAGTGTTCTTCGAGAGCGCGAATTCAACGTCAATGCGGTCTTTTTCGGTGATTGCCGAAAGGGTCAGCCGTGCGTTCGGCGCCATCACGCCCTTGCGCGAGGTCAGGTCGCCGGGGACGACAACTTCACAGATCAGCGCGCGTCCAGTCGTTGCTTTGACATTGAATTCCAGTTTGCCATCGTCGAGCAAAATCTGCATCCCTGCCGAGATGTCGCGGATGAACTCAGGATGTGGCAGTTGAACGACGTTATTCGAACCATCGGCTTCATCCAACGTAAGCGTAATTTTATCGCCCTGTTTGAGATGAATCGGTTCTTTCGCAATTTTACCGATGCGAATCTTGGGTCCCTGAATGTCGCACAGGATAGCGACCGTCGCGCCTTCTTCGTAAGCGATGCGCCGCACGTCGTCGATGGCTTTGCTGTGTATTTCGTGTTCGCCATGTGAAAAGTTGATTCGTGCCACGTCTAGCCCGGTACGGATCATCTGGCGAAGGATTTCTTCGTCGTTGGACGTCGGTCCAATGGTGGCGACGATTTTTGTGCGCTTCCCGTTGATGCGGTTGCTGATCAAAGTCGTGCCTTTCGCCTACAGATCGAGATTAAGATTGGTAAATGCAGCGTACCCTGCGTAAACTGCCGCGCTGCCGAGTTCTTCTTCGATGCGCAGCAGTTGGTTGAACTTTGCCACGCGGTCAGTACGGGCGGGTGCGCCGGTCTTGATCTGTCCCGCGTTCATGGCGACAGCGAGGTCTGCAATCGTCGTGTCTTCGGTTTCGCCGCTGCGATGGCTGGTGACGACGGTCATGCCGTGGCGCTGGCTCAACTGTGCGGCGGCGAGCGCTTCGGTCAGCGAACCAATCTGGTTAACCTTGAACAGCAGGCTGGTCGAGGCTTTTTCGCGAATGGCGCGCTTAACCTTCTCGACGTTCGTCACCAGCAGGTCGTCGCCGACGATCTGGACTTTGTCGCCGATTTTGGCGACGAGCCGCGTCCAGTTTTCCCAGTCGTTTTCTGAGAGTCCGTCTTCGAGCGAAATGATCGGGTAACGGGAGACCCAGTCTGCCCAGAATTCGACCATTTCTTCGCCCGAAAGCAAGCGCCCCTCAATGTCGAGGTGATACTTGCCATCTCGGTAGATTTCAGAAGCCGCCGGGTCAAGCGCGATTCGCACTTGTTCGCCGGGCGTGTAGCCCGCCTTCGTAATCGCTTCCATGATTACATCGAGCGCGGCTTGGTTCGAGCCGAGACTCGGTGCGAAACCGCCTTCGTCGCCGACGGTGGTCGAGTGTCCCGCTTTATGCAGGATGCCCTTGAGCGTCTGATAAATTTCGACACCCCACTGAAGCGCCTCGCGGAACGAACCTGCACCCACAGGCATCACCATGAACTCTTGGAAGTCGGTGCTGTTAGTGGCGTGCTTGCCGCCGTTCATGATGTTCATCATCGGCACGGGCAGAACGTGCGCGTGAACGCCGCCAATGTAGGCGTAGAGCGGCAGTCCGACCGAGTTCGCGGCGGCTTTAGCGACCGCCATCGAGACGCCGAGGATCGAATTCGCGCCCAAATTGCTCTTGTCGGGCGTGCCGTCAAGTTCAATCATGTGTTCGTCGATTTCGGTTTGGTTGAGCGCGTACATCCCTTGCAGAGCGTCAGCAAGCGGCCCGTTGACCGCCTGTACCGCGCGCAGAACGCCTTTGCCGCCATAGCGGCTCTTATCGCCGTCACGCAGTTCAAGGGCTTCGTACTCGCCCGTTGATGCGCCGCTTGGGACTATCGCGCGCCCGAAGGCGCCGTCAGCGAGGGTGACTTCGACCTCGACCGTAGGATTGCCGCGTGAGTCAAGAACCTCGCGCGCGTGGATTTGTTCGATGATGGACATGATGCAGTTCTCTCCTGTTACACAACAAAGAAACCCCGAACCCCGTTCGAGGCTACTAGACCCATTTAGTCAGAGACGACATTTATTTCTAGTTTATCGCGTCTTCGACAAAGCGCATGTCGAAATCGCCCGAAGCGGAGCGCTGACACACGCGAAATCTTCGGGTAAAATGAACAAAAATACGTGACGCCAACTGAAAGGCTCTCGCTATGACGCAGCACCGTGCTGTTTATCTCGATCATTCCGCGACGACTCCAACCGATCCGCGCGTGCTGGAGGCGATGCTGCCTTATTTCAGCGAGGACTATGGAAACGGATCATCGGCGCACAGCTTTGGTCGCCGTGCCGAGCAGGCAATCGAAGACGCACGCGAGAGTATAGCGCGAATCTTCCATTGTGAGCCAACTGAGATCGTTTTCACCAGCGGCGGCACGGAAAGCGACAATCTTGCGCTTCGGGGTGCGGCGTGGTCACGCTTGTCAAAAGGGCGTCATCTGATCACGACTCCCGTCGAACACAGTGCCGTGCTGCGCACCAGCGCGCAGCTTGCCGACGTCATGGGCTTCGAGCGCACGCTGCTTCCGGTCGATGTGGCGGGCATGGTCGATATTGAGGATTTCGCAGGAGCGATTCGCGCGGATACGACGGTCGCCAGCATCATGTACGTCAATAATGAGGTTGGGACGATTGAGCCGATCCCGCAGTTGGCGGCGCAGGCGCGTGAGCGCGGTGTCCTGTTTCACACCGACGCGGTACAAGCGGCAGGGCAGCTTTCGCTTGATGTGCAAGCATTGGGTGTTGATATGATGAGCATTTCAGCGCACAAGTTCTACGGTCCCAAAGGGGCAGGCGCTTTATTTGTCCGCGATGGTGTCGAACTTGTTGCCAGCCAGAGCGGGGGCAGCCACGAGAATTATCGGCGCGGCGGCACCTACAACACGCCGGGGATCGTCGGCATGGCAAAGGCGCTTGAACTCGCTTACGAAGAATTGGACGCGCGGACAGCGCATTATCAAGTGCTGCGCGATCAATTGATCGACGGTGTGCTGAGCCGCGTCCCCGGCGCGAGCCTGACCGGTCATCCAGAGCAGCGCTTGTCGTCGCACGCCAGCTTCGTGGTCGATGGTATCGACGGCAATATGCTGTTGATCCATCTCGATCTTAAGAGTGTGGCGGCGAGCAGTGCCTCGGCATGTAAGACCGGCAATCCAGAACCGTCTGGAGTCTTGTTGGCGATGGGCTATCCAGCAGAGTTGGCGTTGGGTAGCATCCGCTTGACCGTCGGACAGCAGACGACCGCCGAAGACATCGACTATGCCGTCGAAACGCTGGCGGCAACAGTTGAGAAGCTGCACAAGCTCAAAAATATCAGTTGGGAATAGGGGCGCAACACACTGTGCCTTAGAGTTGGGGATTTACTGTGAGTGAGAATGCAAATACGCGCGTCGTCGTAGCAATGAGTGGTGGCGTCGATAGCTCGGTGGCGGCGGCGCTGCTGGTCGAGCGCGGCTATGACGTGATCGGCATGATGATGCGGCTGTGGTCAGAAGAAACGGTCGCGGGAGGTTCGCACAACCGCTGCTGCACGCCCGATCAAATGTCGGATGCGCGCCGCATTGCGGACAAGCTTATGATTCCGTTTTACGTGCTCGACACCAAAGAGGTGTTTCGCAATACCATCGTGGACTACTTCATTGACCAGCATCGTCAGGGCTTCACGCCGAACCCCTGCATCGAGTGCAATCGTCACATCCGCTTTGATTTCCTGCTCAAGAACGCGCTGGCAATGGACGCCGACTACTTGGCAACGGGGCATTATGCCCGCGTCGCGCAGGACGAAAGCGGGCGTTTCCTGCTCAAGACCGGGCTGGACGATCACAAGGATCAGAGCTATGTCCTCAGCGTGATGGGGCAGGCGCAGTTGAGTCATACCCTCTTTCCGGTCGGCGAGTACGCCAAGCCGAAAGTCCGCGAGATCGCGGCGCGCTTCGGGCTGCCAACCGCCAGCAAAAAGGATAGTCAGGATTTGTGCTTCTTAGGCGATGGCGATTACCGTCGTTTCTTGCGCGATAACGCGCCGGAAGTCATGAACGCCGGACCGATTGTGCGGCGTGATGGCGCAGTCATTGGTCAGCACAGCGGCTTGGCAAATTACACCATCGGGCAGCGCAAAGGGCTAGGCGTTCAGGGTGTCGAGCCAATGTACGTCATCGGCACGAACCCCTACCACAACGCCTTAATTGTTGGGACAGCGGAGGAACTCGGTGGCATCGAACTGACGGCGAAGCGCGTCAACTGGGTCAGCGGCATCACGCCGACTGAGCCGTTTGAAGCGGAGGTCAAGATTCGCTACAAAGCGAAACCCGTTCCGGCAACGATCACGCCGCTGCCAGATTCTCGAATGCAGATTCACTTTAGTGCGCCGCTGCGCGACATCACGCCGGGGCAGGGTGCAATCGTCTACGACGCCGACGTCTGTCTCGGTGGCGGCATCATCGAAAAATCGCTGACGTCGTGATGAAACTCTTGCTACATCAAAGTGGTTAAATTTGATACCAGTGACTTAGGTCGCGGTTCAAAAAATGACCGAGACTGTCGATGTCTTCGCATAGAGAGTCCCGGAGATATTGCATTGCCTCTGGAGACGGTTCTGGTTTAACCAATGTTTGAGGCCAACGCCGAAGTATTTTCGACATGACTCGTGAACCGCGCTTTTTCTTCAATTGTTTCGAGGCTCTAATCGTTGACAAGAACAAGGGCATATACTTGGGATAATGTTTCTGGTGTGCTGCACTTTTGTTATTCCGCTGTCCCACCCGAAATTGGAAGTTGAAGTTCGGGTCAACGTCAAGAAAGGTGCAGATCTCGCGAATCATTTTCTCTGAGTCTGCGAATAGATCTTCCGATAGAATAAACTTCAAATTCTCTCGCGGGAAAAGCGGCAAGTAGGTATTGATTTGCTGCATATAGCGACCGCGTTCGATATAGCCGAATCGTACGCTATCGTGATAGCTCTTTGCAGTGCGTTCGGGTTCGCGCTTGAGCGCCGTTTCGAAAGAGAGAAATTCAATCCTATTTTGCACCTGTTCCAAATAAGAGGAATAAGCGCGTTGCAATGGGTCACGGAGGAGAAAGATCAGCGTAATGCCTGGAAAATGGTGGGCAATTTGCGGCGGAACCCATTCGTTGCAGATATAGCGTGTGTTCTTTTCGCCTATCGCTTTTTTACCTACACTCGCATCAAAGCCGTGAAGGTATTCGTCGAAAGACTCCGTTTCTTCAATCCCATAAAATTCGAAGTACTTGAATTTAGGTTTGATCGGACGGATGAAAATATCAGGGTTCTGTTTTAATAGGTTTACAGTAAACGTTGTTCCTGATATATACGAACCAACGATCATAAAATTCGGTGTAGGCATTCGGATTATCTCTGAAAATCGTATCAGGACAATTTTACCGGGAGTATGATAAAGCGTAAAAAGCGCGATTGCAAGGCAGTTACAACCTGAATGCTGATTAGGTCGGCTGCCGCAAAAACGAAGTCACTTCTGGGCTAAACAGCAGCATGATCACGGTTGCGATCACGATGTACTGTCCATAGGGCAGCGGCGTGAACAGGCTGTAGCGGTTGCCCGTCAGCCAGCGCCCCACCATCCACGCGACTGCACCGAGCGCGCCGAAAAATACCGTCAGAAACATCGCAATGATCAACGGCTGCCAGCCGAGGATCAAGCCCGCTAGCGTGATCAGCATGACGTCACCGTAGCCGAAGGCGACCTCATCGGTCGAGTGCCCGCGCGTCTGTGCCATCACGTAAATGAACAGAAATCCGCCCAGATACATTAAGAAGAACACGCCGAAACCGACCGCGCCGCCGATTAAGGCGTCGGTCAGCGACGCGCCATAGGTCGTCAAGGCGGCGTCGGCAATCGCGATCACGGCAGCGGGGATCACGACGATGAACAAAATCAGCCGGTGTTCGAGGTCGATGATCGTGATCAGTGTGAAGACCGCCATGTAAATCAGCCAGAAGCTCAACTGAAGCGGAGTCATGACCGGATCATCGCTGGTAGCGAGAATCGTGATGATCATCAGACCCGCGCAGAGCAGTTCAGTCACAGGATAGCGCCAGCGCAGTTTTGCGCCGGTTGGGGACGTGCGCGCCCCGAATAGGAACGCCGTGATCCCTAGCCACGCGATAGCTGGTCGCGCGGTATCGTCTGGGTAGCGCGGTGGAAACTGGATCGGTTTGCGATGGGGCAGTGCATCGGCAAGCACGTTGATCACGCCGCCTATCAGAATACCGACGAGCGCGACAATTAGGATGTTCAGCAGCAGCATTGAGGAGACTCCGGTTAGCGCGGGATAATCGGCGCGGGTGGCAGCAACGTTAACGATACCACGATCAGCAGGGCAAAAGCGATTAAGGTGCTGATTAGGATGGCTGTTTTTTGCGCACTTAAGGGTGTTTGCTCCGGAGAAGGCGCTTCGTCACCGACGTGAAGCGTCACAGGCGTGACCTGACCATCAGCGGGACGGAGCAGCCACGCCGCGAGTCGCGCTTCGTTATGCTTCAGCCCGACAATCAAATAGGGTGTGTCGGGGTAGGTCGCGTGGCGAATATCCGTCTGTGAAGGGATCGGGTCGCTCGTTGGGTGAGAGTGATAGAAGCCGATTAACTCCAGCCCACGTGCTTGAATGCTCGTCATCGCGGCAATCAGACTGCGTTCGTCCATAAAATAGCTGTGTAGCGGATCGGCGGCGGCATTAGCGATCTGGATGACTTCGGCAGCACGATTCGCTCGACCGGCGAATCGCCCAGCGACTCGCCCTGCGACGATGCCGCAGGCTTCACGCGGCTGTTCTGCACGCGCGTGGGCGACAATTTGCTGCGCCTGCGCC
>JBBSNT010000003.1:0-47778 GCA_038260485.1 Aggregatilineales bacterium | reverse complement strand
TGATTCTTGGCGCTGCTTTCCTGAACGTGCTCGTCTAAGTACTTGCCTAAGTGCTGGCTGAAAGTATTTAGCTAAGCCCCGCTATTTGTATTACAATAGACCTTATAGCTAAGGAGAAATACAATGACTGAGGCGAATTACAGCATTGACCGCGACCTCGCCGAAGCGAAGTCGATGGCAGATCATTTAGAACCCTACGTCTATGGAGACCAGCTTTATGGCAATATCGGCGGAATGTTTTCGACCAGCGCGACGCCGAGCCTGACCATTGGCGCGTTTCTGATGCGTTTGCACCGCCTGCGCGCGCTTGAAGGTCAGTTATCAGCAGCGCAAAAAGCCACGCTGAGCGAGATCGAGGCGAGTAACGAACACGCTCAGAAGGAATGGGGCGTTCACTACAACGAGAAGATGATCAACGAGGCGAATTCGCGGTTGAAGATGATCGAAACCTTCTTCGGAGATTGCCAAGAAGACCCGCGCTCATGCGCCACCAACTACATGCCAGAGGCACTGCGCCGCACCATCGTGCAAGATATTGCGAACGAAGTCGAGCGCTTGAACCTACCGAGTGATGATCTGGATAAAAATTTGCGCCGAATCGACTCGCAGCTCCATCGCTTCACCGAAAAGTCGGACTTCATCTGGGGAGCAGAACTGCAATCCGCTTATCCATCAAATGCTTATTGGTGGCTCTACGCCCGCCCGCCGCGCGTCTAATCATCCTTAAGGAAACGCGATGCGTCTGTTCGTCGCCATTGAACTGCCTGACGACGTAAAAGATCAGTTGATGGCGCTGCAAACGGAGATTTCTGGTGCAGTGTGGGTGAAACGCCCCGCACTGCATCTGACGCTGCGCTTTTTGGGTGATCGTATCGATCCGATTCGGCTGACACCTATTAAGCTGGCGTTGGAATCAGTTCACGCTGACGCCTTTACGTTGGCGCTAGGGGGCGTGGGGCGCTTTCCATCGAGCACACGCCGCCCTGCGCGCGTCATATGGGCAGGGCTTGACACTCAGCCCGCATTGATGACGCTGCACAGTGCCATCGAGCGGGCGCTCGCTGAAGCAGCTTTCCTGCCTGACGACCGTACCTTTAGCCCGCATATCACGCGGGCACGGCTGAAAGATGACGACAACGCCGCCCAGATTGCGCACTTTTTTGACCAGCACCATAATTTTTACAGCGAACCGTTCAAAACCTCTGCCTTCCACCTTTTTTCCAGCGTCCTGACGCCGCAAGGACCGCAGTATCGCGACGAAGAAATCTTTCGCTTGAATTAAGATCAAAGCGCCCCCAACAGCCCGTGTTGCGTGTTAGAATGGGCAGAGTGCCTTGAGGGGCTGAACCCATGATTGATGAATTAATGCAACAGCTTCACGACCCTGATGCGGCGGTACGGCGTCAGGCAATTATTGCTCTGGGACGCACGAAAGACCCGGCGGCGTTAAAAGGGCTGGCAGAGATTGTTCGTGGCGACCCGGACTTGCAACTGCGCGAGCTTGCCCGCAAAGCGGGATTGTACATTCGCCAGCAGGCACAACTGCAAACGCAGCAGTCACCGCTCGATCAAGCTCCACCTGCGCCGCGGAAAAGCAGCAGCGCCGCGCCTTTTACCGTACCTGTGACCGGAGCGCTTGACGCGGATGCCTCATTTATGCCGCGAAGGCTGCCAGACCCGCCGCCTGAGCCAGACGTCGCGCCGCCCACGACAACGCGGTTTCAGCAATTGTTGGAAGAAGAACGACGCAAGCGCGTAGCCGAACTGCCCGATCCCGACGATCTGCCCGATTTACCGGGAGTCTACGAATCCTACACGCCCTACAGCACGAGTGACGGCGAGGCAGAAAAGGGATCATCTGCCCGTGCATCGAAAGTCATTAACAGCATACTCGATGATCAAAGCGCTGTTGAAGATGAGGCGCAAACGACTGAGAAGGTAGAGGAACTTCGGGGGCGGAGCTATAAGATCGCGAAGCGGGACGAGCTACGCGCGAAGCAGTATCTCGATGCGGCACTGACGCTGAACATCGAAGGTGATAACGCGCGTGCGATGAAGAATCTGACGCAGGCGTTGGAGCTTGATCCGCGTCTGATCAAGGATACCTACTTCAACAGTATTGCTACGGCTGTGACTGAACTTGAGGGTGATGCAGCGGTGCAGATGATCGTCGATCAGGGCGAGCGCAAACGCTTCACCCAAGATGCCGCCCGCGATCAGAAGAGCCGTCGAGAAGAACGGCACATGGGCGAGGCGCTGCAATCAACCTGGACTGATTTCTGGTTCGAATTGATCCTCTACTCGCTGATAGTGATCCTCGGCCCGATTTTGGCGACACTGGTTACGACCGAAAGCGCGCGCAACCTGCTCGCGAGCATCACACCAGAGGGCAACATCTCGCCTGAATTGCAAAATATGCAGGCGCTGGTCACCAGCTTATCAGGGGCGTCACTGCTGCCGGTCGGCATTATTTCCGGCTTGAGCGGTGTCTTCAGCCTGCTGTTGCAAACGCTGCTGATTCACCTGATCGCGACCAAGATGCTGCATGGGCATGGAACATGGCGGCATTTGATCAGCGTGCTGTTGGGATTTTACAATCGCTGGTTCCCGATTCTGTTCTTCCTGCTCTACATCACAATTGCGATGTTTTTCATTTCGCAGGCTTCACCGATCATGCTGTGTTTCGTGCTGGTCTTGGTGATTCTTGCGCTTTACGTCTCTGGAAAAACGTCGGGCAAGGTCGGTGAGGCATACGACTTCGGTGGGGCGATGGGCTGCGTGTCACTCATTATGAGCAGTGTCGTGATTATCTTGCTCAATTTTGCGCTCGGCTACGTGTTTGCCCAAGTATTAGGATCATCGCTGCAACTCACTTTTGGCGGATCGCCCTAGGGATCATCATTGAAGAATCTAGCGATGAAACTCGCGGCGATGGCGGCGCTCGGTTTGAGCAGCAGCCTCGTCTATGCGCGCCTGATTGAACCGAATCAGCTCGACATCGTCGAGCTGCCGATTTTGATCTACAACCTGCCGCTCGCGTTTGATGGCTATCGAATCGTTCAATTTAGCGACATTCACATGGATGGCACGACCATGACGCGCCAGCGTTTAGCTGAGATTGTCGAGGTCATCAACGCGCAGCAGCCAGATATGATCGCCTTCACGGGCGATTTTGTCACTGGCAGCCGAAATTTTCGACTGCAAGACTTGATCATGCCGCTCAGGGGTCTGCACGCGCCGGATGGCGTCTTTAGTGTCATGGGCAATCACGATCATCGCGTCCCTGTGAGTCTCATCCGCACGGTGGTCTACGACAGCGGTATGATCGACTTGGATAACACCGTCCGCGTCATTCAGCGGGATGATGCTCTTTTGTATATCGCCGGAATAGACAGTCTGCTGCGCCATAAGGCGCGGCTTGACCTTGTGATGGAACAGATTCCCGACGGAGCGACGGCGATTCTGCTCGCGCATGAGCCGGATTTTGCCGACTTGAGCGGCGCGACCGGGCGTTTTGCGCTCCAGCTTTCGGGGCATTCGCATGGTGGGCAAATCTGTGTCCCGCTGCTGACAAAGTTCGCGCTGCCATGTTACGGGGAACGCTACGTCAGCGGCGTGCATCAGATTGAGGAAATGGTCGTTTATACCAATCGTGGCTTGGGGACGGTGGGACTACCGCTGCGGTTTAACTGTCTACCGGAGATCACGGTATTCACGCTGCGCTCGGCAGCGCAGCTCGGCTTCAAAACTCCAGCATCGACGTAACGCCAGTCGCTCCGGTTAGGGGATGATGCCGAGTTCGTGGGCTTCGTCGTAGGACAGCGGGCCGCGATCACGGCGTGTTTCGTTGGCAATCTCCGCCAGCTTATCAGGATCGAACAAATCGTCGGCGGCGGAAAAGTCGATATTTTCGAGCGCCTGATTGTCGAATAGGCTCATATCGAGGTTTTCAATCGGGTCAAAGTGGATTGGTTCTGGCTCCGGCAGCGGTTCGCGTTCGACTGTCGCCCATTCTTCGGCGCGCGCGATCAGCGGCTCAACCGGCGCTTCGACAGCCGCTTCGACGGCTTCGGCACGGCGGCGCGGCTGATCTTCATCGGCTGGCGGCGCAGCAAAGCTGAATGCGCTCATGCCGAGAATAGCGACTAAGTCTTCAGCGGCGCGGCGTCCAAAACGGTTGACCGCCCCGAACTGACGATTGCCAAGCTGCCCATCGAAGATTAAGCACATGTAATGATGAAAGCCAACCGACAGCACGAACACGTCGAAGGTTTCGCCGTCGTAGAAGTGGAGCGCGGCGGGCTGTCCGCCGACTAACTGCCCCATGTCGAAGGTTGTTTTGGTCATGGGTAGCAGCGCAGACGTCAATTCGTCGCGGTCGAGATAGCCGACCGCACCACGTTCGATTAGGATGTCTCCGGCGCGGTTCGCCAAGACAATCGCCATCGCACCGACGTCAGTCAGCAGCGAATCAACGACGCGCGCGCCAGCTTTGGCATCCATCGGCGGAATGGTTCCTAAATCTGTGGGGCTTTCGGCGCTAGGCTGTGCGACGGGGACGTGTACGGCGGCGAGGTCATTGCCGTCGAGTCCGGCTTTGAAGATACGCATAAACTGCGCAGGATCGAGCGGACGGTGAAGATAGACAAAGGGTGCTTCTCGTCGCAGTGTCTCGTCGAGTTCTTCGGGGTCGTCGGGCGCGGCAAGGACGATCACTGCGGTGTTGGGCGACAAGTCTTTGACAGCAAACGCGAGGTCAATGCCGTTGCCTTCGCCATTCAAGCGCAGCTCTGTGATAAGGAGACGGCATTCTCTGTTCTCAACCTCGTCGAGCGCTTCGTTGCCGTCGGGAACGCTAATTTGAATGATGGAATGAGCAGTCAGGTCGATTGCAGCGCGGACAATCTGAGCAATACTTCCGGTTGGATCAACCGTGATGACACGCGCTAAAGAAGCCATTTTATCTAACCCATACTCTGTCGGCGCATTTAGGTATGTCTCATTATAGCGTTAAACTGCCGCTCAAAGTGTGGAAAGTCTTAACTTTTGTTGATTTGGCGCTAAGGAATAAGTCCCGTTGTTTAGGCTGACATGTGGATGATGCTGAAGGCGTAGCGTCCGTGCGCGTTGTAATACTGGTACAGGCGCGGTGGGCGACGAGCGCGTTCGTAGATCGAGGAGTCGATTAAGAGCAGGTTGAGAAAGCGAAGCGTGTGTTGACCGAGCGTATAAGCGTGATCGCGTAGTGGGCTTCGGGATTCGGGCAAAGCGAGCGAGGAAAGCATCGCTTGTTCGGCGGCGCGCAGCAGCAGTTGTTCTCTGGCAGCGTGCTTTTGCATGGGTGTGACTAGGGAGTCGAACCGCATACTGCGCGCGACGTCAGCGTCGAACAGCTCTTCACGTAATTCCTGCATAACCGTGTGCTACCTCACTGATGCGGTGACTCTCATCGAGACGGCGGCGCAGATTTTCCCGCGCATAGTAGAGACGACTCTTGACTGTCCCGACGGGGCAGTCCAAAATGTCGGCGATCTCTTCCAGATTCAGGCTGCTTAGGTAGTGCAGCACAATCACAACGCGCTGGTTAAACGGCAGTTCGCTAATAGCTTGGCGAACGTGCTGCTGAACTTCGCTGTTCTCCGCTAGTTGATCCGGTGCGTGCCCGGCAGGGGACATCAGGTGATCGACCAACGCCTCTAGCGAAACCCGACGTTTCTGCCGCCGCGAAATCCAAGTATAACTCAAGTTCACTGTGACACGATAAAGCCATGGTGCAAGCGGGAGAGAAACATCGATGCGATGAGCATATTGATGCAGTTTCAGAAAGCAGTCCTGCGCGATGTCTTCGGCGACGGCGTTATCACGGGTGATAGCGGCGGCGGTGCGGTAGACTTGAGAGTAGTAACGGTCAAAAAGAGCGCCTAGAGCGTCTAAATCACTGGCTCGTAGGCGCTCAATAAGGTCAGCATCGCTGAATTCTTCGTCAATCAGATTCATCAGAGACTCCGAATCTAAAGCTGCACGTGACAGCTAATCATTATTATAAAACTAAAGGCTCTGTTTATTTAATTTAGCAAAGTTTGCTGAAATTGCTAGACAACTTAGTTATACAATTTTTGGGCAGTTTAAACAAGTTTTAATCGCTATTAAAGATTTTTCTGCACAAATAGGAAAATATAACAGAAGCGCCAGAGTGTTCTAGCGCTTCTTCTTGAGCGAAGGTCAAAGCATTAGTTTCCGTCGGCAGCCGGCTCAGTCGTAATCACGCTGAGTTCACCTGTCGCAACGTCCCCTTCAGCCGTTTGAGCGCGCAGCGTGTAGGTGACGCTGTTCGCATCTTGCGGCAGCGGCACGGTCATCGATCCCGTGGGCGGCAGTTGGATAAACAGCGTCTTAGGGCCATCTTCGACACTTTGGAGCAGTTGCACGCTCGCGCCCTCTTCTGCCTGCCAATTGAGTTGAACGTTGCCCTGTACCAACGCTTGCGAATCGGCATTGAAGAGCAAGGCGTTGGCGTCAGCAGGTTGAACGCTTTGGGCGTCACCCTCGACAGGGGCGCTGTTCTCAGGCGACAGCGGAACGCTCAGCGGCTGTACCGTACCGGGTCCCTGTAGAACGGCACGCGGTGCAACGATTAAGAAATGCCCGATCACAGGGATGGTGATGTCTGCCCAATCGTAGCGTGTGCCGTCGCTGGCGCTGACGAGGTTGAGGCGATAGTGCAGGTCAGCTTTCGAGGTGGTGGTGCGCGGCATGATCGCGCCCTCACCCGTTGAAGGCAGCCACGATCCATAACCGACGATCTTGACGACGATTCCGCTCTCATTGGGGTCGAACAACTGCTCGACGATCAACTGCGTATCGGGCTGGCGGTTGACGACCTGCCACGCGATCATGATCTTCGAATTGCTATAGACCAACAGATGTGTATCGACGCTTTGAACGAGGGTCGTAAAAGAAATAATGCTCGGATCAGCCCCACTCGATTCGCCGTAAGGGATGGTCAAGAACTGGCGACCGACAATTTGCCCTGTACTGCGCTTGATCGTCATGCGGTAGGTGGGCGCGCCGTAGTCGTCGGGCAGCATAACGGTGATCAGCTTTGAGCCGTTGAAAGGCAGCGCTTCATGCGTGTCGAGGATGGATACCCATTCATTCTGATGGTAGGTGTCAATCTCGATGCCATACTGCCCGTTGGCGTGGATGGTGCTCCACATCAACGTCACTTGCGCTGTGCCTGCCTCGACCGCCGCGTAATCGAGTTGGGTGACATCAGCGGTAAATTCGACAATCGCTGGCGTAAGCGAGCCAAATTGACGATCAGGCGCGGCAGCAGCGCCAAACGCAGTAGAGACAATTGCAATGATCAGAATCAACTTGCCTGCCGCTCGCACCATAACCTGCTCCTTAAAGTGGTGTGACAATCACATTCTTTAATATCATAGTTAACGTTGCTTACTTATGCAACGCGACCTGCTCTCATTACGTATAGATTTGCAAAAGCGAGGTGTGAATCATGAACTCTGGCGACCGTTTGAAAGCAATCTTCTGGGTGTGGGCAGCGTTTGCGGTGGCGACGACGGTGACCTTCTGGGGCAATGAACCGTCGCTCACTACGCTGCTTCTGGGCTTGATCTACGCAATGGCGGCGGCTGGATCGACCGTCGCGGTCATGCTCGCGCCAATGGAGGGGATTTCTCCGGCGCATATGGCACAGGCGGGCAAGATGAAGCATGGTAAGGTGGATCGGCTGCTGACCTCCCTCAGTGACGACGAACTTGATCACCTGCGCGAACGGCTGTCCGTCGATGACGGCGAACTGGTATCATTAGATCAATTGATGCGTGAGCGCAAAGGGCGACGATGATCGCGGACAATCTTGACGAGATTTTTCATGCTATTGATCGGCTGAATCGGGATCAATTGGCGCAACTTCGCGCGTACGTTGAGCAGCGTATCACTCAGCCACAACTGCAAATCGCAGCGGAATCGCCCAAAGAAAAAGCCGATGCCCTGATGCGGGCATTCGCTGAAATGCGCGAAGGACTGACAAAAGAAGAGCTTGATGAAATGATCGAGGCGATGAACTCAGAATATATCGAGCCGCTCGATGCTCATGACTATGCTTGGCTGGATGACGCAAACGATGCGGAGGAAGAACGCGATTGATTTACCTGCTGGACACCAATCTACTTTCTGATCTCATCGCGGGCAGGGAAAATGTCTCGCAGAAATTTAGAACGCTGGTCGAGCAGGATGAAACACTTTGTTTATGCCAGCCTGTATTTTATGAATTGCGACGTGGGATTTTCTGGCGAAACTCATTGGGTAAATATCGAATTTTTAATCAAAATATTCTACCTCGATTGACGCTCATTTCTCTTACTGACGCTGACTGGCTGCAAGCGGCACAACTCTGGGCGGACGCCGTGAGTCGCGGCAAGCAGCTTTCCGACGTCGATTTGCTGATTGCGGCACTGACGCAGCGGCTCGATGCCGTGCTGGTCACGGGTGACGACGACTTTGCCACGCTACCGATCAAGCGCGAGAACTGGCGCAATTCACAATCTCTCCTGACCCATTAAACAACGTTAATGAACCTCACCGTTGATGCTTTTTCGCGTGTCTGCTATAATGACAGCGTCTATTTCAATAAGTGAAAATTCCCCTCAATGAATGAAAAAGTTATCCAGACGCTGGAGCTCAGCAAGATTCTTGACCGTCTGGCACAGTACACAACCTTCTCCGCCGGGGCAGACCTCGCCCGTGACCTGTACCCAACGATTGATCTCGAAGAAGCGCGCAGCTGGCAGCAGGAAACCGCCGAGGCGCGGTTGATGTTCGCTAACCAGTTCAACGCTTCGCTGGGCGGCGCGCGTGACGTGCGCGAACCAGCGCTTTTAGCGCAGCGCGGCATCATGATCGAGGCGACAGTGCTGCTCGACATCCGGCTGACGCTGCGGCGCGCGACCACGCTCAAGCGCACGTTAGGGCGCATGAAGGGGCAGTATCCGCTGCTGTCGGAAATCTCCAACGAGCTTGAGGAATGCAACGACCTGCAAGCTGAAATCGAGCGCGTGCTTGACGAAAACGCGCAGGTCAAGGACAGCGCCAGCCCGCAGTTGGCGATCATCCGGCGCGATCTGAAGATCGCTTTCGACCGCCTGCAAACTAAATTGCAGCGTATGGTCAGTTCAAGCAACAATCAGACCATGCTGCAAGAGGCGCTGTTCACGATGCGTAACGGGCGCTACGTCATTCCGCTCAAGGCGGATTACAAGGGCAGAATTCCCGGAATCATCCACGACTCATCCGCCAGCGGCGCGACGCTCTGGATCGAGCCGCTAGAGACGGTCGAACTCAATAACCGCTGGCGCGAACTGCAATTGGACGAGGAAAAGGAAGTCCGGCGCATTTTGCTGGCACTGACGGATATGGTCGCGCAGGACTCTGAATACATCGTGCGAACGGTCGAAGTGCTGGGTTATCTCGATCTCGTGTTCGCTAAAGCGCGCTACGCCGATGACCTGAAAGCCGTCGAGCCGGAGTTGATGCCGTTCAAGCCGCGTGGCGAAAACCCGAATCATCCGGGCAGCACGATTTTCCTGCAGGGCGCACGCCACCCGCTCCTGAGCGGCAACATCGTGCCGATTGACGTAGAATTTGATGAAAACACGTGGGTGCTGGTCGTGACCGGCCCGAACACAGGTGGCAAGACCGTCTCGCTCAAGACGGTCGGCTTGCTGGTGTTGATGGCGCAGATTGGCTTGCATGTCCCTGCCGAAAGAGCCAAGCTCTCGGTCTTTGAGGGCGTCTATGCCGACATTGGCGATGAGCAGAGTATCGAGCAGTCGCTCAGTACCTTCTCGTCGCACATGACCAACACGATCCACATTCTGCGTGAATGTGACGCGCATTCGCTGGTGCTGCTCGACGAACTGGGCGCGGGCACAGACCCCGCCGAAGGCTCGGCGCTGGCGCGGGCTATTTTGAACTATCTGCGTAACCGCCATGTCACAACGATGGTCACGACCCATCATCCCGAACTGAAAGTCTACAGCGTCGAGACTCCCGGCGTGCGCAACGCCAGCGTCGAATTCAACCTGCAAACACTCGCACCGACTTATCGCCTAATTATCGGCTTGCCCGGTCGCTCGAACGCGCTGGCAATCGCGCAGCGGCTTGGCTTGAGCGAGAACATCATCAAGGACGCGCGCGGGATGGTGGCGACCGAAGATTTAGTCGCTGATGATCTGCTTGACGAAATTCATCGCACTCGCGAAGATATTCGCCGCCAGCAGAACGCGATCAGCCTAATGCGTGAAGAAATTGAGACGGAACGCGCCGAACTGCGTGTTAATCTGAGCACTGTCGAGGACGAACGGCGCGACATCATCGCGGCGGCGCGGCGCAATATGCAGGGTGAAATGGAAGAATTCCGGCGTGAACTGCGCCGACTGCGCGGGGAGTTGCGTGACGCCTCGCTGCCGTTGGAAAACCTGCGTGCCATCCAGCAGACCTCTGATAATGTCGATAAGTTCTTGTGCCAGCCCGTCGAAAACGGCGACCAAGCGCCCGCTCAGCTTGACGATTGGACGCCGCGCCTCGGCGATGCCGTCTGGCTCGAAGCGTTGAAGGCGGAAGGCACAATCATCGAACTCGACAAAGACGAGGCGATGGTGCAGGTCGGCTCGCTCAAGATTCGCGCCAACCTACGCGAAGTGACCAAGCCCTCGCGCGCTGAACGCAAGCTCAAGGCGACTAAAAATCGCGCACGCCGTCGCGTGCCGGTGTACGAACCGTCTGATGAAGTGATTATCCCGAAAAGCGCGTCGCCGGGGCTGGAACTCGATTTGCGCGGCGAGCGCGTCGAAGAAGCGCTCGAACGGCTCGACAATTACATTGATGCGGCTTATCTCTCCGGCATTCCGTTTGGACGCATCATTCACGGTAAAGGGACGGGTGCTCTGCGTAAGGCGGTACAGGATCGCGTCAGCGAGCATCCGCTGATCTCGAAGGCAGTTTCCGCCCCGCCCAAAGAGGGTGGCGACGGCGTCACCATCATCTATATGGTGCCAACGACCTAGAGGCAATCGTAAATCGCATGGGTGTTTTTGTAGGGGCGGTATACATACCGCCCCTACGGTTCATGCTATCCCTCTTGCGCCGTCTCAATCGGCGATGCGATCTCCCATAGGTTGCCTTCGGGGTCGCGGAAATAGGCGCAGCGGATCCCCCAATATTGGTCAACGGGTTCTTTGAGGAACTCGACGCCGTTTGCCTTGTATTTCTCGTAGGTGGCGTCAATATCCGCGACGCGCGTGCAGAGCATCGCGCGGTCATTGCCGCGTGTCTGCGCCGCTGCGCCGAACATTTCGGCAGCGGCAGAAGCCCGTTGAATGGCGAAGTCCTGATCGTTCATCTTGAAGGCGGCGAAATCGGGTTCGAGCAGTGCGACGGGCAGTTCGAGCTTATCCCGGTAAAACGCGAGGCACATCTCGAAATCTTCAGCGAACAACACGACCGCAGTCACCTTGTTGAACATGGTATAGGACTCCTCATGTTATGGGGATGTTTCCCCGTTATGATATACCCTTAATGATACATCCGTTCTAATTGTGAAGCATAGATGCTCGATGCGCATCACGCTCACCCCAACCGCCGCCGCAGCCAATCGCGCAGACCGGGCGGTTGGGCGAGATCAGCGCGGTACTTCCAGCTTATCAACGCCAAATTCACCACCAGCACCGTGATCAGTACCGGATCGCGATGGGCGATCAGCAAGTAGGCGAGCAGGCACAAGCCCATCAACAGCACCGCCCAGCCCGATACAACCACGACTGCGAACCACAATCCTAAGACCAAGCCGCCAAAGGTCGGAATTTCCCAGAGCGTGAGCGCCATCCATACACCCGCCGAGACGGCGACCGCTTTGCCCCCCTTAAAGCGCAGGAACGGCGAGAAGGCGTGACCGAAAATCGGCGCGAGCGCGACAAAGACCAGCGGTACGCCGCCGATACCAACGGCGTAGTAGGCAATGCTGACGGGGATCGCGCCTTTGAGGACATCGAGCAGCAGCGCCAGCGCGCCGAGTTTTGCACCGCCCGCCTTGAGCACGTTGGTCGCGCCGGGGTTGCCATCGCCAACGGCGCGCACATCGCGCCCAAGCGTTAACCTGCCGAGCCACAACGCCAGCATCAGCGACCCGCTGATGAAGCCGATTACTGTCCACATCAGGGTGTTAAGGATCAGGGTTGCGTCGGTCGGCAATTCCCTTTGCTCCGCTGTCATCATGAATGGTCGCCAGTTTAGCAGCAAACGCAAGCGAGTCGAATCCGCTTAGCAAAGCCTCCGAATACTAATACCATTAGTTTTTAAAGTTAATAAGGCGATTCAAGCTTTTTGTCTCGCCCGCCAATTTTATGCGTCGCCGACCTTAAAATGACGCTGTTACCCTTTTCTTCTCCCCCTCTCTATGTAATCTGGCGGGACGACACTTTTTGCAGATCAGATATGTATATGGGCGTTTTTCTCTCACCTCTCTCCCACGCAAGCGGGGAGAGGGGTGAATACTACGACCTGAGGGGGAAATAAACCTTAATCCGAAAAACTGTCGTCTCCCCAACTATGTAATGGAGAGGGGAAGCTCAGCTTCGCTGAGCCGGGGTGAGGTTTTGTGAGCAACGCAAAAGCTTGAATCAGTTCAGTATCTCGCCGAGGAAATCAGCGGCAAACGGGTGTTGATCGACGGCGCAGGGCATTATCCGCAGACCGAAATGCCGGAACAAACTGCCCCACCGATCCTCGATTTTCTGCGTCACGCCTGAGCCAGATGGCGGCTGTTTCCCCCTTGTGCTTGACATTCTTGGCGATGCGCTGAAACAATAAATGATGCGCTCATCATCCTGATAACCTGAGGGCGCACCTGCGTGCGCTCTTATTTTGATCTTTTCAAGCAGCAAGGAGCAGCCAATGCCATTTACCGAATCGTCACTTAACGGCGCAAAATTCTATTACGAGCTTGCCGGCGAAGGACTGCCCGTTGTCCTGCTGCACGCTGGAATCGCCGATTCGCGCATGTGGGAAGATCAGTTTAACGCGCTGTCGAAGCACTGCCGCGTCCTGCGCTATGATTTGCGCGGCTACGGACAAACCACCGCCGACGGCTCATCCTACACGCATCATACCGATTTAAAGGCACTGCTCGATCAGTTGGGTATCGACCGCGCCGTCCTAATCGGCTGCTCGAACGGCGGGCGCGCGGCGATGAACTTCGCGTTGACCTTCCCGGAGCGCACGGCGGGGCTGGTGATGGTCTGCTCGTCGCCGGACGGGTTCGAATTCGAGCGCGCGCCCTCGCCGCTGCGGGACGCCATCAATGCGGCATTCGACGCGGGCGACCTCGAAACGACTGCGCGCTTAGAGACGCAGTTGTGGGTCGTTGGCGCGCGGCGCAAGCCGGAGGAAGTCCCCGCCGCCATCCGCGATCAGGTCTACGAGATGAACCTGATCGCGTTGACCAAAGAGGTCGCGGGCGTGGGCGACGAGGGCGACATTGAGCCGCCCGCCGCCGAACGGCTCGACGAACTCCATTTGCCCACCCTGATCCTGATCGGTGAATTGGACTCGCCGGTTAGTTTTGCAGCGGGTAATCTCATGTTGGGTCTAATCGCTGGCGCGCGCACGGTCGTAATCCCCAACACCGCGCACCTGCCTAACATGGAGCAGCCCGACCTGTTCAATCAGATCGTGCTCGACTTTATACAAAACTTGGTTCAAAAATAGGCTCATTTCGCGGCTATGGAGAAATTCGCCATGAAAATTTTATTTATTGGCGGCACGGGCAATATTAGTGTCTCGGTCAGCAGGCTGGCGGTTGAGCGCGGCTTTGACCTCTATCTGCTCAATCGCGGACGCCAGAACGTTACCATCGAAGGCGCGAAAACGATTACAGCCGACATCACCCAGCCTGATCAAGTGCAGGCGGCATTGGGCGACCAGCATTTCGACGTGGTTGTCGATTGGATCGCCTTTCACCAGCACCAAGTCGAGCGCGACATTGCCCTGTTTAGTGGGCGCTGCAACCAGTACATCTTTATCAGCTCAGCCTCTGCCTACCAGAAACCAGCAACTGACCATATCCTCACCGAAGCGACGCCCTTAGCGAATCCGTTCTGGCGCTATTCGCAGGAAAAAATTGAATGCGAGGAACGCCTGATGCGCGCCTACCGCGAGGATGGCTTCCCGATGACGATTGTGCGCCCGTCGCACACCTACGACAACCACATTCCGATCTCGATTGGCAACTGGTCGAGCTATGTCGTCCCCAAACGGATGCTCGAAGGCAAGCCCGTGATCGTGCATGGGGATGGAACGTCGTTGTGGGTACTGACACACAGCGAAGACTTCGCCAAAGGCTTCGTCGGGCTGCTTGGCAACCCGCACACCATCGGGCACGCTTTCCAGATCACGTCGGATTTTGTGCTTAACTGGAATCAGATTTACGATCAGATTGGTGATGCACTCGGTGTCAAACCAAACATCGTCCACATGCCGTCTGAATTCATTGCTCAGCACGATCCAGCAGGCGCGGCGGGGTTGCTCGGCGACAAGATGTACAGCGCGATCTTCGATAACAGTAAAATAAAGCGTTTCGTGCCCGATTACGTGGCGACGATTCCGTTTTATCTCGGCATCCGGCGCACGATCAAATGGTATCAAGCCGACGCCAGCCGAATGCAAGTTTCACCTGATGATGACGCTTATTTCGAGCGGCTTTTAGCCGCCTATCAGCACGGTTAGCCCCGGAAAGGTGAGTTCAATGGCTCCACTCAATGCCGTCGTGCTTGGCGCGGGCGGACGCGGCAGCGTCTACGGATCATTCGCGCTCCAGTACCCGCAAGATATGCAAATCGTCGCCGTTGCCGAACCACGTGCTGATCGACTCGCTCAGTTCGCCGGACTGCACGACATCGCTCCTGAATACTGTTTCTCAAGCTGGCAGGAATTGGTCGGCGCAGGCAAAATCGCCGACGTGCTGATTAACTGCACGCAGGATCGGATGCACACTGAATCGACCCTCGCGGCGCTCGACGCAGGCTACGACATCCTGCTCGAAAAGCCCATGTCGCCGATCCTGCACGAGAATGTCCGCTTGATTCAGGCGGCGGAAGAACGTGGGCGGATGCTGCAAATCTGCCACGTTCTGCGCTACTCGCCCTTCTTCCAGAAGATGCGCGAGATCGTCCAGTCGGGGCGCTTGGGGCGGATCATCAGCGTTGACCACCGCGAGAACTTGATCTACTGGCACATGGCGCACAGCTACGTGCGCGGCAACTGGTGCAACCTCGAAGAAGCCGGCCCGATGATCCTCGCCAAGTGCTGCCACGACCTTGATATTCTCGGCTGGATTCTGCGCCAGCCGGTCGTCAGTTTACAGTCGTTCGGCTCGCTCTCGTGGTTCAAGCCGGAGAACGCCCCTGAAGGCGCGACCATGCGCTGTACCGATGGCTGCCCGGCAGCAGCAGAATGCAAATACTACGCCCCGCGCATCTACCTTGAGGGCGTTGGCAGCGATTACATGCGCCAGATCGTCAGCCTCGACACGCGCCCCGAAGCGGTCATGCACGCGCTGGAGACGGGTCCTTACGGGCGCTGCGTCTATCACTGTGATAATGACGTGGTCGATCACCAATCGCTCAACATGGAACTTGCCGACGGCGCGACCCTGACCATGACCATGCAGGGGCAGGGTGATTACGAAGGGCGCTCGATGCGCTACGACGGCACAAACGCGACGCTCTACGGCAAGTTCACCGCTGGCGGCAACAAGATCACCATTCACGATCACCTGACGGGTGAGGTCGAGAACGTGCCCGTGATCGACCGCGATGGCAGCGGTCACGGCGGTGGCGATTTCGGCATCGTCCGCTCGTTCGTCAACGCCATCAATGGTACGCCAGACGACAGCGTGACCACCGCCCGCGAGTCGCTCGAAAGCCATCTGCTAGCGTTCGCATCTGAGGAGTCGCGTCTGACGCATCAAGTGATCAACATGCCGGACTATCGCGCCCGCGTCGAAGCTGAAGCCAAAGCGATTTACAGCCTGTAAGAAACCGTTTGAGCAGTGTTTCTACCGCTCCTGCATTTTTGCTTTTGCCCCCTCCCCTCCCTGAATTCAGGGAGGGGAAGCGAGCGTAGCAAGTGGGGGTGGGGTTAGAGAAACGAACTTTTCAAATGGCTTCTAAGAACAAGCCTATTCAAATTAGGGCGAGCCACGCCTCGCCCTAATTAACGCACTTGCCGCCGCCATCCCCGATCAAACCGCATTCGAACAGCCCGACGTTGAGAGCGTGATTTGTCACGAGTCTGCTCCTATTCAGCGTGGGAGTTTCGTGCTCAATTTTAAGCAGCAGATTAGGGGTGAAATCCATGCCCCCTTTGATTACGTACTTATGTTAGAATCAATGTGTAATGCAAAACGAAGCGAAGAAGGCAGCGCATGGACATCTTAGGCGTCGGCGGTTGGGAACTCATCGCCATTATTCTGATTATGCTGGTCGTCGCAGGACCGAAACGTATGATTCAATGGTCCTATACGCTCGGCAAATATGTATCGCAGCTACGCCAGATGTGGTCGGACACTGCCGAGATGATCCAGAAAGAGTTCGATGATGCGGGCGTGGACGTCCAAGTTCCGAAGGACATTCCAAACCGCGCGTCGCTCAATCGCGAGATCAACCGTGTGCTGACCCCCGTGACCAAGCCGTTCCAAGAGTCAATGGAAGCGACGCGCAAGGAGATTCAAGGGGTGAAAGATGCCACGAAAGCAGCAACGGCAGTTGATCTTTCGACCGAGCCAAAGCCAGCACGCAAATATGCGCCGCCCTTGCCGCCCGTGAAAAAGCCTGACAGCGTGTCAACATCCACTGAAGCGCCGAATGTGCCCGCCCAAACAGAACCTGCTTCATCAACGCAGGCTCAGCCTGTGACGCCTGAAACACCGACTGCGCCGAGTAATGGTAACGGTCGCCCTGCCTTCGGGACGTGGTCACAGCCCCACGACGAAACGCCGTAACGATCAATCGACGCGGTTAAGTGCTGCGCCGCGCCTCGGATTCACGCGCGCTTTCGAGCGCCGGTAAGAGGGCGGCTTCGACGTCTGCCAGCGAATTGATTCGCACCAGTTGCTCGCGCAACGCAGCCGCACCGGGCACGCCAACGTGATATTTGGTCAACTGCCCGCGCATTTCGAGAATTGCCTGTTTGTGTGACAGGCGGGTCGTTTCGAGCGTCAGCCGTGCGTGCTTGATCGCCGCTTCAATTTTCTCGCTCGGCAGTGGATCAGGTAACGTTTCACCCGTCCGCAGCTTGTGGGCGATGTGATGAAAAATCCACGGACGCCCTAACGCCCCTCGCCCGATCATCACCCCATCGCAGCCCGTTTCCGCGAACATGCGCGCGGCATCATCCGCCGTTGTCACGTCTCCATTACCGCTGACGGGGATGCTGACCGCCTCTTTCACCCGCCGAATCCATGACCAATCAGGTTCACCCGTGAAGCCCTGCACTGCGAAACGAGCGTGAACGGCAATCGCCTTAACCCCGACGCCTTCCGCCGCACGCGCGAACTCGACCGCTGTCGGGTTGTCCTCGTCCCATCCTGCCCGAATTTTGACCGTTACTGGCACGTTCACGGCATTGACAACCGCCTCGACGACTCGCGTCGCCGTGCAGACATCACGCATCAGCGCCGCGCCCGCGCCGCCTTTGGCGATTTTAGGCACCCAGCAGCCCATGTTAATGTCTACCATCGCCGCGCCGTCGTCCACGACCATCCGTGCCGCCTCTGCCATGATGTCGGGGTCAGCGCCGAACAACTGCACCGCGAATGGATGCTCATGCGGCTGCCAGTCGAACATGGCGTAGGATTTGGGGATGTGCCGCGACAGCGCCATGCTGCTCAGCAGTTCGGTGCAGACCAGCCCGCAGTCGCCGTAGCTGCGGCACATCTGGCGCATGGCATGGTTAGTCTGTCCTGCCATTGGCGCGAGCAGCAGCGGTGTATCAATCGTAATGCCCCCGATAACCAGCGGCTTGAGGGCGATATTCTGCGCAATCATTGGCTAACCTGTTCGATACTTTCGATCAGGATTATCGTTGCCGAGCGGGAGCATGTCAATCATCGACTCGCAGGTCATACGCATTCACGCTAAAGTCTGCGAACATAAATAACGTGAGTTATGGATAACATCAGTTGACTTAACGCACCTCTGCCACGCTTCGCGTGACTCCCCCTCTACGCAGTGGAGAGGGGGAAGGCTTCCAAAGGAAGCACAGGGTGCGGTCGCTTTCTCTCAAAAAGCTTATCCATAACTGACGTTAAATAGGCGTTGTGTAGGGCAGGCTTCAAACCTGCGCCTACCCTGAACTATGACAGGAGTTTATCCGATGGATTTTTACGAACTGGTCAACAAGCGCCGCATGGTGCGTAATTTCAGCGACGATCCGGTCGCGGATGAGGCGATTGATCGCATCCTTGATGCCGCCAAGCACGGACCGAGCGCCGGATTCACGCAGGGGCAGGATTTCATCGTCGTGACTGACACGGCGATGCGTCGGCGGCTCGCGCAGATTTGCGGCGAAAAGGAATACACCGACTCCGGCTTCGACCCATTCATCTCGAAAGCGCCTGTGCTGATCATCCCCTGCACCAACGAAGCCGCTTATCACCGCCGCTATCAACAGCCCGACAAAGTGGACACAGAAGGCGAAGAAGAACCGTGGCCCGTGCCCTATTGGTTCATGGATGCGGGTCATGCGGTGATGTTGATTCTGCTGGCAGTGGTCTACGAAGGGCTGGCGGCTGGCTTCGCCGGATTTCAGGATTTGGACGCGGCACGCGAGGCTCTAGGCATTCCAGCCGAAGCAACGCCGGTCGGCGTAATTCCGGTGGGGCATCCCGCGCCGGATAAGCGCTCGCCGTCGCTGAAACGCGGACGCCGCCCTTCAACCGACTATATTCATCGGGAGCAGTGGTAAGGCTAGCGGGCTAGTCGCAAATAGAATCACGCTTGTGTTGGGGAAAGGGCTATAATACAGCGTGTTATTTAGCTTAAAATGAGCAGACGACGCTTATGAACAGTAAGCAGGCGCAGTACATCGGCACGGGGGTAGGGCTTGGCGCGGCATTCGGTATCGTTCTAGGCTTGCTCCTGTTTCCCGGCAATATCGCGCTTGGCATCCCTATCGGCATAGGGGTCGGTCTAGCGCTTGGGATCGCTTTGTCACAGCAATCCGATGATGATGAGTAACTTACCACACACGCCCGCGCGCCGCGACCGTCCATTCGATTTCGATGTGGTCGGCGCGCACACCGTAGATCATGTTGTGTAGGTTGGTCACAACGCAGGCGTGAACCGGAATCACGCTAATTTCCTCGCCCACGTCCGGCTTTTCTTCACAGGCAGACACGTCAACGTAGGCGTGTTCCTCATTCAACTTGTAAATGCGCGCGTCGGGATATTCGAGGATGTGCCCGTAGCCACCGTCGAAAATGTCGCTGGAGAGCGTTTTGCTGCCGCTGTCGAGAATGACGCGGTTGTTTGCCGGATGGCTGACGACTGTCGCCCGCACGACCATTGCGCAGTCGTCGAGTGTACACCAGCCGCGCGACACAGTCGTCCAGTCGTTGAACACATACGTGCCGACACGAATTTCGGTCAGTTCCGGTAGGTCCTTCGCGCTCAAGACCGCCCCCGTCCCGCCGCCGCTGACCATATCCACGCCAATTCCAGCGCTATGGAGACGCGTTAACACTTCTTGCAGGATCGGGCGAACGGTCGGGTAGCTCGGATAGACCATCAATCCGGCGAAGTGCAAATGCTCGTTCGTTTCGATTGCCTGTGCCAGCCGCACGGCATCATCGACCGATGCGCCCGCCCGCTCGATCTCGCTCGCCAGTTCGACGATCACGCGCAGGCGAATGTCGAGCGGCGCGGCAGCATCCGCCAGCCCATCGACGACCGTTAGGTTATCGGCGGCGACAGTCACGCGGTTGTAGAGCGCGAGGTCGGCAAGGCGCGCGGTTTTGCGCTGCCCAAGGATGTTGTAGGGGATCAAAATATCGTTCAGACCGGCTTCCGCGAACACTTCCGCCTCGCTGACCTTCTGGCAGGCGATGCCGACCGCTCCCGCCTCGATCTGCATCCGCGCGATGGCGGGGATTTTGTGCGTCTTGATGTGCGGGCGCAGCGCGACCCCGCTTTGGTCGCACAGCGCCTGCATCCGTAGAATGTTGCGCTCCATGCGATCAAGGTCGATCAGGACGCTGGGCGTTTCCAAATCATAAGGATTCATGGCGGGGCTTTTCTGGTCAGGTCGTCAAGAGCCTTATTATAGTCATCCATTGTGTTTTTATGAACATTTACAATGCTGGTATTGTCAAATTTAACAATCTACAATGGCTATTTTGAATGCCAAAATCAACGGAATTCATCGTGCTGACCATTCGCCAATTCGAAGAACTCTCACTGAACGCGCTGCCCAGTTTCGAGACAATCTACTACGATGGCTGGCTGCTGCGCTTCGCGGGCGGTTATCCGCGCCGCGCCAATTCGATCCAACTGCTTTACCCGTCGCTGCTGCCGCTCGATGAGAAGATCGCCTATTGCGAGGCGCAATACCGTTCGCGCGGCTTCAAGACCGTCTTTAAGCTGACCGATCACGCTCCGGCAGGTTTGGCAGCAGCGCTGGTGGCGCGCGGCTACGTTGAGGACGCCGCGACCACCATCCAGACGCTTGATCTCGCCGCGTTTACCCCTCAGCAGCAGACGTCCCTCGAAGCCATCATTGAGCCGCATATCAGCGAGTCGTGGTTTGCTGACTGCGTGCGCCTCAACGCCATGCCAGACGACCGCGCCGCCGCGCTGGAGACGATTTTCGCGCGCATTCCGGTCGAAACGGCGTTCGTGCGCCTGCGCCGTGATGGAGAAACGGTTGCGTTGGGTCTGGGCGTACTGGATCAGGGCTGGGTTGGATTGTTCGACATCGTCACCGACGAATCGGCGCGGCAGCAGGGTATCGGCTCGGCATTGATCGAGCATCTGCTTCATTGGGGCAAAGATCAGGGCGCGAACGGGGCGTACCTTCAGGTCATGGTCGATAACGCGCCCGCGTTTAACCTGTATGCCAAGCTCGGTTTCACCGCTGTCTATCACTACTGGTATTTTCAGAATCGAATTTAAGCCTCGACAAACGCGATCAAGAAGTCGTCAGCTTCTGTTTTTGTCACTTGCGTGAAGCGTTGGACGATGCTGTCGTTGGCGCGAATACGCTCCAGTTCGCCGCGATACTTCGCCGCTTTGCCGCTGATCTTCGAGATTTTGATCAGCTTGCCGCCTTTGAGCCACGCGAAATTCGAGTCGGTCAGGTGCAGTTCGTCGGCGTGGTCGCGCACGGCGAAATAGAGCACGTTGTAGACCTCGGCAGTGGTTTGGTTGTAGTCCGAGTACAGCGATACGACTTCATCATTTGCGAGATGCCGGAGTAGTTCGTCCATGTGTCCTCTATCACCTGCTGCAAGGTGTCTATCTAAAATAGCGCTTCCCCTGTTATACCGCTGACCTCAAACGCGCGCCGCTCAAATGCGCGCCGCCTCAAGCTGCGCCAAGATTTGATCGACTGACTCATCAACCGACAGGGCGGATGTATCCAACCATAAGCCGATTTGCGCCGTTTCGGTTCGCAGTGCCTGATCCATATCCTGCGGCGTCCATTCGCCATAGCCAATTTTGCCGCGTCCCGCTTCGCGCCGCGCGACGACTTCGGCATCCGGCGCGAGTACAACGGCGTAGAGCGGCTTGCTTTTGCTTTTAAGGCGCTCGACGAATTCCCCAAAATCTGCTCCGAGGATCACATCCTGCACGACGACCGTGAAGCCGGCTGTGCAGTAAGCGTCGGCAGCGTCGATGGCGAGTTGATAGCGCAGCCACAACTGCCTGACCGCTTCATCTGAGGGCGGCGGCGACATATCGACGCGCCCGTTGATGATCATACGGCGGAAGCTGTCGCCGCGTAGATGCACGCTTTTGGGCAGCCGCTCGGCGAGCCGTTGGGCGATGGTCGATTTCCCCGCCGCCATAATCCCCGTGATCAGAATGATATGCGCTTCAGCTTCAGTCATCATAATCTATCGTCGTTTATTGGTTATTCGGGCGCATCAATCTCTTGAAACCAGACGCGCACGCCGCGTACAATTACCTGCTTGCCATCCTTAAAGACACGCACGACACGCCGCTTGGGTGGCTCTACGCTACTGCGAAACAGCAGCCGTGAAAAGTATTTCTCCACATCCTTTAAGTCTGAATGCAACGTGATCATCCAGCGGTCTTCCTTACCGTCATTGGAGCGCCAGAAAACGATTACCGACGCGCCTAGAATGTCGCTGAGGCTTGGTCTGCCGCGATAGTGTTTTGTCCCCCACGTCCGCTCGTGGAATTCGATCAGCGCGTGGAGACCCTCTCGATCATTTGAGTTCAGTGCATCCCGTTCGCAGAATTATGTAGCCGAAGCACAAACAAGCCTGAGCTTATTATAGGACATCTAGGCGTGATCTGTGTGGAGGATGATCAGCGGCGGGATAGGCTCTTTTGCAGCACCGCGATTTCGCCTGCTGTGAGCGCCAGTAGCGTACCGGGTTCTAGCCCCGCCAGCGTGATCGCGCCGATTGACCAGCGGACGAGCCGCAGCGTGGGATAGCCGACAGCGGCGGTCATACGCCGGACTTGGCGATTGCGCCCTTCGGTGATCGTCAGGGCGATCCACGCGGTCGGCACATTCTTGCGATAGCGAATCGGTTCGCTGCGCTCCGGCAGGTTGGGCGCTGTGGCGAGCAGTTCTGCCTGTGCGGGTCGCGTGCGCCACAGTGTGCCTTTGTCGCTCAGTTCAACCCCCTTGCGCAGTTGATTGAGTGCCACTTCGTTGGGGATGCGCTCGACCTGCGCCCAGTAGGTGCGCGGATGCTCAAAACGCGGATCGGTCAGGCGATGGCTGAGCGCGCCGTCGTCGGTCAGTAGCAGCAAGCCTTCGCTGTCACGGTCGAGCCGCCCCGCCGTGTAAATGTTGGGGATGCTGACGTAATCCGCCAGCGTTGGGCGGTTCTCGGCGTCGGTGAACTTGGTCAGGATGTCGTAGGGTTTCCAGAAACGGTAGACGGTCATGAAAGAGAGTTTAACCGCCAAGACGCCGTGCAACCAGAGTTTGCCTGCGCCATGAATGGTTAGATAGGCGTGTGCCTGTTGTCAATTGAGGGGAATGCTCTTACACTACCAGTCATCTCTAACGATCCGCAGCAGATGAGCGGCACGTCATCTGGGGAGTGAGGTTTGCCATGAGCAGCATCGTCAGCCTGTAATCACGAATAGCACTGTATTTTGGGCGTCCGTAGGAGAGCATTTTCGCTTGCCTGCCGCACGCCTCGCTGAGTGATTACAACCTGATGCTGTACATGGAGTTTCAACCTTATGAACAGTCTTTTTTCCGGGCTGTGGAAGCACCCGGATTTTATGAAACTGTGGGTCGGGCAGACCGTCTCCGAATTTGGGTCGCGTATTACGCGCGGTGGCATTCCCTTGATCGCCGTGATCACGCTCGCGGCATCCCCCGCTGACATGGGTCTTTTAGCGGCAGTCGCGTCGCTGCCGGTGCTGGTCTTTGGCTTGTTCGCTGGCGTATGGGTTGACCGCTTGCGCCGCCGTCCGATCATGATCGCGATGGACCTGACACGGCTGCTGATTCTGCTGGCAATCCCTGCTGCTGCGCTGACCGGACATTTAGACATGGCGCTGCTGATCCTCATCACAGCGCTGATCGGCGTACTCGGCTTAGTTTTCGAGACGGCGTATCACGCTTATTTACCGTCGTTGGTCGAGCGCGAACATGTGGTCGAGGGCAATAGCAAACTAGCGACGACCGATTCATTAGCGGAGATCGGCGGTCCGGCGCTGGCGGGGTTGCTCGTTCAGGCGATTAGCGCGCCGCTGGCGATCCTATTCGACGCGCTCACCTTCGCCGTTTCAGCGACCAGCTTCGCCCTGATCCGTAAGCCCGAAGCGAAGCCAAAGCCAAAACTTGATCAGCGCTCAATGCGGCGCGAAATCAGTGAAGGGATTGGCGTAATCGCCCGCGATCCAGTGCTGCGGACACTCGCGGTTGGTTTAGGGCTGCGCGCGTTCTTCGGTAATTTCTTCGGCACGCTCTACGATCTGTACGCTGTGCGCGATCTCGGCATGTCGGCGGGGCTGCTGGGCGTTACGATAGCGGGCGGCGGCATTGGTGCATTAATTGGCGCGCTGCTGGCGAGCCGATTCGACCGACGGTTGGGGTTGGGCAGAACGCTGACAGGTGCGCTGCTGATCAGCGGAGCGGTGAATCTTCTCATCCCACTGGCGAGTGGATCGCCGGAAGTCGCGGCGCTGATGCTGATCACGGCACAGATCGTCGGGGATGGCGCGATGACGGTCTACATGATCAACGCGCTGAGCTTGCAGCAGATCATCGTGTCGGATCACCTGTTAGGGCGGACAAACGCGAGCATGGGCTTTCTGGCGCAGGGCATCGCTCCGGTTGGCGCGTTGATCGCCGGGGGATTGGGAACGGTGTTGGGTGCGCGTGTAACCCTGCTGATCGCCGTGATCGGGATGTTGGCGACGGCGGTCTGGATCAGTCGATCTCCTGTGCGCCGATTGGTGAGCGGCAATCTTCCCGAAACAACGGTGCATACGCCGTAGATTTATAGGAACGCAGGGGCGCACCGCGATGCGCTCCTGCCAATTTTATCTATCACACCTATGATCTATGAGCGAAACGGAACGATTCGTGCCGAGCGGGGTTTACTATTCTTAGGAAGCGCACCTTGCAAACCCAAAGATGAGAAATTCAGCATCATTACGGGAGAATTTTGCAGGAAAGCGAAAATTAGGCATATCAATTCGTTCGTCATCTGTTACAGTAAATGAACGAGTATCGTCATATTTAGCACATGTGGAGAATAAGGATTGACCCTCGAAGCCCTTCAACCGACCGTGGCACCCGCACCGTCGTCTAGCCCAAAACCCTCGTGGCAGCAAGCCGTTAAAGACTATCAGAAATCCGATACCCGACGCAGCATCATTGAGGTCTTTACGAGCATTCCGCCCTTTTTCATCTGCTGGTATCTGGCATACCGCAGCCTTGAAGTGTCCTACTTGCTCACGCTCGTCATCTGCCTGTACGCGGGGCTGTTTGCGATGCGCTGCTTCATCATTTTTCACGACTGCGGGCATGGTTCATTCTTCAAGTCGCAGAGAGCCAACGATTTTTTCGGGCTTGTCACCGGGATTATCACATTCACGCCCTATTATGCGTGGCGACACAGCCATGCGGTTCACCATGCGACCTCCGGCGATCTCGACCGGCGCGGCGTCGGTGACGTGTGGACGCTGACCTACAAAGAATATCAGGTGCTTCCCTTCTGGCAGCGTGCGTTCTACCGCCTGTATCGTAATCCGTTCATGATCTTCCTGATTGGTCCGGCGATTGACTTCGTGATTTTGCAGCGCTTGCCGTCTATGAATTCTTCCGACAAGCCGCGTGAGAAGAACAGCGTCACCTACACCAATTTGACGCTGCTGGCACTGGTGATCTTGATGAGCCTGCTGGTCGGCGTACGCGATTTTGTGCTGGTTCAGCTTCCGATTATTGCGATGGCGTCGTCGCTTGGCGTCTATCTATTCTACGTTCAGCATCAGTTCGAGGACGTGTACTGGGAACGCCACGAAAACTGGAATTTCGCTGACGCTGCGCTGCATGGCAGTTCATACTTCAAGATGGGTCCCATCATGAAGTTCTTCACGGGCAATATCGGTTTTCATCACATTCATCACCTCAGCCCACGCATCCCGAATTACAAGCTCGAAGCCTGCCATGAAAATAACGAAATGTTCCGCGAAATCGAACCGATGACGTGGCGTTCCAGCCTGAAGTCAATCCACATTCGGCTGTTCGACGAAGATCACGGCAAGATGATCGGCTATTACAAACCAGAAGAAGAAATGCCAGTTGAGGCATAAACGCCTCGCTCCCTTTCCTTCGCTCGACTCAAAAACCGGAGGCTCCTACGAGCCTCCGGTTTTTTTATTGCTTTGCTATAGGTTAAGCTATTTTGACTAGTGCGACTTGCCGTCGCCAGCGCCAGAATCGACCTGTTGATCGTCATACGCACGCTTCTGATCGCCGGGAAGGACTTCGCTGCTCTGATTGACCTGATCACGGTGCGCGGGATCGCTCTTGTTTTCCCCGACCGTCTGCGTGCCGAAATTGCCTGTATCCGCCGAATCGAAATTCCCCTGCTCCTCATCGTCTGCACGTTGTTGATCGCCGGGAAGGACTCCGCTGCTCTGATTGATCTCTTCGCGCCGCTGTTGGCTGGCGTTGTCTGGATTTGCCATGATTTACGCCTCTCCTAAATTTTATTACACTATAGATTAAAGCACTATCTCTACGTCGTTGCAAGCAAAATAGAAGCGAAATCTCATGTTTCTACTCCATTTCTAAACAAAAAGCGGAGTGCCTATTTCGCAAGCGCTCCGCTGTATTGTATTTACTTGATTTGTGTCGCTTTTACGTCAGGTAGTCGCGCAGGTGACGGCTGCGGCGTGGATGCCGTAGGCGGCGCAGCGCGCGTCCCTCAATCTGGCGGATGCGTTCGCGCGTTAGCCCGAATTTCTGCCCGACTTCCTCAAGCGTATGGCTGCGCCCATTGAGCAGCCCGAAACGTAGGCTAAGAATACGCGCCTCGCGCGGCGTGAGCGTGTTCAGTAGGGCTTCGATCTGCTCGCGCAGCATTTTGTCGTAGGTGCTCTGCGAAGGACTCGGCACGGAGTCGTTCTCGATGAAATGCCCGAATTCGCTGTCGTCGTCCTCACCGACCGGTCGTTCCAGACTAAGCGGCTGCCATGAAACGCGCAGCATCCAGCGGACTTTGCGAGGGTCGATCTGCATCTCGGCGGCGATCTCTTCTGGCGTTGCCTTGCGCCCGTACTCCTGCTCCAACGTTCGTGCAACGCGGTAGAGGCGGCGGATACGGTCGCTCATGTGGACGGGCACGCGGATCGTCCGTCCTTGATCGGCAATCGCGCGGGTGATCGTTTGGCGAATCCACCATGTGGCGTAGGTGCTGAAGCGGTAGCCTCGGCGGTAGTCGAATTTCTCGACTGCTTTCATCAAACCGAGATTGCCTTCTTGAATCAAGTCGAGGAAGGGGACGCCGCGCGCCATATATTTCTTGGCAATCGAGACGACGAGGCGAGTATTCGCTTTGATCAGGTGCTCGCGGGCGGCGATTCCGTCTTGCACCAGCAGTTGCAGTTCGGACGCGCGCTTGTGGTTTGGGTTGCTCCGCAGCTTACGGGCAGCGTCGTCGCCTGCTTCGAGCCGCATCGCGAGGTCAACTTCTTCCTGCGTCGAGAGCAGCGGGACGCGCGCCATCTCTTTTAGATACAACCCGACGGTGTCATTCGAGGCTAGGTCGCCGTAATCCTCTTCGACGTAACCATCGTCCTCTTCATCGAGGTCGTCGTCCGCCCAGAGATTGTCTTCGTCCTGAAAATCCAACAATACGTCACTAAAGGTATCATTTTCTTCTTCAAAACGAGCATCATCTTCAAAAAAATCGGCATCAGGAGCAAAATCTATTTTGGAATCAAAACTGTGATCGTAGTCGTTCAAGGTACGCTTCCCTTCGCAACTAGGATAAAAATGAAACTATTTGCTGCTTTCCGGTCTTGCCTGTCGGTTGAGCAGCAGCTGCAAATTCGCCAAACGTGGATCAATTGCTTGATCGGCACAGTCACACTGAGAGTAATTCAGGTTCGTTCCGCACTCTGGGCACAGTCCCTTGCAATCAGGGCGACACAGCGCGCCTCGTGTGTCAGCAATCAGCGCTTCCGCACGAATGAGCGGTGCGAGGTCGAGGATACCATCATCGCTCAAGCTGAATTCGGAATCTTTAGGCGTCGGGTAATTATAGAGTTCTTCAAGCTCAATCTCAGCGTCATGCAGTGTCGCTTCGAGGCAGCGATAACACTCGCCTTCTACGCCGATATGCAGTTTACCGCGAACAAGGACGCCTTCTTTCGTGCGGCTTAAGCGCAGCTTCCCGCGAACATAGTCAAGATCGACGTCGTCGGCGACGCGAATTGCTGGGACGTCAAAGCCCGTGTCGTGAGTGTGACCGGGTCCCGCGCTCAACAGAAAACCGATATTGAGTTTTAGAACACGATTGCTGATATAGCCGTTGGCAAACTGTTTCACTAGAAAAGCCTGAGGTGTAACGTAACATTACCCAAACGTACCCTTAAATTATATGAATTTTCACGTTGTGTCAAGATATGGGACAACTTCTTTAAGCCAATACAAACTTTAGTCCTATAGATTCACTTTTTTTGGAATAAATTTAGAAAGGTAAGCGCACTAGTTTCAGGGGTAAATGACGGATGGAACACAGATCAACTGTTAGAGAACCTAACTTTTCAAATGGCTTCTAACAGCTTTGCCGTGTTCCATCCGTCGGGTGAACGGATGAACCGGATGGTTTAGCAGCCCCCCTTTTGCAGGGTATAGCGCACTTCCCGGCGGTTGTCGCCTTCTTCCGTTTCAGGAATTTCGTTCTGCGGATCGATGATCAGGATGATCGTGTGTTCCTCGTTGTACCACGTCGAAACCGTCAGCGGCATATTGACGCGGAAGGTCTGCTGCGGCTGGAGCACCGGAAAGCCGCCGGTTGTGATTTGCTGAGTTGAGCCATCGGACGAGCGCACATCGGTCACTGATACGCCGCCGCTGGCGTTGCTGGCAGCACTGCCCAGATTCGCCACGTCTAAGCCGATGTTGAAAGTCTGCTGGCAGGTTGGCTGACC
Source organism: Aggregatilineales bacterium (assembly GCA_038260485.1). GTDB lineage: Bacteria > Chloroflexota > Anaerolineae > Aggregatilineales > Phototrophicaceae > Flexifilum. Next base: position 18,823 of record JBBSNT010000003.1, on the reverse strand, counting down.
GGGGTTGAGTTCAACGATCCCGGCGACGAGGTTCACGTTCGACGCGGGCGGCGCGGGAACGTTGGTCGGCGGGACTGCTGTTGGCGGGGCGGCGGTCGGCACGGGCGGACCGGACTCACGCGGGAGCGCGGCGACATCGCCGGATGCGTCGGTCAGCGCGGCGAATACCCAGCCCTCGCCACTGCCGAATCTGACTTTGTACCATGATCCAGCCGGATTGATTGCGAGGATTGCGGTCGATTGTCCAGCGGTGAATGCGCCAATCGGCGGGTCGAATTCCAGACCGGGACCCCGGCGTACATTAATCCCCTGTTGGAAACTTGCCGTCGGGCTGGTGGGCGTTGCTGGCTGCTGGGGTACGGCTGTCGCTGCGGCTGTCGTTGGCGGCGCCGTAGGCTGTAGATTAGAAGACGCGCTGGTGGGGCGCGCGCTAGCGTTTGTGGAATTTTGGGTTACGTTGGGTGCATTGGTTGCTGCGCTGCCCGTCTGCCCGCTCGCGTCGACGACTGTGATCTCGACACTTGCCGGAGCGCTGCTCGTCCCATCCGCGCGGAAGGCGGTAATGCCGATGGTATGGATGCCGATTCCCGCTGCCGACCAACCATGCGTCACGTTGAACATCTCCGCGCCTTCGGCATTCGGCGTCGGCAGCGTGGCAGCGGTCGTGCCGTCAACGACGACTTCAACACGGTCAATGTCTGCGCCTGCGTTGCTGACAGTCGCTTGAATATTCACCACGACGCCCTCAAGGTAAGTCGCGTTGGGCTGTGGCGAGACAATTCGAACGACAGGCTCACCGCTCACAACTTGATTCGAGGGCGCGCTGTTGAGCGTACAGCCTGCAAGCAGCGCGATGAATACGATCAAGAGACGGCGCTGAGTCGAGCGTAATGACATACTTGACACACTCCTCGTAATGCGTTTGCGCCATGAATTTAGCGCACCGATGGCGATTCTGCGACTCCGTAGCTAATACGCAGAGAAAACGCCGGTTTCCTGAACATCGATCCGCACGCCGTCGAGTTCAGCCGGAATCGCCTCCTCCTCCGCAAGTTCGGCGCGCGGGAGCTTGGAATCCACCATCACAATCACGCCGATGTCTGAAGTGCGTTCGCCACCGCGCGTGCAATAGCCAATCGCCACGCCGATGACGTGTGGCTTGCTCATGAGGTCATCGGCATATTTCGCTTGCACTTCCGAAGCACGTCGTACTTTTTCGTTGACTTCATCTTGCGCAGACATAAGTTGCCTCCTCAATTGCCAACAGTTTTTAGGCGACCGCTAGCGACCGCTAGCGACCGCTAGCGACCGCTAGGCGACCGTTATAGCGTAATGTTCAGTTCGCTCAATACCGCATCAATCGGATTGAAAATCGTCGCTAAATCCGAACCAGCGAACAGCAAGCCAACGGCACGGTTTTCGGTCGCATCGACAATCAGTGAGCCAGAGTCGCCGCCCTTGCTGATTGGCTCGGTGATCACCTGCCCGACGAAGCGCGCGGTCTGTGATCCATAAGCGATATTGACCGTTGCGTTGAGCAGCGTGATGCTGCCCTCGGTGTATTGGGTGGTGCGCCCATACTTGCGAACTCTCATGCCCAGCGTGGCGATTTTCGTGCCCGTCACCTTACCGATGGTGAGAATTTCGTCACCGAACATCGCTGGATCGACCGGGCGACCGAGCGCGCAGTCAACACGGTTCTCCGGCACGGCGGCGCTTGCCGAAATCTTGCCGAGCGCGACTGGCGTTGGTGAGCCGATAGTCGGGCTGGCGCTCGACGCCATCGCCTCGATGGTCGTCGTTGTGACGCGCTTCTGCGAGCCGACTATCGCCGCCAGCGCGTTAGCGACGTTGATGAAGACCGTCGCAATATCGCAGCTTGAGCCGGTGCCGCCGGGATTTGGATTTGGATTGGGGTTCGGGTTGGGCGTTGGACCGGGACTCGGCGCGGGCGGCGGTTCGGGCGTGACCACTTCGTCGGTGTAGCGTAGTTTGACGAAGCGCTCCAGCGTCGCCACGATGTCGCCGGGGTTTTGCCCGCCGTCAATCGCTCCCGGTTGCAAGATCGGGTCGCCAATCACCGAGTCATTGCTGTTGGCGAGAACGTGATTATTCGACAGGATCAGGCGCGCGCCCGTCGTCTTGTCGGTGACCACGACGCCCAGCGTTCCGGCGGTAACTTTGTAATGACCGATGCTGACGCCAGCGGGAATGAGCGGGCGAAAGCGCCCGATGGGATTCTGCTGGGTCTGGGCACGTAGATAGCCTACCTCGTAGACGTCTGTCCGCATCCCGTCGATTTCGGATGGAATCACGTCCTGTGCGGCGAGGGCGGCGAGCGGTTTCTTCTGCTCTACGAGAACGACGACCGCCATGTCGCCAGTCGTGCCCCCCTTTGACTCTTTGAAACCGATGGCAACGCCGACGACGTTTGCCTTGTTGAGCAACTGCGGTTCGTAAAGTTCCTGCGCCTGCATGGCTTGAAGGGTTGACATTGTTCTTCCTTCCTAACGTTTCCCAAATTCTATCACGGGCTGGCACTACGCGCTGAACTCTGATTGAGCATTAATGCCGCCGCCGATCAAGTGAAGCCATAATATTATGAGACTGCTCAAGCAGCGTAATGATCGCTCAACCGCGCAGACACGTTTGTGGTAGAGTTTAAACGTAACGTACTGGACTAAATTTGCTGCTCCGTTTGAAGGGAATGTCTTGAAGGGAATGTCTTGAAGGGAATGCCGCTGCTGACGGCGACGCCTACGCCCGAACCGCTGCCCGTCGCTGAGGGTGACGGCTACCTGTTCCTGATTCAGGGGAGCAGCGTGTTCGCTATTATGCGTTCACAGGGGAGAAATTTGACGCCGCTGGTCGATTGGACGCGCATCCAGTTTGACGACCTGACGATTTGCGCGCCCGATCAGCCGTAGCCGATGCAGGTGATCGATCCTGACCCGCTGCTTGGTGAAGCGCTCGACCACTTTCCGAGCAACCGCCTGCGCCCGCTGATCACGGCGGGGGTGGTGATTGCGCCGGTGGCGCTGCTGCTCGGCTTGACGACGGCGCAGGTCGAGGCGTGGTGGGGACCGCTGGTGACGGTGGTCGGGGTGGCGCTGGTTGTGCTGGTGGCAGGCTGGTACGTTTTGCACGGTTGGAACCGCGAAATCATCCTGTATGAGCGAGGATTTAGCTACCGCGAAGGCTCGCAGACGATCTTCATGCGCTACGACGAGATCGCGGCGGTTCGGCTGCGGGCGGAACGGCTGGCGTAGTTCGGGGGTCGGCTGCACCGCGATGTGTACCGCTTTCGGGTGACGACGACCGAGGGAGAACGCTTCACGATCACGAACTTATACCAGCGCGCGGACGTGCTTGGTACGCTGCTGACCGAGCAGGTTAACCGGGTGCTGCACGGGGAGATTGCGGGGCGGCTGAGCGAGGGACAGGCGGTCGCGTTTGGGGATACGCTGCGCATCAGCGGGGCGGGGTTGCAAGATGGCGGGCGGTCGCTGGCGTGGGAGCAGTACGGCGGCTACCGGATCGGGGGGCGGAGGCTGACGATTTACGAGGCGGCGGGGGGCGGCGTGTGGCTGGCGCTGCCGCTGTGGGAAGCCGATAACGTGGTGCTGTTATTGGCGCTTTTGAGGGAGAAACAGGGCAAAAAAGGCAGTAGCGCGTAGCGAGTGCTGAGGGCTGAGTAAGGGCAAAAGCTGAGGGCGGATTGGTGGACGAACAGACAGGTTCGCCGCTACAACGGGGTGGGTTGGTGGGCGAAATGGGGCGGCGTTTTGCGGGGAAAATCCTGTGAAAAGCGCGGGATTTGAGGGGAAATTAGGCAATTTTTCGGATGGACTTTATACTCTAAATTATGGACTACGTGATACATTTGGTTGCCCCGAAAACAGGCGAATTGACGCCTAAAATGGTCGAGTGGTTGTTCAAGCACGGCGGCAATCCGCTGGCGCCGGAGGACTATATTCCGGTGCGAAAACTGAAGCCGAAGCCGCTGGCGCGCATCCTACTGAAGCTTGATCCGACGCTGATTCCTGAGCAACTTGAGGGAGGAATCGGGCTAAATTACCCGATGGCGGAGCTTGGGATGCGGTTGGTGCTGCACGAGCGGGGGGTGCGGCTGGAGTTCCCGTATATGGGCGGGGTGCTGGCGCGAATCGCGCTGGGAATCGGCTATACGTACATCCGGTTTCTGTATGACAAGGCGGGATTTTGGAGTTATGACCCGCAGTTGAACGTGATTTCGTATGCCGACGACTACCAGAGCATTGACGAGACGGCTGACCTGATGGAGCAGCTTTTGCCCCGCCTGCTGAATGGTTAGAATCGGTTGGAATAGGCAAACATGGGCGAAAAGTGGATCATGCATGTGCGCACGTCCCCGTAACAGTGGATCAGCGAAGTTATCACGTCGCCGTAGCGCTGGATCACGGACGTGATCGATCAGGCGCAAAAGGGGCGCGGCGGCGCGGTGGGTTAGAAAAGCGTTCGGGAAAATAAACAAATGAAAGGGCGACCTCACCCCCCCGACCCCCTCTCCACTGCGTAGAGAGGGGGAGACAAGCGCAACGGGATGGGGTAATGTGTGATCAGGGGTGGGGGAAGGGCACACGATGTATAATTAGGTTGATTGAGAACTTATAGCGTCGAGAAGCGATGGCTGACATTAGCGCACAGCAATTTGTTGACAATTGGGAGCGGGCAGACCTCAAAGAGAGCGCGAGTTACGTTTCGCACTTTGAGGACGTGTGCCGATTGGTGGGACATACCCTGCCGCACGTTGACGACCCGAAGGGTGAGAAATTCGGCTACCAGTTCGCGGTGCGGACGCCGGACGGACGCGGGTTCGCGGACGTGTGCTACAAGGGCAAATTCGCCATCGAGTACAAGACCAAGAACAAGTACGCCAGCCTGAGCGACGCCTACAAGCAACTGCTGCAATACAAGGACGACCTCGACAACCCGCCGCTGATGGTGGTGTGCGATATTGAACACTGGGAAATTCACAGCAACTGGACGGACACCGAAAAGAAGGTCTACAAGTTCACGAACGCCGACATCCTGAAGCCAGAAATTTTGCAAATGCTGAAGGATATGTTCAACGCGCCCTTCCGGCTGCACCCCGACCGCGTGAATGATAAGGTGACGAAAGCGGCGGCGGCGAAGTTCGACCAGATCGTGACGCATATGAAGGACTGGGAGACGCACCCCGACCGCGTGGCGCGGTACTTGAGCAAGCTGGTGTTCTGCATGTTCGCGGAGGATGCCGACCTGCTGCCGACCGCCCCGCACAGCGAAAAGGGCGTGTTCAGCGAAATCCTCGCAGAGACGCGGCACGAACCGACACGGTTTCAGCAGTATGTCGGGGCGCTGTTCAAGGCGATGGCGGACGGCGGCGAATTTTTGATGCGTCCGATTCCGTATTTCAACGGGTCGCTGTTCGATAACGTGGAGACGGAGTTCCTCGACATCGAGGCGCTGGGGCATTTGTATGACGCATCGCGGCTGGACTGGAAGGCGATTGAGCCGTCGATCTTCGGGACGCTGTTCGAACGGAGCGTTGACCCGGCGAAGCGGGCGCAGTTGGGCGCGCACTACACGAGCCGCGACGACATTCTGCTGATCGTGGAGCCGGTGCTGATGGAACCACTGCGGCGCGAATGGGCGGCGCTGCGTGCCGAAGCCGCGCCGGTGCGTGAAGGCTTCGATAACGCGGCGACGGGGCGGGTTCGCAGCAACCGCGCCAATGACTTAGAGCGGCTGCGCGAGAAGATGCTGGCGCGGCTGCGCTCGGTGCGGGTGCTTGATCCGGCGTGCGGGAGCGGCAACTTCCTGTATGTGGCGCTGCGGCTGTTGAAAGACTTAGAGTACGAGGTGATTCACGACCCGCTGTGGCTAGGGCGGGACGATTACCCGCTGCAAATGCCCCAACCGGAAGTGCATCCAGACCAGTTGTACGGGATGGAATTGAACCCGATTGCGCACGCGCTGGCGAGTATCGTGGTGTGGATCGGCTATATTCAATGGCTGGGTGAACATCAACTTAGCATTGAAAAACATCCGGTGCTGCAAGACCTGAGCGGGAACATCCGCAACATGGACGCGATCCTTGCCTATGACGCCGAGGGCAAGGCGTACGCGCCGGAGTGGGAAACGGCGGACGTGATCGTGGGCAATCCGCCGTTTTTGGGGGGCAACAGGATACGCGGCGAACTCGGTGATAAGTACGTTGATGACTTATTCGCGCTGTATGATGGGCGCGTCCCCGCGTTTGCCGACCTCGTGACCTACTGGTTCGAACGGGCGCGGGAGCAGATTGAAGCGGGCAAAGTGCAGCGGGCGGGCTTGCTGGCGACGAATTCGATACGGGGCGGCGTAAACCGTGAGGTGCTGAAACGGATTAAAGAGACGGGCGACATTTTCATGGCGTGGGCGGATCGGACGTGGATCAATGAAGGCGCGGCGGTTCGCGTCTCGATGGTGGGGTTCGACGGTGGAGAAGAAACGGCACGAGTTATCGATGGAACGAACACGTCAGAGATTAATGCCGATTTAAGTTCTACTGTTGATATTACGCAAGCTAAGCTACTAAGCGAGAATCAAGGAATTTCGTATCAGGGCGCTTCGCAAAAGGGTCCCTTTGATATACCTGCTAACCTAGCGCAAAAGCTGTTGAGCGAAGAAAATCCTTTAGGAAATCTCAATTCTGATGTAGTTCGTTTGGTTTGCAATGCCAGCGATTTGGTGGATCGCTCTAGAAATATGTTTTCTGTGTACTTTCCGCCGAATTTTACGGAACAAGATGCAGCAGAATACATTGCTCCTTTTAAATACCTTGAAGAATATGCAAAACCTTATAGAGCTAAAAATAATCGGGTGGCATATCGCAATCATTGGTGGTTATATGGTGAGGCAAGACCGGGATTAAATGCGGCTCTAAAAGAGCTTTCACGTTATATTGCTACTCCCGCACATTCAAAACATAGAGTATTTGCTTGGCTAGATAATTCGGTTGTTCCCACTCAGGCATTGATTCTATTTGCGCGCGAGGATGATTACTTCTTCGGGGTGCTGCATTCGCGGCTGCACGAGGTCTGGTCGCTGCGGATGGGGACATCGCTGGAGGATCGACCGCGTTACACGCCGACGACGACGTTCGAGACGTTCCCGTTCCCGTTCGTGCCGGGTCAAGAGGATGTCGAGAGCGCGGCGGTTCAGGCGATCAGCGCGGCGGCGAAGCAGTTAGACGCGGAGCGGTCGGCGTGGTTGAATCCGGCGGGGATGAGCGAAGGGGCGAAAAAGTCGCGCACGCTGACGACGCTGTACAACGCTTTGCAAGTGTGGCGGGGCAACGACAAGGGCAAGGTGGTCGCGGCGGCGGCGGATTTCGCGCCGCGCTTGGACGATCTGCATCGCGGGCTGGACGCGGCGGTCTGCGCGGCGTACGGGTGGGATGCCGGGGTGATGGGCGACGAGGAAACGGTGCTGCGGCATCTGCTGGCGTTGAATCTGGAGCGGGGGGGCGGCTGACCCCGGGCGAACCTCAGCCCCTCTCCCACGCAAGCGGATGTCCCAACAAGTTGGGGAGAGGGGAGAAAAGCATATGTTGCGCGGCATGGAGATCAAATGGGGCGGGTATTTGGCAAAAGGGGCGCGGGGCGGCAAAATTAGGGGATGACAATCAGCGCATGATGCGGAGAGTACGATGGCAGAATTGAAGAAATCCAGCCGTCCCGATGTGGACATTGAAGCAGACATTCAAGACTTGATCGCGCATTATCCGCCGCTGCAAAGCGACCGATTTCACCTGAAGGTGATGGTGAAGGACGGGATCGTGACGCTGGCGGGACACACGAAATCACGGATCACGCGGGGGTACCTGATCGAGCGGGTGCAGGGCGTGGCGGGGGTGCAGGCGGTCAATTACGCGGCGCTGTACGACGAGGAGACGATCCGGCTGGACGTGGGGCGGTGTCTGGCGCAGGGGGTGATCGCCAACGCGGCGTATGGGACGGTCGTGCTGACGGGATCGCTGCCAAAAGGGATCGAGGCGGCGTCGGTGGTCAACGAGGTCGCGCGGGTGGCGGGGGTCGAGAACGTGGTGACGAAGTTCGACTGAAAGCGCCGAGGGTTGAAACCCCCGGCTCAGAAAACGGCGTCCACTGAAGGGACGCCCAAGGATTGGTCGGTTGAAGCAACCCGTTTAGGGGGCGGCGGGGGCGTCGAAATCGTGCTGGACGCGCTGGTCACGGGGGTTGGGATAGCCGTAGCTGCTGATCAAGTCGCTGAGGGGAATCTCGGGCAGCGGCTCGAAGCCGACGATCAGGTTGGCGATGACAATATCGACGACAAAGAGCAGGCGTCCGAAGTTGGTGAACTGTCCCTGTAGGGCGGTGAAGAGGACGGCGAAAACGCGCTCGCGCAGCTCGTTATCGAGCAAGCCGCTGCCGGGCCAAGTCCCGTTCCAATCATCGCTATAGGTGCCGATGCGGAGCACGTCAGCGCGCAGGGTGGTCAACTGCGCGAGGGCGGCTTTGCGGTCAGCGGCATCGACGAGGTGGGTGACGTTACGCAGGGCGCTGCGATAGGGCAAGTTGGGCAGTTGGTCGTAGATTTCGCCGGCGGGAGTCGCATCGACGAGACGACCGAGCGGATGTGCCTTCAAGCCGAGGGCGTGACCGAGGGCAGTGGCGGATTGGCGGTAGTAACGTTCGCGGTTGGGGAAAGTCTCGCTGGTATCGAGCCGCCAGAGCAGCGAGAGATAATCGCCAAAATCGAGCGGCAGACGGGGCGGATCCTCAGGACCGTAGGTGCTAATGAGTTGGGTGATGCGCGTCTGCTCGAATTGGCTCTGCATAGTCCCTGTTTAGCGTGCTTCGGTGATCTCGGCGTAACGCATTTGCGGATTGAGGGCGTGATGGCGGAGCATCAACTGCCAAACGCGCAGGGCGGCTTCGAAAACGATGCTTGATCCCATCTTGGACTGACCGAGTTCACGGTCGGGGAAGTAGATCGGAATCTCGGCAATTTCGAAGCCGAGCCGGTTGGCGATGTACGCCATTTCGACCTGAAAGACGTAGCCGTTCGAGCCGACGCGGCGTAAATCCATGCCGATGAGGGTTTCGCGGCGCCAGATACGATAGCCGCCGGTGGCGTCGCTGACGGGGATGCCGAGCAGGGCGCGGACGTAAATGGCGTTGGCGAACCAACTGAGCAGCTTGCGGTAGGGACTCCACGTTTTATCGACGCCGCCGCCGCGCGCGAAACGCGAGCCGATGACGAGGTCACAGCCGCTTTCGAGCTTGGCGATGAGGTCGGGGATGTACTTGGGCTGGTGCGAGAAATCGGCATCCATCTGAATGATGTAATCCGCACCCATGTCGATGGCGCGGCGAAAGCCTTCAATATAGGCAGGACCCAGTCCGTTTTTTTCGGTGCGATGGAGGACGGTGATGCGGGTGGGCATTTCGGCGGCGAGTCTATCGGCGAGGTCGCCGGTGCCATCAGGCGAATTATCATCGACGACGAGCACGCGCAGCGGAGTCGAGAGCGCCAGCAGCGCTTCAAGCATCAGCGGCAGGTTTTCAACTTCGTTATAGGTGGGCAGGACCACGATTATTTCCGGCGTCGGCATTTCGTTTTCGTTTCTCGTGCGCCGGATTGCTGGCGCGTGCAAAGATGACGGTTGAGAATGAAACCCGTTCAGTTTAGAGTACAGCCTTTTTGCTTGCAAGAGCAAAAAGATCATTGCAGGCTAGAAGTGCGCCGAGGGATTGAGCAAGCGCCCGGTAGCAACGATGAGGGTATGGATAGATTGATGAGGCGACGGGTGGAAACGCTTTTGATCATCGGGTTGGGCGGGTTTGTCGGCGCGAACCTACGGTATTTGGTGTCGGTGTGGGCGGTCGAGCATATGGGCACGAGCTTCCCTTACGGCACGCTGATCGTCAACCTCGCGTGGTCGTGGTTGCGGGCGGTGTTCACGGCGTGGGCGGCGCAGCGGATCGAGCTTGATCCGCGGGTGCGGTTTTTGATCGCCGTCGGGTTCTTCGGCGCGTTCACGACGTTTTCGACCTACGCCAACGAGAGCATCGGGTTGACGCTGGCGGGCAACTGGACGACGGCGCTGATCAAGGTGCTGGGGACGAACGCGCTGTGCTTGGTCGGCGCGGCGCTAGGGGTGTTCGTCGGCGGGCGGCTGTGAGACGAGAAAGGCGTGAACTGCGCCCGTTTGGATGCTTCGTAAGTGGTGCAGCGTATTCTACGTTTGTGGGTAGGGTGGCTGGCATTACGACTCGATGCGCTTGAGGCGGTATGCCGTCCAGTCGTCGTTGATAACGGCATTGGCGACCGTATCGAGCGGGTATTTCTCGGCGATAACTCCCATTGAACTGCGGCTGAGGTCAGTTGCTTTTTTGTCACGCAGGAAAGAAAGCCACAAAATGCCATCGGCGGCGAGCTTTTCGATGACCGCAGGCAGTTGATCGTCGAGTTCCGCCTGCGTTTTTACGAAGAGCAGAATCCAATTGAAAAGACCCTCGAAGCTGGCGGCGGCGGTCGTTTCTGGCGGCAGGTTGCCGAGTAAATCAGGGAAGGTTTCCGGCGCGTTGAGGGCGATGATGCGCGTCTTGGGCTTGATCGCCAGCTTCTTGACCAACGGTGATTTCGAATAGGTTTCCGGCATGAGGCAATCCTCTAAATTCGGTGACAATTCCGCTTTAGTATAGCACATTTGTGCCGATTAATTTGCCTTAAATTACGACGCCAATCTGCAATCTGCAACGTTCGCCGCGTGAAAATCGTACAAAGACGTATCGTGGGCAAGCAGGAAAGGCGACAGCGATGAGCGAAAAACGCAGAGGCGACGAAGCAGCGGTTTGGGGGATGCCACCCTACCCTGAAAGGGTAGGGCTACGAAACCCAAGCCTGCTGAAGCAGGCTGAAAAACTGCGCGATCAATCCAAGATTACGGGAGCAAGATCGAATATTCAAATGGCTTCTTAGACATAGTTAGGCTAGCCCTTAAATCCCTCCAGAAGAGGGGATTTCGACTAATTTTGTCAATTTTGCAACTTTTAAGTATATTTTGCGTTATACTGTAATGAGCTTTGAAACTTAATCGAAGTCAGGACCTAAGGAGACTCAAATGATTGTTGGATTAGTTATACTTGCCATTATCTTGTTGATCGCCTATTTCGCCATCGGACTTGCCGCCAACGTCGCTATTGGACTGGGCGGGCTGATCATTTCGGTGATCATCTGGGCGGTGATTGGCTGGCTGGCGGGTCAAGTCATGCGCGGCGGCGGCTACGGCGTGCTGGGCGACGTTCTGCTCGGTATTGTCGGCGGGCTGGTGGGCGGCTTGGTGTTTAATCTACTGAACATCGACCTCGGCGGCATCATCGGCAACATCATCGTCGGCGTGGTCGGCTCGATCATCGTGATCGCGATCGGGCGCGCGATTGGCGGGCGGCGAGTCGCTTAAAACGCGGCTTATGGTGGGGGATGATCCAAGCGATGATCCCCCGTTAGGCTGGCGCATTTCAAGACTTAAAGGGCATGGTACGCTGTGCCCCTGATCCCTGTTGATCTCTATTTATTTCCCCTAAAGCAAAGTCCGCTTTTTGTTTTTGACCCGCCCTCTCGGTTTGCGGTAAACTATTTATATTTCACGCAACAAACCATCAAGGCTGGGGTCTTGCCCCGGCATAGAGAGGAGTGGTCATGGCGACCAACACCATATCGCTTGACAAAGAGAAACTGCTCGACTGGTATCACCAGATCGTGCTGATCCGCAAATTCGAAACGAGAGCCGACGACCTTTACAAAGAGAAGGTGATCACGGGCGTGTACCTGCACCTGTACAACGGTGTGGAAGCGACCGGCGTGGGGGCGGTTGCGGCGCTCAAAGAGGACGATCACGTGATTACCGCTTACCGCGATCACGGCATTGCGATTGCGCGCGGGGTTGATCCCAAGCGCGTGATGGCGGAGATGATGGGTAAGCGCACGGGCACAAGCGGGGGCAAAGGCGGGTCGATGCACATTGCTTCACGCGAGCACAATTTCTGGGGCGGCTATGCGATTGTGGCGGGACACCTGCCGCTGGCGACCGGAATCGCGCTCAAGGAACGCTACACGGGGACGGAAAACGTCGTGCTGTGCTTCACGGGCGATGGTTCGACCAACAACGGCTACTTCCACGAATCGCTGAACCTGAGCGCGGTGTGGGATCTGCCGGTGGTGTGGCTGGTGGAGAACAACGGTATCGGCATGGGCACGCGCGTGCAAGATTCGACCGGACAGCCGGAGATCGTCAAGCGGGCGATTGCCTACGGCATGAAGGAAGGCCCGCGCGTCGATGGGCAGAACGTGGTCGAGGTGTATGAGGCGGTGAGCGAGGCGGTCGAGTACGCGCGCAAGCACGGTCCGATTTTGATGGAAGCGCTGACGTATCGCTATTTAGGACACGGCGTTTCTGACAAGTGGTTCAACACGCGCGAAGACCTCAAGACCGAACTGGACGAGTGGCACGAGCGCGACCCGATCACGGTGCTGCGGCGCATCCTGCTCGATCAGGACGCCGACATCAAGCCGGAACTGGAACGAATCGAAGCAGAAGCCGACAAAATCGTTGATGAAGCGGTCAAGTTCGGGGAAGAAAGCCCTGTACCGACCTACGAAGACTTGATCAACAATATCTACGTCTAGACATCGGACCGGATGAAGGAGCGGCAGGAATGCTGAGAGCGAAAAAGCTTGTTCGGCGAAGAATACGCAAAATTAACGCAGAGTATCGTTTGAAAACTGGCTGGCTGCGTTTAAAGCCGAGCTTCTTCATCATAGGTACACAAAAGGGCGGAACCACATCACTGTTCGAGAATTTGCGTGAGCACCCGAACTTAGCACTGCCGCAGGTTAAGGAATTGCAGTTTTTCAACCTTCTCTATTACCGATTGGGATTCGCTTGGTACTACAGTCGATTTTCCGCGCAATTCACACCTAAGGCGCTCTCCAGAGAGTGCATAACGGGCGAAGCGAGCGTCAAATACCTCTTTATTCCTTATGTCGCCGAACGTTTAGCCAACGCTTTTCCCGATGCGCGCTTGATTGTGATGCTGCGCGATCCTATCGCGCGCGCGCATTCGGATTATCAAATGCGGCAGCGTAAAGGAATTGAAAACAGATCGGTTGAAGTAGCGCTAGGTGACGAGCTCCAATTCTTGAAGCGAAATACCGTAAATCGCGAGAATCTGGAACGTTTCGTCTTTGACTGGTTGGAATCATCGATGAAAGATCCATGGGCTTATACTCAGGAAGAATACCAGAGGAAATCTACGATAGCCTTCCCCGATGGAACTGAGGCATTCCGATTATGGCCCTACTTGCTCTACGGCATCTACTATGAGCAGCTGCGTATTTGGTTCGAGCATTTCCCGCGCGAGCAGTTTCTATTTATCAAGAGCGAAGATTACTTTGCTCAACCGAATCACTTCATCGAAGAGATCGTTCCGTCGTTTCTGGGGTTACCATCGTGGAAACTCCCAGCCCTAACGCTCACCAAGCAGGAGGGCAACCATTATCCCAAAATTGATGCGGCGCTGCGTGCCGACTTAGCAGCATTTTTCAAACCCTACAACGAGCGGCTGTATCACCTGCTGGGCGTCGATTACGGATGGTGAAAGAGGCTCGCGTTTCTATGATGACCCCTCGAGACGGACGTGAGTATTCCAAAACCAAGCCGGTACTGGCTAAGAAGCTGACCGTGCCTGTGCAGGTTGGTTTTGGTCGCGGTGAGGTCAACGAGGGAAGCATCGTATGCTCAGGTTGAAGCATGTGTCGGCGCAAACCCTCCAAAAAGTCGAGCGCCAGTATCGCCTGCTGACTCATTCTATGCGTGCTACGCCGCAGTTCATCATTTTGGGGACGATGAAAGGCGGAACGACTTCTCTGTATCGGAATTTAGGATTTCACCCTGAGATCATCCTGCCACACCAGAAAGAACTGCGGTTTTTTGATCGCTTCTACTCGCGGGGGATGGCGTGGTACCAAGCCTATTTTCCGTCCCCGTTAGAGGCGGAGACGGTTACGGCGCGGATGAACCATAAGCACTGGATCACGGGTGAATCGACGCCGAATTATCTGCTTGCCCTTTACGTCGCGGCGCGTTTGCGCCAAACGCTGCCGGAGGTCAAGTTGATTGTGATGCTGCGCGAACCGGTGGCACGCGCCTATTCGCATTATTCTATGAATGTTCGCAACAGTGCAACAGCGGCTTCGGAAGCCGCTGAGGTGCTGGGAAAAGAAGCGCGCGTGCTGAACGCTCAGCCGATTGACCGCGCCACGTTCGAGCGCTTCGTTTACGACTGGGTATCACGACCGAATTCCGCTTACGATTACCCAAAGGATGTGTGCGAACGAAAAGGATCACAAGGGGAGCCAAAGCCTTACCGAGACGTAAAAGCCTATCTGCTTCGCAGCCTTTACGTCGAGCAAATGCGTGTCTGGTTCGATTATTTCCCGCGCGAACAGTTTCTGATCCTCAAAAGCGAAGATTATTTCGCCAATCCGCAGCATTATTTGGAAGAAGTTGTGCCGGCGTTTCTGGGAATTGCTCCGTGGAAGGTGGACAGCATCAAGCAGAGTTCGCAAGAAGGGGCATCGTATCCGAAAATTGATCCGGGGCTGCGTGACGAACTCAAGGCAGTGTTCAAACCGTACAACCAAGAACTGTATGATCTGCTGGGCGTCGATTTTGGTTGGTGACGCCGCCGAATGGTAGAATAACACGATTTAACCCCTTTTTTCCGGGGTGACCGACGAACACAAGGGAACGGCTAAGGAGCAATAATGGCAGATAAGAATGTCCCAATGCGCGAGGCGCTGCGGGCGGCTTTATGGGAAGAAATGGAGCGCGACGACTCGGTCTTTGTGATGGGCGAAGAAGTCGGGGCGTGGCAAGGGACACACCGGGTCACACGCGGCTTTCTGGAGAAGTTCGGCGCGCGGCGCGTGCGCGATACCCCGATCAGCGAGATGGTGATCGCGGGGGCGGCGACGGGCGCGGCGATGGCGGGTTTACGCCCGGTTGCCGAGATTATGACGATCAACTTCGCCTTCATTGCCTTTGACGCGATCATCAACCACGCGGCGAAAATTCACTATATGTTTAACGGACAGTTCAAAGTGCCGTTGGTGATTCGTGCGGCGAGCGGCTGGGGCAACCAAGCGACGGCGACACACTCGCACACGCCTGAGCCGATCTTCGCGCACTTCCCCGGCTTGTACGTCGGCTGCCCGTCGAACGCTTACGACGCTAAAGGGATGCTGAAAGCAGCGATCCGCGACGATAACCCGGTGCTGTTCACCGAATCAATCGCGCTGTACCCGAAGCCCAGCCCGATCCCGGACGAGGAATACTTGATCCCGATTGGCAAGAGCGACGTCAAGCGGGTGGGCAAGGACGTGACGCTGGTGGCGTATGCGCGCGGCGTCGAGTGGTCGCTGGAAGCGGCGGAGATACTGGCAAAAGAGGGGATCGAAGCGGAAGTCGTCGATTTGCGCTGGCTGCGCCCGCTCGATCTCGAGCCGGTGTTCGAGAGTTTCAAGAAAACCAACCGCTGCGTGGTCGTGGAAGAATCGCTGCCGCACTTCGGCTTCGGCAGCGAAATCGCGGCGCAGCTTCAGGAAGCGGCGTTCGATTATATGGACGCGCCGATCAAGCGCGTGACGGCGATGGACGTGCCGCTGCCCTATGCTCATGACATTGAATTGATGGCACTGCCGAATGCTCAAAAAGTCGTTGATGCAGTGAAAGAGGTGGTGCGCTAATGGCACAAGAAATCAAGATGCCCGATCTCGGTTCTGACATCGAGGAAGGCGTCCTGCTCAACTGGATCAAGAGCATCGGTGAGCAGATCAACGAGGGTGACGTGCTGGCGGAAATCGAGACGGACAAGGCGACGGTCGAAGTTCCGTCGTCGGTTTCGGGCACGATCACTGATCTGCTAGGGAATCCGGGTGATACGCTGAAAGTTGGCGCGGTGATCGGTCACGTTGGTGCGGCGGGCGAAAGCGCTGCCGCGAACGGTGGATCAGCCCCTGCCGCGCAAGCCTCACCACAGGCAGAACCTGCCGCCGAAACCGCGCCGCCGCCCTCGAAAGCTGCGCCGGTGGATCGCGGTGAGGATGAAGCGTCAGCCGAAGCGCTAGCCGATACGAGCGAGTATCCCGGCGGCGTGAAGGCATCGCCGGTCGCGCGCAAGATGGCGGCGGACAAGGGAATCGACCTGAACCAAGTCAAGGGGACGGGTCCCGGTGGTCGGGTGGTCAAGGCGGACGTAGAGGGCTATACGCCGAGCGCCGCACCGTCAGCCGCCGCATCCGCTCCGAGCGGGATTGCGCCCGCGACTTACGGCAAGCTGCCGAGCGGTGCCGACGTCGAGATTATCGACCTGACGAAGATGCGGTCGCGGATCGGGTCGCGGATGGTCGATTCGAAGCAGCAAGTGCCGCACTTCTATGTCACGACGGAAATCGACGTGGAAGCACTGCTGGCGCTGCGCAAGCAGATCAACGCGGGCTTGGACGACGCGCACAAGGTGACGGTCAACGACTTGGTCGTCAAGGCGGCGGCGCTGACTCTGCGCGAGTTCCCGAACCTGAATTCGCACTTCTACGGTGACAAAATCGCCCGTTACAAGCGGATCAACATCGGGATGGCGGTGGCGCTGCCGAACGGCGGTTTGATCAACGTGGTGGCTAAAGACGCGGACAAGACGTCGCTGGGCACGATTGCGGCGCTGAACAAAGCGATGATCGCGCGGGCGCGTGACGGCAAGCTCAAGCCGGACGATATGTCGGGCAGCACCTTCACGGTCAGCAACCTAGGCGCGTATGGCGTCGAGCACTTTCTCGCCATCATTAATCCGCCAGAAGCGGGCATTCTCGCGGTGGCGTCGGCGCAGAAAGTGCCGGTCGTCAAAGCGGACGGGTCGATTGGCGTCGGCAACCGGATGAAGGTGACGATCAGCGTCGATCACCGCGTCAGCGATGGCGCGGAAGGCGCGCAGTTCATGCAGCGTTTCAAGGCGCTGCTCGAAAGCCCGATGCAACTGCTGCTGTAACGTGCCGCTGACGCGGGTTGACAGCAGGCGGGATCGGTGAAACGATGACCTCAGCCTGTGCAATCTACGGTTTGCCTTCTCCTCGCGCGCGCAAGGCGGGTGTCTCAATAGGTTGGGGAGAGGGGAGAAAAGCTGATCGCTCTTATCGTTCTGTGAGCGCGTTATGAAGCTGTTTGTCGCGTCCGGCATTTTCCATCCTGAAGCCGGTGGTCCCGCCACTTATTTGAACGAACTGCTGCCCGAACTCGTCCAGCGCGGTTGGGACGTGCGCGTCCTGACCTTCAGCGATGCTGATCATGCAGAGCGCGTCTATCCCTATCCGGTGACGCGCATTCTGCGGCGTGCGCTGCCGCTGCGCATGATCGATTACGCGCGGGCGGCGCGTCCGCTGCTGGCGTGGGCGGACGTGGTTTACGTCCACACGCTCGGCTTGCCCCTGTACGGGGATCGCCATGCGCCGCGCGTCGTCAAGATCGTGGGCGATTTGGCGTGGGAGCGCGCCGTGCGCAAGGGCTGGATCGCGCCGGACGAGGACATCGACGTGTATCAGACCAAGCGCTATTCCGCGCGTGTGACGCTGGATCGCGCGCGGCGAGCGCGTGAAGCGCGGGGAATGGACGGGGTGATCGTGCCGAGCGAGTACCTCAAGCGGATGGTGGTCGGTTGGGGCGTCGATGCGCGTAAGGTGCAGGTGATCTACAACGCGCTGCCGCCCGATTCAGTCGCGCCCGATGTGACACAGGCGGAAGCGCGCGCGCGGCTTGACCTGCCTGACGTGCCGATCATTTTGACGGCGGGGCGCTTGCTGCCGTGGAAGGGCGTCGATCACCTGATCACGGCGCTGCGGCGCGTGCCGGATGCGATCCTGATCGTCGCGGGCGACGGCGCGATTCTGCCCGCGCTCAAGGCACGGGCTGCTGCTGAAGCGGCAGATTTGGGAAAGCGCGTGCAGTTTTTGGGAAATATCAGCCGCGAACAGATGCCGCTCTACATGAAAGCCGCCGATTATCTGGCGCTCTATTCAGGCTACGAGGGGCTGTCGCACACGCTGCTGGAAAGCCTGCGAGTGGGCACGCCCGTGATCGCCAGCGACAAGGGCGGCAACCCCGAAGTCGTCCAGCACGGCGTCAATGGCTCTCTCGTCCCCTACGTTGATGTCGAGGCGCTGGCGGCGGCGCTCAATGAGGCGTTACGCCCCGGCGTGCGGGCGGCGCTGGCGGCGAACAGCGCCGTCGGCATGGGTCGCTTTGACTTCGCGGGCATGGTCAGCGCGACCGCCGCCGCGCTCAATAGCGCTCGATTGCCCAGCGCATGAGCGTGTAGAAGGCGGCTGCACCGCTAAACTCCCCGTGCGCGGCGAAGGTTTGATCGACCAGCGCGCGCTCTGCCCGCCCGGTTTCGCCATAATAGTAGTGGTTGACCGCCGCGCGCAGCGCCACGTCTGCCGCGCCGACGTAGCCGTAAACCCCCAGCGCCCGCGTGGTTGCCCACGTCGCCGTCCAGTGACCGACGCCCTTCAGCCCGATCAGGGTTTGGTAGGCGCTGGCGAGCGGCTGATCGCGCAGTGCTTCGAGGTCGAGCGTGCCCGACGTGATCGCGCTCCCCAGATCGATCAAGCGCTGCATGCGCCCGAAGGTGATTTTGAGCGGCGTCAAATCGGCGACGGTCGCCGCCGCGATCTGCGCCGG
>JBBSNT010000002.1:0-50336 GCA_038260485.1 Aggregatilineales bacterium | reverse complement strand
CCGGAACGCGCGGTATCGAGGCGCATTCCAACGAGATCACCGGCTTGGCGTTTGGCAAAAATACGCTTGCTTCGGGCAGTTGGGATAAAACCGTGCGCCTGTGGGATACGGGCACGCGCGCTCAACGCACCGAAATCGTCTTCGATGATTGGGTGCGTGACCTCGCCGCGAGTCATGATGGGCATGTGCTTGCTGCCGCCTGTAAGGACGGCACGGTACACATCATCGACTTCTTAACCGGCGTGACCGAGCGCATCATCATTGCCCACGACGGCGGCGCGGATTGCGCAGCGTTCAGCCCCGACGGAACGCTGCTCCTAACCGGTGGACGCGATACCCTTGTCAAGCTCTGGAATTTATCGGCATCATCGAACTTGTATCCAGTCGCGGAACTCAACGCGCACGAAAAGCCCGTGCTCACGGTGGCTTACCATCCCGCCGGGACGATCATCGCCAGCGGCAGCGGCGATAACACCGTCCGCTTGTGGGGGATTGGCTAACGCCTTACACGAGCAGAACGCAGCGGCTTAGCGCTTAATTTCCGCACAGATTGCGGTATAATAGAGATGCTTACAAGTACGGATTTAACACGTGGACGTTGAAACTGGAAATCTCATTCAAGCCGCTATCAATGCGGCTGATTTTGCCTATATCCCCTACTCGCATTATCCAGTAGGGGCGGCATTGCGCGCCAGTGATGGCACGGTTTACGGCGGCTGCAACGTCGAGAATGCTGCCTACCCCGCCACCATCTGCGCCGAGCGTGTAGCGCTCGTCAAAGCGGTCAGCGAAGGACAGCGTCAATTCGATGCGATTGCCATCGTCACACCCAACGGCGGCTCGCCCTGCGGCATCTGCCGTCAGATGCTCTACGAATTCGCGCCTACTCTGCGCGTGATCCTCGCCACCAGCGCAGGCGCTCTCGTCTATGAGGGATCACTCTCCGACCTGCTGCCGCGCGGCTTTGGTCCAGAGTCGCTGCCTCATGTCCACCCGTGAACGCTCGTTTCGCACACAAGCGATCATTCTCAAGCGCTTCGACCTCGGTGAAGCCGACCGCCTGCTGACAGTGCTAACGCCGCGTCACGGCAAAGTCGAAGTCATCGCTAAAGGCGCGCGCAAACTCACCAGTACCAAAACTGGACACGTCGAACTCTTCACCCGCGCCGACATGCTGATCCATCGCGGGCGTGATCTCGGCATCGTCGTCCAAGCCGAGATGAGCGTGCCGTATTTAGAGCTGCGCGACGACCTTACGCTCGGTGCATATGCGGGCTATACCGCTGAACTCGCGGATCGCTTCACCTCGTCCGGTGACGACGACACGCAGCAGTTGTTCACGCTGCTCGACGAGACGCTCCACCGCATTTGCACCGAAACTGACGCCCGCCTCGCCCTGCGCTACTACGAACTCCACCTGCTCGACATCGTCGGCTTTCGTCCCGAACTCAACGAGTGCGTGATCGGACACGAGACGATTCAGCCCGAAGACCAGTTCTTCAGCTATGCCGAAGGCGGTGTCGTCTGCCCGCGCGAGGCAGCGCTCGGCACGTCGTTCGCGCCGCTGCCGCTGCTGACGCTCAAGCTGCTGCGCCACATGCAGCGCAGCCCGTATGCGGGCGTCAAAGCGCTCAACGTCGATCTTAGTTTGCACGACGATCTCGAACGGATCATGCAAGGGTACATCACCTTCATCCTTGAGCGCCGCCTGCAAAGCGCCGATTTTATCCGCCGTCTGCGCTACTCCTGAAGGCACGCGAACCTCTTAATCTTTGAACATTTGCCCGAAATCTAATGGTAATCCATGACCGACTTTTACGATCTTCGCCAAGCCGTGCTAAAATGGCGGCTTTGTGGTGGGAAGCGTCGATGACTTTTACGCTAGAGCGCATGATTTATGGCAACGCCGATTCGTCCGGCGAGATGACGATCCTCGGCATGAGCGATCATCTGACGCCGCAGGATTCCGCCTTGTGGCGCGGCATCACCTCGCTAAAACCGCTCGATGCCCCGACTTTTCGAGAGTCGCGGTCGTTCGGGCTGTTCGCCGGACCAGAAGATCGCTTCGTCTTTGCCTGCGCCTACAATCACGAAGGAAAATCCGGTTACGAATACATCCTGCTGCCCCGCAAACTCCTCACCGAGCTTGCGGGGAATTTCGCGCCGCTGCTGGCACTCTACGATCATCCGAACGCCGCCGAGCCGCACGCCGCGCGCATCGCACCGATCAAGCTGCCCGCTGCTGAAGCGTGGTCGCCTCAGCGACGCCGCGACGCCATAGACGCGCTGCTCGCGCAGGTGACGGCGATGCCCAAAGCGCTCAAACTCTTGGGTGCGGCGCTCCACGAGCGCGGCTTGTTGATCTACGACTTCCCTGCCGATACGAATGCGCGGCTCGCCATCATCATGGGTTTGATCGCCTTGCTGCCTGCCCGTGTTCGTCCCGATTTGACCTTTTCGACCAACCGTCACGAAAAAACGCTGACACAGGCGCGCGTCGTCTTTGCGCCTAGCAGCGTTATCACCGGGCGCTGGGTGGCGAATTGGTCGAAGCAGAGTTTCCCTGACGACGACGTGCTGGCGATCCCCTACATTCAGCGCTTGACCGCGCTTTGGAAGGGGGACATCCCCGCGTTCTTGAGCGCGATTGACCAGATGGACGCCCTCGCCGCCAGCACTATCATCAATCGCAACCTCCAGAACAGCCTGACGGTCATGGCAGAGCGCCACGCCCTCGACGCGCAAATTCGCGCGGGCGAAGACGTCTCGCCGCAGGCGCTCAAGGCAGTCATGAAAGACATCCCCCCCGATGGAGACTTGAAAGACCTCTACGCCAAGCGCCTGCTCAAGCAAGCGCTCGACGAACGGGACACTGACGCCGCCCAGATCGTCGCTCGCGTGATGGATGAAGACCCTAAACTCGACCTCGATTTATTCGCGCAGCTTCAACACGAGCTTTCAACGCGCCCCGATGCCGTCTACTCGTTCGTGCGCGCTCGCTTGAGTGCCAGCGCCCCTACAGGTGACGACACGGGCGATACGACCGAACGCTGGGGCGAACGCCTCAAGATTGCGGCGTTGGCGTCGCTGCGTGTCGCCATCCTCGACGGAGACGCGGAAACAGCGATCAACTGGTTGCGACTCGTCGCCCGCGAACCCGCCAGCTATGATTTGGGCGAAATCGTCCATCACAGCATCCTCGCCGCACAGGAACGCGCTCACACCGAGCCAGAACTCGCACAAGCCTTGATCCTACTGGCGGTTAAGCGCGACCCAGCGGCGCTCGAAACGCTGCTCGAAGACAGCACGCTGCTGGCGGTACTGCCCAATGGACTCGGCATGGCGCTCCGCAAAGGAGCAGGCGATCCAGTACAGCTTCTGCAAACTTACGGCGTTGAGGTCTTTCTTGTCGCCCTTGTTCGCGCGCTTGACACCCGCCAGCCTGACCTGTTCACCCCCGCCGCCATTGATCAGATTTGGACGCTTGCCGCGGACAACGCGACGAATAACTCAGCCTATAGTGCTCAGCACATCCTTGAGGCGTTGACGTCGAGCGCGGCGGTATGGCTGCCCACACCTGCACTCGAAACACTGGTCGAAGTTGCCCTGCACGACAAGCGCGATGACCTTGCGCTTCAAATTGCGCATCAGATCAGCGGTCGAGCTGGCTTCTTGACCATCCTGATCGAGAGCATCACCAGCAGCGGGCGCGGGGACTCCGAAGCGCTGGCACTGATCGCCCAGTTGATCGCCGTCAGTGATCTGACGCAGCAGCAGGCGGTCGAAATCTATATCGGCTTGCTGGCAGATTGGGATTGGCGCGACTCGGCGCTCGAAGTGATGGAACAGCTTGCCCGCGCCATCCAGCAGCACGCCGACATCGAAGTCAATCTCGACGTAATCTGGCATTTGCTGGCGGTCGCTTCGGAACTCAAAGAAGAATTTATCACGCGCGTCGCCCTACGCCGCCTCACAGTAGATTTAGAGACAATCGAGGATGAAAGCCTCGCCGCCGACGATTTGCAGCGCATCATCCCGCTCATCGCATGGAGTAGTGCCGCACGCGCGCAGTTAATGGCATGGTGGCGCAGTTTTACCCGCGAACAGACGACCGCACATTTGCAACGGCTCGATAAAGCTCTCGTCGAAAACGCGACCGAGACAAAGCGCACGCTCGATGATCTACGCACAATTGTCCAAACCGTACTCGCTTTCCGGCGCATGTTGGGCAAGCGTTCGCTCGCGCAGTTCGCTGAGGACATCAGCACAACCTATGCCATTTTGCAAGGCTTGACGGAATCCTTCGACCCATCCGCGAAACGGGCGGTCAGTTTCGACCCAGCAACCGTCCGTCTAGAAATGAACTCGCGCAGCGAAGAACTCTCGCCCCACGAACTCAAGATTCTGGCGAACAACTTCAAGGAATTGGCACAGTTAGTCGCGTCGATGGCAGACAGCCGCAGCAAAGCGACGCTCATGCGGCGCGGCGACGATGTAGATCGCCAATTGATGACTGGCGAGCAGCAGCCACACAGCGCGGTTGATGCGCTCAAGTGGATGTCAGGTTACCTCAGCGGCACGCAGGACAAACCCGACGAAGACGCAGAATAAGCCTCGATCTACGGCTGGATACAAAACGGGCGACGGTTGGCAATCGAAAGATTGCGCCGTCGCCCGTTTGATGCTCGCTCACGAACTGATTGTAATGCTTAGCCGCCCGCTGAGGGAGTCGGGGTGGGCGTGAGCTGCGAAGTGCTCGGCGGGATGACCAATTCGTCAGCCTGCGGCACCGATGGCGCGACGAAATTAGGATCGCCAGCAATGCCATTGAAGTCAAACAGGAACGGACTATCCGACGGCACCAGCGCCAAGCGGATGTTGTCCGCCAGCGACTCGATGTATTGGTACTGAATCAGCATCGGATTCGCCGCGATTTGTTCGCTAACCAGTCGCAGCGCTTCGGCTTGTGCCTGTGCTTGCAAAATGGTCGCCTGTGCCGCACCTTGAGCGCGTGTGATTTCCGCGTCGCGTTCACCCTGCGCCTGCGCACGGAGTTGATCGGCTTCCTGCTCACGCTGCTGAACCGTCAAGCGGGCGCGCTCGGCGTCCTGCTGGGCGATCTGCGCTTGCTCAATCGACGCCGAGAACTGATCCGAGAATGTAATGTCGCGGACGAGTACGTCGGTCAGGATGAAGCCTTCTTCTTCCATCCGCGACTGAAGCAGCGCCGTGACAGCCTCTTCTAGTTCACTCCGGCGCTCGCCGTAGATGTCAACCGCGCGATAGCGTGACACCACGTCACGGATAATCCCACGCGTCGTCGGGCGGACAAAGTCAGATTCATAGCGCTGCTGCCAGCGTAGGTGAACCGTGTTCGCCTCATCCGGGTCAATGCTGTACAGAATTGTCACATCCAAGCCGACTTCCTGACCATCGACAGTACGGGCGCGCACAGCGTCGTTACCCGTCACCGAACCCTCGTTGGTCGTGCCGGACATGGTGTATTCCTGCTGCTCAATCGGATAGAGCGTCGTCTGCTGAATCACGGGGACGATGATGTGCGTCCCGGCGCGGCGCGGCGTCTCTAAGTTACCGTTCAGCGTATTAACCACAACCGCTACTTCCTGCGGCTGCACAATAAGGATTCCCTGACTGACCACGCTGAAGACGACACAAAGAATGATGCCAGCTATCGCCAGAAGAATTCCGTTACGAACTGGGCGTCCCTGTGATGCCGAAAGGACGACCAGCGCAATCCCACCGAGGAACAAAAGAAACCCGACGAGAGAAAGCGCTCCTAAAATGGAACTAATACCCATGTAAAACTCCAGTCTTTAAAGCATGGAAACGAACTTACCCATTATAACATGCTGCTACCGCTTTCCTTAATTGCAGCCCGAATTATTGGGAGGGGGAATAGGTTCTTTCTAACAGCGTTCTGATAAGCGTTCTGATAAGCGGTAGATTTCAGGGTCTTGAACGTTGCCAGAGTACGCTATTTTTATCAGCGTCAAGGGAGCGCAACAGTGCGAGCACGCCGACCAGCGCCATTGGCAATAGTGAGGGTCTTTGTTTTTCGCGGCTTTGTGTCTAAAATACACTAAATCGCTGGAGCGATCATGATCGACCCAAGCATCGCCTTTCGCTTTTTCAGTGTACCGACCTTCGGCTTTGCCCTCACGTTAGGCATCGTCGTGAGCATAATCGTCGGCATCGCTCGAAGCGGCGCGCGCTTGAGCCACCTGATCGATGCCTCACTCGCTGCGTTCGCGGGCAGCATCATCGGCGCGCGCGTCATCCACGTTCTGCTGAATTGGGCGTACTTCGCCGATCACATCGACGAAGCGCTGCACCCTAACGCAGGCGGTTTGGACTGGCACGGCGCGCTGATCGGCGGCATGATTGGCTTGGCGTTGGTCGCTTATTGGCGACGGCTCGTCCTGCGCGATTTGCTCGATGCACTTGCGCCCGTGCTGCCGCTGCTCGCCTTCCTCGGTTGGGTCGGCTGCGCGGCAGCAGTCTGCGGTTACGGCGCTGAGGTTGATACGCTGGCGCATTATCCAGCGGTCGCCGCCGCCGAGTCGCGCGACGTCTATGGCATTGTCGCGCCGCGCTACAATACACAGGGTTTCGGCATGGTGCTGGCGGTAGCGCTGTTCGCGCTCAGCCTCGCCTTGACCCGCTTTGATAGGCTGAAATATCGCTGCTTCTGGATTCTGCTGGCGCTATTCAGCGTTGGCATGTTCGGTGTAGGGTTTTATCGAGGCGATTCGGTTCCGATAGTGTTCAATCTGCGCGCCGATCAAATTCTCGATCTTGCGCTGCTCGGCTGGAGCATCCAGCAGATCACGGTGAACAGAGTCACTCGTTTGTGATGAATTTGCAAGCGACAAGGAGTGTACGGAATGGCACGAGTCGCAATTAACGGGTTAGGGCGCATCGGACGGGCGGCGCTCAAAATTCTGATCGAGACGCCCGAACTCGCAGGCAAATTCGACGGCGACTCGCTCCGTATACCCGTTCCGGTCGGCTCGATTGCCGCCGTGATCTTCATCTCCGAACGCGCGACCTCGATTGACGAGTCAGCGCCAGCTTCCGCGAAGAAGCCGCGACGCAGCGCTATCAGGGTATCGTCATCGCCAATGGAGACGAGATCGTGTCGTCAGAACCCCGCCCCGTCGATTGTCGATCTGGTCAAGATCATGATTTAGTACGACAACGAGTGGGGCTACACCAACCAGATGGTCAAGCAGGCGCTCGAAGTACTCGGTCTGCGCGAGCTAGTCGTTTCGTAACCGGACATGCACACGTAGGGCGCAGCATGCTGCGCTCTCTATATGACTGGCAATACGGAAGCAAACTAATCTCCTAAGGAGTCACCATGCGCGTGAACGTCGGCTTAGCGCAGATATACCCCAAAATCGGCGACGTGCCAGCGAACCTCGCCAAACATCTCGAATATATTGACCGCGCCGTCGATGCAGAGGTTGATCTGCTGGTTTTTCCAGAACTCTCGCTGACGGGCTATCAGGTACAAGACCTCGTGCCTGAAGTCGCTCTGCGCACGACTGCCGATGATCCGACTTTCGGCAAGCTGCTCGAAGCCAGCAAGCGCCTCGACCTCGTTTTCGGCTTTGTCCACGAGGACGAGCGCCAACGCTTTTACATCGCCAGCGCCTACTTGTCCGGCGGTGAAGTCGTCCACATACATCACAAGCTCTACCTGCCCACCTACACGATGTTCGACGAAGGGCGCTACTTCGATCAGGGCGAACACGCCCACGCCTTCGACACCCGCTTCGGGCGCGTCGGCATGTTGATCTGCGAGGACTTCTGGCATATG
Organism: Aggregatilineales bacterium; assembly: GCA_038260485.1. Taxonomy (GTDB): domain Bacteria; phylum Chloroflexota; class Anaerolineae; order Aggregatilineales; family Phototrophicaceae; genus Flexifilum. Next base: position 42,493 of record JBBSNT010000002.1, on the reverse strand, counting down.
TCGCCCGCTTACCTGCTCTGGCTCGATGGCGCAGATTTGATGGTCTTCATCAGTTCCAGCCCCAGTCGCGGACTCGACAACGGGGATCGGCTCTCCGGCACACGCTGGGTCGAACTCGTCAATCAGGCATACGGCAGCATGTTCACCGACTACGTGATCCACTGCAACCGCGTCGGCTACGAGGACGGCAAAAACTTCTGGGGCGGCTCGTCGATTGTCGATCCTGATGGCGAATTCCTTGTGCATGGCACCTATTTCGAGGAAGCGCTGCTGATCCAGAGCATCGACCTCAACCAACTGCACCGCACACGCAGCCGTTTGCCGCTGCTGCGTGACGAACGCCCCACGCTCGTCCAGCGCGAACTTGCCCGCATCTTGACGGAGAATCCCTCGTGACGCCGACGACCAAACCCGATTTCTCCGAACGCCTGCACATCAATACCGATATTGCCCGCCAAATGCTGGTCGGCTTCATCAAGGACGAGATCGGCAAAACCGGACTGCGCCGCGCCGTGCTTGGTTTGAGCGGCGGCATCGACTCGGCGCTCTCGGCGTACCTCTCGGCAGAAGCGCTGGGCGCGCAGAACGTGATGGCGGTACGGATGCCCTATCGCACCTCCGCTGCCGACAGCCTCGACGATGCCGAACGGGTGATCGACGCGCTCGGCATCCAGAGCTTGACCGTCCCCATCACCGACATGGCAGACCCGCTGTTCGCGCAGTTCCCGGACATGAGCAACACGCGCAAAGGCAATATCATGGCGCGCCTGCGCATGACCGTGCTTTACGATCAGTCGGCGGCGTGGGGCGGCTTGGTGATGGGCACGAGCAACAAGACCGAAATCCTGCTCGGCTATTCGACCATCTACGGCGACAGCGGCGTTGCCATGCAGCCGATTGGCGACCTGTTCAAGACGCAAATCCGCGAACTCGCCGCCGCGCTCAAGCTGCCTGAGTCTGTCCGTACCAAGGCGCCCTCCGCCGACTTGTGGGCGGGGCAAACCGACGAAGGCGAACTCGGCTTCACCTATGCCGACGTCGATCAGGTGCTGTTCTTACTGGTAGACGAGCGCTACACGGTCGATGAGGTCGTCGAAGAAGGCTTCGACCGTACCTTCGTCGAGGACGTATGGCGGCGCGTCAAGATTAACCACTACAAGCGCACCATGCCGAATATAGCCAAAGTCAGCCGACGCAGCATTGGGCATGACTTCCTTTATTTGCGCGATTACGTCTAAAGCAGTCGCCCGATCTTACAAATCCGCCGCACCTCCGGCGTTATATTTGTAGAAATTACCGAGCCGCGCCGAGTCTAATTCGGCGATCTTTTAGCGCAAATTTCCTGAGAATTGTCGTCAAAACGCATAAAATTCACGGATAGTTAAGTGCTTAATGTTTCGATTTTAGATCGTTAGACTTATAATTATCATATAAACGCTGTGTCTATATTTTGTCGCAGTGCGCTAGCCTTCGCTAAAAATAAGTGGAACGTCAAGGCGTTTGGCTGAACGTCGAGAAAATAGGGACATCCGATGACACGAGGAAACCAGCCGCTCGTACTCGCAGTTGACGATGAACGCGCTAATTTGATGCTGCTTGAACGCATGTTGCGTCACGACTACCACGTCATGTGTGTATCCAGCGCGCAAGCTGCGCTCGATATGTTGGCGCAGGCGCCTTTCGACCTTGTCCTGCTCGACATCATGATGCCCGAAATCGATGGGCTATCGACCCTCAAACTCATTCGCGCCAATCCCAAAACTGAAGACCTTCCCGTCATCTTGATCTCGGCGCTTTCCGAATCGACCGACATGACGCGCGGCTTCGAGTTCGGCGCGAACGATTACATCGTCAAGCCTATCGACATGGACGTGACGCGCGCCCGCGTCCGCACCCAGATCACACTCAAAAAACTGCTCGACGAACGCAAGCAGACCATCACCGAACTGCGCGCCGCGCAGGAGATGAAAGATCGACTGCTGCGGATGGCGTCGCACGACCTCAAAGGACCACTGAGTAATATCCGTATGGCAGCCATGCTCATGAGCAGGGACATCGCCTGCATCACGGAAGGCGCGACGCTTCTGGAAGCCGTCGAAACCTCCGCTGACAAGATGGAAAACGTCATCAAGGATTTTCTCGATACGGCAGCGATGCAAACCGGCGTGCTCGATTTACAGCTTGAATGTCTTACTCTCGAACCGCTGATCAAAAATGTGATCGCCGAGAACATGACGAACGCTCTCCGTAAAAATATTACGCTCATAGCAACCGACCTCTGCTGCGAGATTCTCGCAGACCGCGCCCGTTTTCATCAGGCGCTCGGCAATTTGATCAGCAACGCTATCAAATACAGCCCGCGCGACACGGTCGTCACGCTCTGGACGGAAACGAGCGAGGAGTCGGTCACGATTTACGTCATGGATCAGGGTCCGGGCATTCCTGAGAGCGATCTCCACCGCCTCTTTACCCAGTTTGGCAAGCTGACTCCCCGCCCCACTGCGGGCGAAAGCAGTACCGGCTTAGGCTTGTGGATCGTCAAGCACTTGGTCACGCTGCAAAGTGGCGAAGTCGGCTTGATTTCACCCAAAGAAGGCGGCTCGACTTTTTGGATTAAGCTCCCCCTGTTTCAATCACCTGAAGCGTAGGTGCAGCGTCGCGGCAGCCCTCACGAATTGAACTAAGTCGTGCCGTCAAAAAAACAGCCGCACGGGATAATCCGGTGGCGTTTTGAGTCCGTTTCGAGCGTAATGCTGCTTTATAGCATCGGTTCGGGTTCGTCCGGCTGATCTTCCGCCAGCGCGTCGTCGATCTGGCGCTGCAAATCGTCACTCGGTGAAAGCCGTCCATTCGACCGCTTATTGAGCGGCTTACGAGTCATCCGCGCGTCTGTGAACACCGGATCGTCGGTCTTGCGCTTTTCGCCGCCAACCCGCCCGGTCATCAACAGATAGCCGCCCACGCCGATCAGCACCAGCGGGGCAAGTAAGCCTGTCAGCGCGCTGTTGCTGCCGAAAATCACCAGTTCGAAGAAAGCCGCACCAACCAGAAAAGCGATTGTGCCAAACGCGGTCAGGTTGCGTCCGGTTTGGATTTCCTGCGAATTCGCCGTCCGCCGACCGTGAAAAACCAGCGCCATGCCCACAAACACGGGATACAGCGCCCAAATATACGCCCAGCTTTGCCAATTATTGGTCATATTCTGGTACCACAGAATCGCGCCTGTTCCTGTGATGACGGCGCCGGGGAAGATCAAGCCGGACGTTTTTTGGTCACCCACGAACGCCAGAGCGAGAAATATCACGCCGGGGATCAGCACAAAGACGGGCCACGACACCCCGGCGATTGCCCCAAAGTTGATATTGAAAACTTGTCCGATTAGAAAGAGCATACCCAGCCCGATGAGCAGAATCGCGCCTACTGTGTTTCGTTGATCGCGCACCATCATTGAATCCCCCAAGCCTATTGATTGACCCTTACATACATCTATACGAGCCATAGATGCAAAGGTTGCGGGATTGTCATCATTGACGCTGGATGAGCTTAAGGGGTAAGGGGCGCACGTTGCGCGCCCCTTACAAAATTGAGGATAGAACTAGCCGCGTTCGTATGCCGCCCGCAGATAAATTTCGAGCATGTAGTGCGGATAGCCAATTCGCAGCAGATTTTCTTTGCACTGCGTCAGCGACGCACCTTGATCGCGCCAATGCGGGACGCGCTTGATCAACGTTTCGACCTTCTCGCGCGGCATAATGATCCAAGTATCTTTAGGCACATTGCCATAGGAAATCACGGGCATTTCCTCGTTGGCGACGTTGGTCTTGGTGTACGGCGCGATCAACACGATTTTTTGTGCGCCGCGTTCTTCCTTCAAATACTGCGCGACGAAACGCGCCGTCCCACCGAGATCGACCAAATCCTCGATCACCCCGACGACCTGCCCCTTCACGTCAATCGAGAGTTGATGCATGATGCGCGGCTCGTCGAGCGGTTCACCCGGTCCTGCGTAATATTTGACACCCATTGTCCCAAAGGCAACCGCCGGAATGTTCTTGTTGAGCGTCCACGCCAGATGATCGTGCAATAGTACGCCCGGCAGCATCCCGCCCATCGTGATCATGACCGCGTGCGTGATCTGCTGCTTGGTGGCGATATTGTCAATCTGGTAACGATAAATTGACCGAGCCAACTGCGAAGCAATAAACGTCATCACGTGGTCAGGGATGTAGAGGAACTTCAGGGTGTCGAATTCCACGTCAATTCCGGTCGGATTTTCCCAGAATTCGGCGTCGATACGGTCGTCAAGTTCTCGAACGTGGTTAGCGTACTGCGTGATCAAGGTCATTTTCCAAAGGCTTTACATAAAAACGAAAAGTTTAATCTAATCTTACCTATAGAATGCCATAAAGAAGGATGTTTTTTAGCACGGATTTCTATACAGATGCCAGTGGGATTATACCTGCGCCGGATCAAAGCCTTCTGTCCGCAGCACATTATCCAGCCCGTCGATCAGTGTATTCGCCCGCGCGACGACATCGCCGCTCATCAGCCCACCAACCAGTGCCTCGACCTGCGCCCGCATCTCTGGCGGACGATGTTCGCATAGGCTTTCGGCAAAATTGATCAGCCGCTTCTCACCGGGATGCGGCTGGCGGTTGAGCGCGAACAGAATGTCGAAGTAGCTATCCAGCAGTGACGTACAACGGTGACCTATACTCACCTCGTCATTGCGCTCCTGTGCCAGTTCAATCTGCTGCAAATAGCTCGACGACAAACGCCGCAGTATCGGGTAGTTCTTAGCGATGATCGCTCGACGCAGCGCCTCCGGGTAAGGTTGCTGTGCATCGGCTTGCAGCAGGTGCAGCCAACTGTTGCGGTCAAACAGGATGCGCCCGTTACGCACGCTGTACCAGAACGCGGTTGAATAGCCAATCGACGCCTCGCAGCGGCGCAGCACACGGTCAATTTCGCGCTCGATCCAATTGACCTTCCAGTACAGTCCCTCGACGCGAATCCCACTGGCGAGATCATGCCACGAGTCCGCTGTTCCCCAAAAGCGAGTGTCGAATTCGGCATCCTCCGCGTAAGGAGTCGCTACCGCCATCCGTTCACTTACTGGAATGTCCTCGGTCAGATAAACGTAGAGGTCGATGTCGGAACGTGCGTCCGACACGCCACTGTTGTGCGACCCGGTCAGTGCGACAGCTTCGACCTGTGGCAGCTCGCCAAAGCGTCCCGCCAGCGTGCGCGCGAATTCCAGTCGTTGATCCGTCATTCGGTCTGCCCTTCAGCGATTACAGCCTCGTTTATGGGAAGTTCTGCTACTAGAAGGGCTGCCGCTGAAAGCACATCCAGTGGCAGGGTGAAGTAGAAGCGGCTGCCCACCCCGAAAGTGCTTTCAACGCCAATTTCACCCCCGTGCAGCCCGACGATTCGCTTGCAAATTGACAAGCCAAGCCCCGTGCTGTGTTCGTCGCCGGTCGGTCGCGTGCTGACGCGCTGGAATTCGCCGAACACTTTGTCGATCTCGTCAGCGCGAATCCCCTGCCCCTCGTCCAGCACCGAGAACTCGATCACATCCTCAAGCGACTTGACCCGTATCGTAACGGCCGTCCCATTGTGCGAAAACTTAAAGGCGTTGCCGATCAGGTTATTGAGCACCTGCTCGATTCGCTGTGGATCGAGCGTCAGCGGCGGCAGCTCAGGCTCGATTTCGACCTTAAGGTCAATTTGCTTCTGCATCCCGATGTAGCGGTTCAGTTTGGCGATTCGATTGACGAAACTGGGCAGGTTGGTCGGCTGCAGACGCAGCGTCAGCTTGCCCGACTCGATAGCGGTAATGTCGAGAATATCATCGAGCAGATTCAGCATTTGGTCGAGCGTCTCGCGGATAATCCCGACAAATTCGCGCTGGTCTTCGGGGTTGCTGCGCGCGTGAACGAGTAAATCTGCGAAGCCCTGCACGACCGTAATCGGCGTGCGCAGGTCGTGCGCCGCCATCCCCAAGAAAGCATCCTTCTGGGCGTTGAGCATCGTCAGCCGTTCGTTGGCATCGCCGAGCGCCATCGTCCGTTCCGCCACCCGCGCCTCCAACTGGGCATTGACGCTTTTCAGGTCATGCAGCAGGTGGCGGTTCTGTACGATTAGGTTATAGCGGTCGAATGCTTCGCGCGCGATACTGTCTAGTTCGACCGGATTCCACGGCTTGGTGATGTAGCGAAAGATATTCCCATCGTTGACCGCCGCGATCACCACTTGAATGTCGGCGTAGCCCGTCAGCAGCAGTCGCATGGCATCCGGAAACTCATTCTTGACTTTGCCGAAGAACTCCGCGCCGTTCATCCCCGGCATACGCTGATCAGAGATGATCACCTGAATCGGCGTTTCCATCATGATCTTGTAGCCTTCTTCGGCGCTGTGGGCGGTGTAAACATCGTAGTCACGGCGAAACTGTCGCTTCAGCGCCTTGAGGATTTCTTCCTCATCGTCCACGATCAACAGTTGACCGCGTTCCAGAACCGAAGGTTCCGCCCCGTCATGATGCGGCACATTCGTGGGTGCGGCGTTGTCGTGTATTGTCTGGTCGTTCAAGGTCTTAAATCCTTTGGCAGAGTCAGGGTAAACGTGCTGCCCAAATCCGGCGTCGAGTCCACTTCAATACTGCCCTGATGCCGGTCGGTAATAATTTTATAGGCAATTGCTAAGCCTAAGCCCGTCCCCGCCCCGACAGGTTTGGTCGTGAAGAACGGATCGAAGATATGCTGCTGCACGTCTGGCGTCATCCCTTTGCCTGTATCCCTAAATTGTAAAACTATCTTATCACCTATGTCTTGCCCACGAATCGTCAGCACCCCATTGCCTTCAATCGCTTGCGCCGCGTTCATGATGATGTTGAGAAAGACTTGATTCAATTCCGCCGGATAACAGCGAATCTCCGGCAGGTCGTCAATTTCCAGCACAACTTTGATGCGTCCTTGCAGTTCCAGCCGCGCGACCAACAGCGTACTGTGCAGGTTCTCCTTGATGCTGGCGACCTTTAATTCAGCTTCATCCAGCCGCGAGAACGTCCGCAGCGCCTCGACGATCACGCGCACACGCTTCAGCCCCTCTTCCGATGCTCGCAGCAGATCAAGCGTGTCCTCGTACAGGAAATCGAGATCAGCAACTTTCCGCAACCGCTGCACCTGCTGAGCATCGACCGTCCCACCGAGCGCCATCTGCTCCAAATGGCTGTAGGCGTTGAACACGTCCTCGACCGTGCGGCTGAGGCTGTGTAAGTTGCTGTTAACGAACGAAATCGGGTTGTTGATCTCGTGTGCCACGCCCGCGACCATCTGACCGAGCGCATTCATTTTCTCCGACTGAATCAACATCATCTGCGTATGCCGCAGTTCCGTCAGCGTTCGTTCGAGCGTCGCGCGTTCGCGCGCCAGTCCCGCTTCGGCTTGGATGCGCTGCGTTACGTCCGTCTGAATGCCCACGAAGTGAGTCAGATTGCCACCGTCATCGAAAACGGGCGCTGTGAACAGTTCGTTCCAGAACATCGTCCCGTCGCGTCGATAGTTCCGCAAAACGATTGTCGAGTCTGCGCCCGTATGCAACGCCCGCCGCAGTTGATCCATCCCTGCTTGATCACGGTCGTCACGCTGCAAAAAGCGGCAGTTTCGCCCAATTGATTCACGCGCAGGGTAGCCCGTGATCTTCTGGAACGCATCGTTGATGTAAATCAGCGGCAGGTCGCCATTCGACGCATCGGCAATTGTGATGCCGCAGCTGCTCGATGCCAGCGCGCGATCATGCAGCCGAAGTTCAGCTTGGATGGAAGTTAGGTAATCAGAATTCATCGACTTTACGAACTAGATATGCGAGCAGAGTTTATGAGCAAGAGCTTAAATTTATGTCGAATTATATAACCATCTTGTCTCATTGACAATTTCTTCGCAAAATTAGCCTATCCTCTCACCGAACGGATACCTCACATGATCTTGATCGTCAAAGCACAAATCACTATCGCCGCTGCCTATAAACCCCGGTTTTCTCGACGCACTGCGTCCCTTTGTCGAGGCTTCGCGCGCCGAATCAGGCTGTCTTGAGTTCAGCTGTTACGAAGATACCGCTGTGTCGGGCGCATTGGTCGTTTTTGAGGCGTGGGTGGATCAAGCAGCTTTTCGCGCACACGAGACATCAAGTCATCTCGCCCGCTTCAAAACCCTGATCAGCAATATGATCATCTCGCGCGAACCAACGCAAGTCTATAAAGTTGCCCGTGTGGGCGGTCTGCCACCTCCGTGAATCAAAAAGGCGTCGCCTGTTCAGCCACGCCCGAAACCTCACTATTCGGTTGTCCGCACTCGCTTACGCGGATTGTCACGCTTTACGAGTGGTTGCCACGCTTACGAGTGATTGCCCTTCTCAGGAATGGTTGCCCTTCTGTTCACGCTGCAACTGATTGCGATAATCACGCAGTTCGCGTTCAATGTCCGCCCGCGCCAGCTTGACCGAATCGCCCTTTTCGACGAGCAAGTCCTTCGGCACAGGAATACGGTGAGTCGTCAGATAATCGACCAGCGCATCGCTGAACGACCGCGACTCCGCCTCGTCGCCATACGCCTCTTTGACCTCGCGCAGGTGGTCGATCATCCATAGATACAGGTCGCCTTCGGTGCGCTTGGGCATATACTTGAGCATGCCGTACTTGCGGATCAGCGTCACAGCAGGGCGATAAACGTTGTCGTACCAGTCCGCCGCCGCGTCCTCAACGGTCATTTCATCGCCTTCCATCGACTCCAGCACGGAGCGATGCAGGTTGATGTGACCAAGCAGATCGCCGTAGCGCGAAATCTCGCTCAGCATAATCGACTGGTGATGTGGGCGCGTATAGGGCAGCCGCGTAATATCGAGAAATTCGGCATAAGCGGTCACTTTGTCGAGTTCTTCTTCGGTCATGCCCGCCTGCAGTGTGATCGACGTTGGCAGTTCGGTGACATGCGCTTGAATGGTCTGCGCGTCCAACTGCCGCGCCACTGATACTCGGTGGTTGCCGTCACGCACGAAATAGACGTCACCAACCTTGTACAGTTCAATCGGCGGTAAGCCCAACATACCGCTAGCTTGCGCGTAGACGCGGCTCCAGCGTTCCTGCATCTTGTTCCGCTTGGGCAGAAACTTGCTCGTGAACTCGCGGTAGCGTCCCACGCTGCCCGCAATTTGATCGAGCGGAACTTCCTGCAAACCCCGATAGTTTTCCTCGCGCAGCCGCAGGCGCGTGCGAATATCCTCAAAGCTCAGCAGTTCCGCTGGCTTCCCGCGCACGAGCGCCAAAGTCTCATCCCAGAAGGCGCGTAAGCGCGCATTTTGAAACGCGCTCATGCCTTCCAGTAAATTCTGATTTTCGAAATCATCCGGCATTCGGTGACAAACCTCAACTATGCTGCCGTTTAAGTTTGTACTGTACACGAACGCAAATTCGCATACAATACGCGCTTCACACAACCATTTTACAGGACTTATCGTGTAAAACGTCACTCTTAAGTTAATGTTTGACCAAGAAACGTGGTTGAATTCGCACATTTTTCGTTAATCACAACTGCCGTTCAGTCATATGTGCCAAATTGACAAGCCCGTCCATAAAAACCGCTAGAGAGATCGCATCGTGACAAAAATCATCGTGACCAATGACGATGGCGTGCAAGCGCCGGGAATCCTCGCCCTAGCGACAGCCCTGCGCGCGCTCGGTGACGTGCAGGTGATCGGACCTGCGCTCAATCAGAGCGCAAGCGGGCACAAAAAGACGCTCTTTCAAGACATTCCCACCAGCGAAGTCGTCCTCGCGGACGGCACACCGGCGCGCTCCGTCGGCGGGTCGCCAGCCGACTGTATCGCGCTGGCAGCGCTCGGCATGGTCGAATGGCCCCCTGATATTGTCGTCTCCGGCATCAATCGAGGACCGAACATGGGGCAGGACATCACTTACAGTGGCACAGTTACCGCCGCGCTGGAGTCAGCGATTCAGGGCGTGCCAGCGCTCGCCGTTTCGCTCGCTGCCAGCACTGCCAAAAACATCGAGGAGTACGAAGAAGCTGCCCGCGTCGCCGTCGCTGTTGCCGAGCGCATTCTCGCTAAAGGACTACCGCTCATGACGATCCTTAACCTTAATGTCCCCTTTCTCGCACCTGTGAAGGGGATTCGCCTGACGAGACAGGGCGTCCGCATTTATCAGGACGAACTAGCGATCAACGGCAGTAATTATCGTATCGTCGGACCAGAGCCAACCAGCCAATTCGAGGAGGAAGGCACAGACGTCTGGGCAGTTCACAATGGCTACGCTAGCCTAACGCCCATACACCTCGACATGACAGCACACCGCTTCATCGCTGACCTCGCCGCGTGAGATATTTCAGTCTAAGCAGCGTGTCTGAACCCGCCGATCTCGCCCGCTCTGATCAGCAAGCGCTCGACGAACTCGCGTTGACGCTCGGCTCGCCACTGCCACGCCTCACGGCAGCGAGAGATTTCGTCGCCAAAGTAGGCTATTACACCGAAGAAGGGCGCGTGCATTCACTCGCGCTGCGCGCCTGCGACTTGAGGACGCTCCCCGATGTGCTTTGGCAGTTGAGCGATTTGCGCGTGCTCGTCATTGGCGAAAATCCGCTGCGGGCGCTGTCCAACCAGATCGGCAGGCTGACTCATCTAACCGAACTCTACGTCCACAACAGTGAACTCGTGACGCTTCCCGCTGCGCTTGGCAATCTGATCCACTTGCAAATCCTCGATCTCGGTCACAACGCGCTGAGTGCGATCCCTGAGTCACTCACGAACCTGACAGCGCTGCGCTTTCTCTACCTCAGCGACAATCAATTGGCTGATTTGCCCGCTTTGCTGCTGCCCAATCTGCGCGAATTGCTCTATCTAGGCATCACCGACAACCGCTTGACCAGCTTGCCTGATACACTCGGCAGCCTTTCTAACCTGCGCGAACTGCGGCTCTACAATAACGCCTTGACCGCTCTGCCCGACGCACTCGGCGGCTTGTCGCACCTGCTCGAACTCCATATCATGCACAATCAGTTGCACGCCCTGCCCGAAACAGTAAGCAGATTGACCAGCCTACGCAAGCTCGATCTGCAAAATAATAGGCTCACGGCGCTGCCAGAATCGTTGGACAGCCTCGCGCAACTAACCGACCTCAACCTCCGCAATAACGCGCTGGCTGCCTTGCCCGATAGGCTCGGCGGTCTGCTGCGCCTGAAACAAATTGATCTGCGGGGCAATCGACTCGCCGCACTCCCGCCGAGCCTCGCCCATCTCCCCGTGCTCGAAAAGCTGGATTTGCGCTGGAATCGCATCGATCCCCTGCCTGCGTGGGTAGCCGATGTCGAAGCGCGCGGCTGCACCGTCTTCTCGTAACCCGACTCAGCAGCATAATATAACCGCCTACCCGTGACAGGTATCACTGGCATTGCCATTGGTTTGAATCGTAGGCTTACTGTGAATTCAACTGCGCTTTTGTGCGATTGTTGATCGGCTTGCCAGTTTACGTGAACGAGGGATGAAAATGTCAACCACACTCGCTGAAAGAGTCGAGGATTTTCTATCACAGCAGCGTATCGTCATCGCGGACGTTTGCCCGCTGATGTGCGGCAAGCCATCAGATGGCTTTCACCGGATTTTCAAAGGTTGGCTGAAGCTCACGGGTGATCTGCCGAACTAGCGGGCAAATGGAAAAGGGCGAGATCTGCCTCGCCCTTTTTAACCTTATAGCAAGCAGCTCACGGCGAAAGCAGCGCCCAGATGCGCTCGACCAGTGCCCGTGTCCGCATGGCAAAGTACAGCGTCACCACTGTGATCAGGAACACAAGCAGCAAGAAGCCCCATTGTTCGTCGGTCGGCGGCGTGAACTCTAACCAATCCGATACGACATAGGGACCGATCAGCGTCCCGCCGGCTAGAATCAGCCCCAGCAAAAAAACGGGCCAACGCTTGCGAATCGTCAGCGGCTCTAAGACTTCGATGCCGTGAATATTCCACATCACCAGCAGCCCGAACAGCGTCAGGAACATGACGACCACGCTGCGCGACTGATTGGTGTTTCCGTGACTTGAGAGGAACGAGAAGGCGTAAACAAGCGCTGACGCCGCCGACCCAACGAAACCCGCCGTCACCACGTAGTCGAGCACGTCGTGCCGGAACTTGCTCATGAACTCTGGCTTAATGATGCGGAAAGCGATCAGCGTCGCTGGCACATTGATCACGCCGAAGGTCACCCAACTAATGTGGATCGGGTTGAGCGGAAACGGCATCATCATCAGCCCGGCATAGAGGAAAAATAGCAGGCTGTAGACGTTCTTGACCAGAAATATCTTGGCGGTGCCGTAAATCGTCTGCGTGATGGCGCGCCCCTCATTGAAGGCAAGCGGCAGCGTCGTCATCGCGTTATTGAGCAGCACAATGTCAGCAATATCTTTGGCGATCTGCGCGCCGTCGTTCATGGCGACGGCAAGATGCGCCTCTTTGAGCGCAGGCACGTCGTTGACGCCGTCGCCGACCATCGCCACGTACTGCCCCTGCTGCTTAAGCGCCAAAATAATTTTGCGCTTTGTGTCCGGTTCAATGCGGGCGAACAGGTTACCGTCGATCACGGCTTGCGCCAGTTCCGTCTCAGACATCGCTTCAAGCTGATCACCCGTATAGGCATCAACGATTTGCATTCCCGCTTCGGTGGCGATCTCGCGCACCGTTTCGAGATTATCGCCAGAGATGACCTTGAGCGCCACGCCCTGCGCGTAGAATGCCGCCAGCGTCTCCTGAATATCCTCGCGCACTTCGTCGCTCAGAATCACCAGCGCCAGCGAGTCACGCTTCGGATCAAGCTGATTATCCAGCATCGCATCTGTTGAACGTGACAACGCCAGCACACGCAGCCCTTGCGACGCCAGATCATGCGCCCGCTGGATGGCGTCGGCGTCTTCCGGACAGAGGACACGCTCCGGCGCGCCCATGATTAACGTCTCCTGTGGCAGCACGATTGCGCCCCACTTGCGCGCCGACGTGAACGCCACTTCGCGCGTTTTGACGGCGGCGGGCAGCGCAGGCGTATCATCCGTCTCGCCGTTCAAATAGCGTGATACAGCCGCCGCTGTTCGATTCAGTGTTGAGAGATTGCCCGTATACAGCCGCAATCGATCCGCGACGTCGCCCTCGCTCAGATCATTTAGAGGCACAATTTCGGTCACGCTCAGCTTGTTGCGCGTCAGCGTGCCTGTCTTGTCGAAGCACAACGTCGTCACGTTCGCCATCGACTCAACGGCATTGACGCGCTGCACCAGCGTCTGCTTGCGGCTGATACTGATTGCGCCGATAGTCAGCGAGAGGATCGCCGTCAGCACTAAGCCCTGCGGCACGATGCTAGCGACGAACACGACCGCGTTGCGGAACGTCCCCAGCATAATGATCGTATGGTGCTGCAAGTAGCCGGAAATGAACAACATGGGCGTGCAAACCGCCATGATCACAACCGAAAGCTGCACGATCAAGGAGATACGCTGCTGTGTCGGAGTCAGCACGTTCTTGTACTGCTTGGCGACGTCCGAGAGTTGGTTGATCCGGCTCGCCTTGCCCACAGTGGTCGCCACCATGACGCCGCTGCCAGCGATGCAGAACGACCCCGAATACACTGGATCGCCGTCGTTCTTCATGACCGAGTCGGATTCGCCGGTAAGCTGAGACTCGTCGATTTCAAGGGCGTCGCTGTGCTGAATCGTGCCGTCAACGACCAGCTTGTCACCCGGCTCAAGCGGAATCACGTCGCCTTTGACCAGTTCGCGCAGCGAAACGGTTTTCAGCACCCCATCGCGGTAGACATGAACGTCACTCAGCGAGAGCGCAGCGAGGGCATCTAGCTTGCGTTTCGCCATGATCTCCTGAAACATGCCCAAAAATGAGTTGGTAACGACGCTGAATCCGGCGAAAAATACAGTCGAGTAATCGCGGAACAGCAGCACCGTGATCAGCAGAACACTGATCACGATGTTGAACAGGTTCAAGATGTTGTCGCGGAAGATGTCCCAGTATGAGCGACCGACGCGCGACCGATAATTGTTACTTTCGCCGCGTGCGACCCGCTCCGCGACCTCTGCCGATGTAAGCCCGGTTGGTTTTTGCGATGCTACAGCCAATCGAGTCCTCTCTAATGATAATGATGCGCTCTATTGTACCTATGAATACGCAAGCGTGTCACTAAACGTTGCCCCTACGCCAATAGAAACGTGGACGCTATCCAGCCTTGACGCTCGTTTCGACGCTTTGGTATAATCGCGGAGTGATAAATTGGCTCCGTAGCTCAATTGGCAGAGCAGTTGACTCTAAATCAATTGGTTCAGGGTTCAAGTCCCTGCGGAGTCACAACTTAAGGGATCTGAAAAAGCGAGGCTATCGACGATAGCCTCGCTTTTTGTATTTGGTCGAAGCTACCGACGTGCCGCACGAGATGCGGCGGTATGCACAATTGTACTATCGAAGAATTGGCACAAAGCTTCAAGGATTCCCGCTCTTTGTCCGATCCTCTGATAGCTGTTTGCCACATATGTAAAATTGGACTATACAGCTAACGAGTATTTGTAATTCAGTAATTCAGATCCATTCATCGCTTTTTTGTTTTATAATCTTACTGCACAATCAAGCTCCGCAGAGGTATCAACGATTGAAGTAGTAGTGACTGTCGAACCTAACTCCACAGATGAAATTACACCTGAAGCGGAATCGTTATCCTTTACATCGCAATAATCGTCTATTTACTAGATAAAATCTCACGGTCTCCGCCCATCCTCATGTAAGTGCAGATTCGCGGCAAGATCACCAGCGTCTACGTCTCCGAAAAGTCCAGCTTTACTTAGTGTGAGTGGAACTTTTCGCGCGCTCCAAACGTCCTATCATTGTAGGGCAAGCCCACACATCTGATAAGCTGACCCAAGGAGTCGCAAGAACCATGAATCGCATTTCCAAAAGCCTAACCTTCGCCGGAGTCATCATCGCGCTGCTGGCGCTGATCGCCGTGCCGACCTTCGCCCAAGACGTCACGCCAATGCCCGCGCCCGTCACATCCGACGCCTACCCGACCAACTCGATCACCGTCATCGGCACAGGGGCGGTCCACGCCGCGCCCGATGTCGCCGCCGTTGACGTGGGCGTCGATGTCTTCAAGCCGACCGTCTCCGACGCCTTCGCACAAGCCAATGCCACCCTCCAAGACATCATCGACGCCCTGACCACCATCGGCGTTGCGCCCGAAGACATCCAGACCAGCAACCTCAGCGTCTACATGACCAGCCAATTCAATGCCGAAAAGGGCAGCGACGAGCAGGGCTACACCGTCAGCAACACGGTTCACGTCATTGTCCGCGATGTGACGCAGGTCGAAGCCGTGATCGACGCCGCCATCAACGCCGGAGCGACCAATCTCTACGGCTTGAGTTTCGACATTCAGGATCGCACCGCACTGGAGACTCAAGCACGTGGACAGGCGATGCAAGATGCTGCCGCCCGTGCGCAGGAATACGCCGACCTGATCGGCGCGCAGTTAGGTGGCGTGATCGTCATCACTGAAAATTCATTCGGGAACGTTCAGCCGCCTGACTTTGGTATTAGGAGCGATATAGATGCTCAATCCGCAGTTGTCGCACCGGGGCAAAGCGAAATCCAAATTCAGACGACCGTGACCTATCGCATCGTCCGCTAAATTTGCCCACACCTCAAAAAACGGACGGCTCATTGTGAGTCATCCGTTTTTTATTTCTGCTGATAATAATCCCGCGTTTCAGGCGCACAACCGCGCACCACGCGCTTGCCTGTCAGCGACCCCTGTGTCTCAGTGACGACGGTATTCTGGTGTTCCTTGTCATCGCGCTCGTAGTAGATCACCACCCGGTCGTCGGTCTTGCCGAGTTCGTGCGCCTGCGCCGTGTTCAAGAACAACGCCGTGAACACCCATCGTCGCGCTGAGTCTCCAGCACCGGCAGCCACGCCTCATTATCGAGATTGAAACGGCGAGGTGAGATCTTGTGCAGCTCATCCGTTAAGGCGAGGCGGCGATACTCCTCATCAACGTCCAGCAGCGTCGCCACCGAAGGACGGTCGTCACCCGACCCCTTGCCCTCGCTGCTGCGTTCACGTTGCCGCCTCTGCGCGCTTCGGCTCAGCATTCCCGCCAACGCCTGCGCCACGCCCTCGACCCGCCGTGTCCCAAACCCGCTAACCGTTTCTAAACGTCCATCATGCGCCGTTGCTTCGAGTTCTGGCAGCGTCTGGACGTGCAGTTGATCGACAATGCGCCCTACCAGTTCGCGCCCGATACCGGGCACGCGCGTGAGTACCATCTCTGGCGTTGCCTGTGCTTCGAGATCATCGAGCAAACCGGACTTGCCATCAACGACGTACTCGCCGATCACGGCGGTGATCCCGCTGCCGATGTTGGGCAGTGCTTCGGGGTTGTCCGTTTGATCGCGCCGCACTAATTCAGCAGCCGCTTCGTTGCTGGCGCGAATCGTCTGCGCGCCTTGACGATACGCCCGCACGCGAAACGGATTGGCATCCTGCGCTTCGAGCAGGTCTGCAATACGATCCAGCACCGCCGCAACTTGATCATTGCTCGGTTGTGCTATGCTCCACCCCCGAAACTTCGTTATCTTACTCGTTAGATTGAATTGTAAAGAAACCGCATGAGAAATCAATGAATCTGCACGGTGAACCTAGACCTCTTCGAATGGGATCGAGACGATGAAGGTTGTCCCTGTGCCCTCTTTGCTCTCGACATCGATGCGCCCGCCCTGCACCTCGACCAAGCTGTTGACAATCGACAAGCCTAGCCCCGTTCCCTCGATGCCGCCGGTATTCTTCCCGCGAAAGAACGGCTCGAACAACCGCTTCATGTCGCTTTCAGGGATACCGATCCCGTTGTCGCTGATGCGAAAGACCAGCAAGTCATCTTCGCGCACCACCACAAAATGAACGATCCCTCGCTCGGGTGAATACTTGATGGCGTTGCTCAACAGGTTCGTCAGAACACGGTACATTAATCTCGAATCAAGCATCACCTGCTGGGCATCGAGTTCGTAGCGATATTCCAGCCGATGCGTTTGTTCGGCTTGGAGCGTGAAGTCGTTCCACAGACCGCGCACGAACGCCTCAAGATTAACCATTTCAGGGTGAAACTCGACCTTTCCGGCGTTGGCTTTGCTGACCGCCAGCGCATTATTGAGCAGGCTCGTCATTCGGTCAACCTGCACATTAATCTGCTGGAGTTTCACGGTTCGTCGTTCGGTTGGCATTTGGTCAAAAGTAAGTTTGGAGCATGTGCGCCGCCATCTTGATGACCGTGAGCGGCGTACGAAAATCATGGGATGCAATCGTGATGAACCGCTCGCGCAGGGCGACGATCTCCTGCTCTTTTTCGAGTTGCAGCCGCAGCTTTTCGGCTTCAAGTCGCTGCGTCACGTCAGTCGCAACGCTTATCGCACCGGTCACCTCGCCAGTTTTTGAGCGCAGCGGCGTGTAGTGGATAGCGAAATTGAGACTGCCGTACACTTCGGTCGTGTCCACTTCTTCGTCAGCTAAGGCACGCGCGAAGGCTTCCCGTACCGATAATCGCATCGGCAGATTGTCATGAACGCTATCTTCGGCGATAAAAATCGACCTACCTACCCACTGAGTCGGCTCGACACCGAGCGCCCCCAACCCTTGCCCTTGCAGCAAAGTGATCACCCCATCGCGGTCAACTGCCATCAGAACAATGGACGTCGATGAGACAACCGCGCGTAGATGTGCTTCGCTGGCACGCAGCGTTTCTTCCGCCTGATTGCGCTCGGTGATGTCAACGTGCGAACCGAGCATCCGTACCGGATTGCCATCCTCGTGGTACAACAGTGACGACTGTGACAAAATTGAGCGATATGATCCGTTACGGTGGCGCAGGCGAAACTCGGACTCAAGTTTCGGTGCTGGCTCTTCGACGTAGTTACGTGCTTCGGCAATTGCCCGCGCCGCATCATCCGGGTGCAGGCGGCTTTCCCATTCGCTAATCTGGCTGGTGAGTTCATCCGCCTCGTAACCGAGCTGGCGCTTCCATTCCGGCGAATAGTAAACCTCACCTGTCCGCAAATCCCGATCCCATAAGCCGACGTTAGCGGCGCTGAGCGCTAGGCGCAGCCGGTCTTCCGCTTCGCTCAGCGCCGCCATCGTCCGCACTCGGTCGGTAACGTCGATGCCGACGCCCCATGACGCCCAACCGGGAATCTTGACGCGATTCGAGATGTTCAACCACGCGATGGTTTTTTTCGTGCCATCTTTGCATTGCATCGTCCATTCTTGGCTGTAATAGTTACTTCCCTGCACCGCGCACAACTGCCGCATCTTGGCGAGATAGGTGGGGTCGGGATAGAACATTTCCCACGCTTTTGGGTTGCCGATCATCTCGGCAGTGCTATAACCCAATATCCGCTCGCACTCCGAGTTCCACGCGATGATCATATCGTTTGGGTCGAACGCATCGAGCATCACCGGCATACTCTGGACAATCTGGCGCAGGCGCGTCTCACTTACGCGCACGGATTCTTCCGTTTCTCTGCGCGTAAGCTGACGGATGAACATCATGCCGAGCAGCACCGTTCCCACCGGATAAATGACCAGAATCGGCAAGCTCAAACTGCCAACGACCTGCTGAGCAATTGGATTAGGCAGCGTCAACATCAGAATCATCATTCCGGCGTGAACGATGACGGCAAACAGGTAGAGTTCACCTGCGGGCAGTTGACGTTTGTCCTGATAGCGCCGCCCCCACAAAACCCCAACACCCGCCGAAAAGGTGATCACGGCGACGCCAGTCCACGCCCCGACACCACCCTCGTGTAAGCGAAACAGGCTCGTCATCAACGCGGCGATCAGTGTCGGAATACCGCCAAAGAACAGCCCACTGATACTGAGCAAGATCGAGCGTGTGTCGAAAACGACGCCTGTGACCAGCTCCCAAGGGCTGAGCATCACCGTGATGCCAATCACGCCGATCAGGACGCCGGCGATGACTTGCATCCAGCGCGTAAACAATTGGGGTTTGTGCGGAAACGTATCGTAGAGTACCGCGAGAGCTAGCAGAAGGGCAGTATTGTTGATTAGACCCGTGAGCGCTTCACTTGTCATGGGCTGCGCCTTACGCGATGGTCAGAGATCGCATAACATGCCAATAAGTAGGAGTAAAAGTCGTCCTAGAAGTATCATTTCATCATATCATGCTTTGTAATAGGTTACTCCAATCCACGCCGCCCTAAGAGTAAGAAAATTTGCTCGCAGAACATCAATTGTCCCTCAAAATAAAAAGGCGAGGCGGGTTTATCCCCGCCTCGCCGTGCCCAGACTTAAAGAGCAAGCATTGACCTACACCTGCGGCACGAGCCGCAGATTGATGATCTGGTAGGGCTTGATGTCGAGTTGGAGCGAATTGCCCTGTGCTTGAACCGCATCGCCCGCTTCTTCGAGCAAGTTGCAGATACTGGCTTGGGCAATGCCGAAGCCAGTCGTCAGCGTGAACTTGCCTCGACGGCGTTGATCTTCGTACAGACGCACGATGATGCCGTTGCCGTCTTCTGCCTGCTTGATCGTCTCGATTACGACGTTCGGCGCAGACACAGACACCAGCGACTCCAGCGATGCTGTCTTGCCACCGCCGCTCACCCGTCGCAGAATCAGCGGATCATTGAGGTCGTATGCCGCCGGAATGACCTCGTCGCGCCAGTCGCCCGCGTGCGGCATCAGGCTATAAGTCATAAAGTGTTCGCCTTCGTCGGCGTGTTCGTCGGGGCTGGTCGCGCTCTTGAGCAGCGTCAGCCGGATCACGTTGTCGTGAATGTCATAGCCATACTTGCAGTCGTTGAGGACAGCGACACCGTAGTCGCCCTCGCTCAAGTCCGCCCACTTATGCGCGCAGGTTTCGAAGCGCGCCCAATCCCACGAGGTATTGCGATGGGTCGGGCGTTCCACGTTGCCCCACTGAACGTCGAAGGTCGCAGTCGGACTCATCACATCGACCGGGAAAGCGGCTTTCAGCAGCACATGATGTTCGTGCCAGTCCACCCATGTATCGAAATCGAGGCGTCGGCTGTCCTTGTACAGATAAACTGTCTGGTTGATCTGGCTGCTCTGGAAGCGGCGCTTGATCTCTAGCCCGACGCGCAGCGGACCCTGCTCGACCACTGTGATGCTCTCGACACCCTCGATTTTCTCGGTGCGGTCTTCGTAGAAGATGTCGATGTCCCACGCATCAAAGTTCATCGGGCGGTCTTCGAACGCCAGCAGCTTGTTCGCTGTTTCGCCCGCTGCCAGCACCTCGCGCGCCGCCTGCTTGTCGTAGACGCGCGTCACGTCGCCCTCCGCATTGATCTCGACGCGCAGCAGCGCGTTTTCTAGGACAGTCGCACCGTCCGCTTGGCTGATCGACAGGTCGCTGCTCGGCGCATCGGTTACGCCACTGGCTTCGCTAATCGCCGCGACCGAGTACGGTGCGAGGTCGTTGACTTCGACCAGCACGCCGCCTTTGACGGCTTGCGCGGTCAAACTGCTACCACTCGCATCGACCAGATGCGTCCCACTGGTGATATCCCCGTCCAGCTTGCCGATTCGCCGCCCACCAAACGAGGTGGCGTTGACTGCAATCGCGCTGGTGTTAGCGGGCAGTGTTGCCGCCAGCGCTTGAATCGCGCTCTCGCGCACGCTTTCACCCAGCACGCGGATCGCCTCGTAATCCTTGTCGCTGTCCTTGTAGACCGCGTTGATCGACGACCCCGGCAGAATATCGTGGAACTGGTTCAGGCAGATTAATTCCCACGCCTTATTGGTATCGGCGTGCGGATAAGCATAATCGGTCGTCAGTGCAGCCAACGCCGCCACAAATTCGGCATCGTGCAGCAGAAATTCGCTCTTGCGATTGTTGCGCTTATTACGCGCTTGGCTGGTATAGGTCCCGCGATGGTATTCGAGATAGAACTCGCCGTTCCAGACTGGCAGATCGTCGGAGATTTCGCTCTCGATTCGATCCATGAACTCGCGCACAGTGCCGGGGCGCACGCGCGGCGCGCCGGGGAAGTCCTCCAAGATCTCAACGTTCTCGATCATCTCGCGAGTCGGACCGCCGCCGCCGTCGCCGTGACCATAGGCGGTGATCAGTTCGTTATAAGTTTCCTTCTGACGGAAGTTGCGCCACGTCCCAAAGATTTCATCGGCGGTGACCTGTGCATTGTAGGTCGTCGCGTGCGGCAGGTACGTCCAGTCCGAAGGCGTTGTCAGGAAGTGCGTCAGCACCTTCGTTCCGTCCAAGCCCTGCCACCAGAGGATTTGATTCGGCATCTGGTTGTACTGATTCCAACTCATCTTATGGGTGATGAAATACTTCATCCCCGCCAGCTTGATCAGTTGCGGCAGCGCCCAGCTATAACCGAAGGTGTCCGGTAGCCACAGCACGGGCGTATCCGAGTCTTCACCAAAATGTCGGTGGAAGTAGCCACGACCAAGCAGGAACTGACGTGCCAGCGACTCCGCGCCGATGGCGTTGCAGTCCGGCTCGACCCACGTCCCGCCCATTGGCTCCCAGCGCCCTTCCTTCACGCGCTCTTTGATCTGCGCGAAGATTTCCGGGTAATACTGCTCGGTGTACGAGTAAAGCTGCGCTTGGCTCTGTGAGAAGGTGTAATCGGGAAACTGTTCCATTAGGCGCAGTGCCGTGCTGAACGTTCGCCCCGACTTACGCACCGTCTGACCAAGTGTCCACAGCCACGCCACGTCGATGTGGGCGTGACCGATGCCGATGATATCGACATCCATCGGCTCACCGGAAGCGTCGATGCCCGCCTTGAGCGCCTTCATCGCAGCCGGGACACTGGTGTAAAGCCCCTCCGACGGCAGCGGGAAGCGCGTGTCGATCACCTTGAACGCCTCGTCGAGCGCGTTATACAGCCGCCCCTTGACCGGGTCATCGTCGTTCAACTGCGCGGCAACGTCGTGTGCGACCCGCGCCAGCGCGACAAAATCGCGCAGAGGCTGATCAACTAAAACGACGTAGCATTCTCTCATTTGCAGCTTGCCAATCGGCGCGCCAGTCTCGAAGCCGCCGCGCCCCGTCCAGCCGTGCAGCGCCAAACGATGCGGCTTGCCGTCGCGCCACTGGTTATCAAGCTGAAACTCGTGGTGATGGCGGTCAGTCGTCGCGTAGGGCTTGCCATCAATATAGGAGAGCGCTTCGGGATGGCTAAAATCGCGCGCGATACCAATCGGCATGTAAAGGGCGACGGGTAGATTTTTATCCCAATCCGTCGGGATTTGGAACGACGACTTCATGATGAAATTCGTCTCCCATGTGCCCCAATAGCTGTCCGGCTCGATCACATCCCACGAACTGGGGTCGAATTCCTCGCCAACGGGCGGCGCTTCTAGCGGGCTGCTCAGCGTCTTGTAGTGGAACGGCGGGAGCGCCTGCTTCTGCCTGTAAACGTGCGGCTCGATCAGAGCGATCCGTTGACCAATTTTTTCCGATGTCCAGCGGACTTTATGCAACAAGATACTCACTCCTTAAAAGCAGAAAGGATGTAGAGGCGGGGCACAACAGCCACCCCTAGAATAAGAATTTTTGCGGGTCGTGAACTGGCTTCTGTGCGCGTTCAACCTCACGACCACACCCAATTATCGTTCACAGTGGTTTGGCTTCTAGTGCCACCGCTTTTTCGTCGTAAAGGTAACATGAAGCTTCATGACCTTGATCGCCTACAGGGTAAAGCGGCGGCTGTGCCGTCAGGCAGCGGTCAAAATGCTTCGGGCAGCGCGCATAAAAGCGACAGCCGCTGCTGATCGATGTGCGCATTTCTTCTTCCGGCGGCAGGATGATCTCGCCTTCCCAGTGAATGTCAGGGTCAGGAACAGGCACAGAGTCCACCAGAAGCTGAACGTAGGGGTGGTGCGGCGCATCGATCACGCTGATCGTATTGCCCCTTTCCGCAATCGTTCCCTGATAGAGAATGTAGATTTTGTCACCGATCTGATAGGCGGTGCTCAAGTCGTGCGTGATATAGAGGAACGAAATGCCCATTTCCTCTTTCAGCCGCATCATCACGTCTAAAATCGACGCACGCAGCGAGGCATCGACCATCGATACCGGCTCGTCAGCGACAATTAACTTGGGCTTGACCATGTACGCCCGCGCCATCATGATGCGCTGGCGCTGTCCGCCGCTCAGTTGGTGCGGGTATTTACGCAGGACGTCTTCGCCGTGCAAGCCGACGATGTTGAGCGCCTCCTCGATCATGTCGCGGCTTTCGCTCTTGTTGCTGCTCAAGTCGAAATTGCCGATCACAGTGTCAAAGACATGCTCGACACGATAAAACGGGTTATAGACACCAAACGGGTCTTGAAACACGGCTTGTACTTCGCGGCGGTAAGCCTTCATTTGCTTGCCGTCCGCCTGCGACATATCTTGACCCTCGAAGATGATCTCTCCCGACGTCAGCCGCGTGAAGCCAAGTACGACTTGCGCCAGCGTCGTTTTACCGCTGCCGCTCTCCCCCGCAATCGTGATAATCGAGGCGGGTGACGTCGGAATATTCAGGTTGAAGTCTTGCAGCGCGACGACTTCGTGCTTGCCGCCGCCCATACCGCGCTGCATGTAAACCTTTGTAGCATTACGGATTTCCAGCAACATCTGCGACATGCGCAAAGCTCCCATCTTCAGTCGGTTCATACAGATAACAGGCGACCTGCTGTCCCGGCTTAACTTCGATCATCGGCGGTGGCTCGACACGACAGCGATCCATCACGAACGGGCAGCGTAACTGGAAGATGCACCCCGGCGGCGGATTGCGCGGGTCGTGGGTGATCCCTTCCGTGATCTTGAGCGGCTTACGCTCTTTCAGTGACGGAACGGACTCGATCAGGAGCTGCGAATACGGGTGCTTCGGGTCGCGGAACATCTCGCGCACCGGCGCGATTTCGACGATCTTACCAGCATACATCACCGCGATGCGGTCAACCATCTGCGCCATCAAGCCCATGTCGTGCCCGATCATAATCATCGAGACGCCGAGCATCTGCTTGACCTTGAGCATCGTTTGAGCAACCACGCGCTGCACTACTACGTCGAGCGCGCTGGTCGATTCGTCCGCAATAATCACCGTCGGGTTGAGCGCGATAGCCATCGCGATACAGGCGCGCTGCTTCATGCCGCCGCTCAATTCATGCGGGTACATGTCGTAAACGCGACCGGGCAGCCCGACCATCGACAGCAGTTCGAGAATGCGCTCCTTGATCCCCTTTTTGGCGGCGCGCCCCTCGTGCGCGATGATCACGTCCTTGATTTGGTCGCTGACGCGCATCGTCGGGTTCAGCGAATTCATCGCCCCTTGCGGGATCAATGCCAATTTCAGCCAGCGCAGCGCCCGCAGCGATTCTTCCGGCATTTTGAGCAGGTCGTGTCCTTCGAGCAGCACTTCACCATCGACAATCCGTCCCGGCGGCGTGATCAGTTGCAGAATACCCATCGCCGTCGTGGATTTGCCGCAACCAGACTCACCGACGAGTCCCAGTGTTTCGCCCTCGAACAACTCAAAATCGACGCCATCGACCGCCAGCACGTCGCCTTTCGGCGTCTCGTAGTAGATTTTCAAGTCGCGGACGCGCAGCACCGGGATCGGGTTACGTTTTACTTCTGTCATCATGCCTCCCCTACTGCGACGACTGCCGCAAACGCGGGTTCGCCACTTCGTCCAAGCCGAGATTGATCAGCAGCAGCCCAATGAACATGATCGCCAGCAGCAGCGTCGGCAAGCCCCACCACCACCACATATTACGCAGGAGCGCCGCCGAATTGAGCGCGAAGTAAATCGTGCCGCCGAGCGTGGGAACGCGCTGCGGCCCTAAGCCGAGCGTTTCCAACCCGACAGCCGCGAGAATCGCGCCGGTAGCGTTGCCGATAAAACTAGCGAACAAGTACGGGATTAAGTTGGGCATAATCTCGCGGAACATGATCGAAAAAGTCGATGCGCCGGAGAGCTTCGCCATTTGTACGTAGCCACTTTCGCGCATTGTCAAGACTTGCGAACGGATCAAGCGCGTCGGCGACGGCCAAGCGAACAGTGCGATCAAGAGCGCCATCGTCGTTAGGTCGATCTGCCTGAGCACCGATTGAATGACGATCAGCACCATCAGCGCGGGTATCGTGATCGTCACGTCCGAAAATACCCGGATCACATCGTCCACCCTCCCGCCAATAAATCCGGCGGAAAAGCCCAGAAAAATGCCGACGGACATACCGATAGAGGCGGCAATCACGCCGACGAGGAACGAATTCGGCGCACCGAGGATCATCAGCGCCAGCATATCGCGCCCGCTGTTCTCTGTACCGAACGGATGCTCCCACGTGCCGACCTGCTTCGTCAGCGTATTCGTGACCCCGACCGGCGGCAGGTTCAGCGGCGAACTGCCCGTAAACGCCAGATCGGTATTCCAGAATAAGCGCCCAAAAATACCAACGAATAGGATCGCGCTGATAATCGCCACGCCTATAATCAGCTTCGAGTTAAGCCACGGTGTATCCCAACGGTTGAAGCGTCCCATCCGCTTATTAACACGGGCAGGCGCGACCAATACCGCTGCCGGTGAACTTCGGCTGGAATCGGTCGTCTCCATGGCTAACCTCTTTCATAAGAAATACGGGGATCGAGCAAGGGATAGATCAGGTCAATAATCAATACCGCCAGCGCAGTCATCAAAATCAGAATGAAGGACGTCCCCTGAATGACCGGGAAATCCTGCGTCAGAATAGCGTTATAGATAACCGTGCCCATGCCCTGATATGAAAAAACGTACTCGACAAGAATCTGACCACTGACCAGTGTGCCCAGTGTGATGGCAAAAGCAGTGACCTGCGGCAAAATGGCATTACGCACCATATAGCGGTAGAGCACGTAAAACGGACTCAGTCCTTTGGCACGAGCAAGCTGCATGTAATCCTCGCCCTCGACGGTGATCATCATGCCGCGCATACCCAACGCCCAGTAGCCGAAGCTGACCAGTACAATCGAGAGCGCCGGAAGCGTGCCGTGATAGATGACGTTACCGATGAAATCGAGGCTCAAGCTCGGTTTCGTACCGATGTCGTAGGGACCAATCAGCGGGAACCATTTCAGCAGGAAAGCAAAGATATATATCAGAAAAATCGCCGCCAAGATCGACGGGAGCGACGTGAAAATCAATCCTATGGGAATCAGGAGTTTGATCAGGCGCGGCGTATTTCGCCACACCATCACCGCCCCTAAGAAATTGCCGAGTATGAATGTGATGACCACAGCCACCAACAGGAGCCCCACCGTCCACGGGAGCGCTTGACCTACTATGTCATTGACACTGGTTGGAAAATATGCCAGCGAGTAGCCAAAATCGAAGTGAACAATGTTATCAAGGTAACGCACATACTGTACCGGAAGCGGATCATTTAACCCGAAGCGTTCCTTCCAGCCTTCGATGATTTTGTCGGCATTTTCGACATAACCACCTTGGCTGATCATGCGCTGTACCATTGCCGAAATCGGGTCACCCGGCGCGGCGCGCGGAATCACCCAGATGATGGTGGCAGCAATCCAAATTGTGAGTACAAAAATTAGTAAACGTCTAAGAAAATAACCTAACGTTATACCACCCATCATATCCTCTCTTAACCCTGCTTAGCGACACCCGAAAATGAGGGAGGGTATGTGCGGTAGAGGCGGCTGTCAGTGATGCCGCCTCTACCCTGTCTAACCCCGAATCAGGTGTTCCCTCACCTCACGAGCAAGCGATTTCGCTTAGCTGCCTGCTTTGTGCAGGTTGAGGAGGATCTGGTGAGTGCTTTCCCACCAAGTGGCCGGATGGTTGTAGTTGTTTTCGGCAGTCGGCCAGTTCGTCCAGTAAGTGGTATCAAACGGAACCAACTTCTCCGCCTGAACCAACGGGATCACCGGCGTCTCGTCGTAGACATACTTGTACGCCTGCACAACCAGATCGACAATCTGCGGGTCACCGAGCGGCAGCTCACCGATTTGATCGACGATGGCGCTGTAAGCCTCTGCGCCTGCGGTATCCCAACGCTGGTTGTTGCCAGAAGCGCGCGTGCCAACCGGCACATAGAAGAAGGTGTTGAGGAAGTTCATCGAGCGCCACGGCTCATTGATCGAACCGCAGGTGTCCCATGTCCAAGCGCCGTCGAAGTTGCCGTTGGCGCGGTTGTCGTTGATGGTCGCGCCGGTCAGCGGTTGGCTGCTGGCGTCGATACCTGCATCGCGCAGTTGCTCGACAAGGTCGTTGTTGCTGCGGACGTATTCGATGGTGTCGTTCCCGACTTGAATGTTGAGCGTCAGCACCTGACCGTCTTTTTCGTACAGACCGTCACCGTTCATGCTGTAGCCCGCCGCTTCGATCAGTGCTTGACCATCAGCAACCTGACCATCAGGGTCAATGCCATAGCCAGCAGCAACAATCGCGTCGATGTAAGGCGCCATCGCGCCGTATTCAACGAACATGGACCGCGAAGGAATAGTCGTGCCTTCGTAGGCGATATTGACGTTGCGGTTACGGCTGATAATCAGGCTAATGGCTCTACGCAGGCTTGCATCGTCCCAAGGGGCAACTTGCGTGTTGAGCGACAGTTCACGCGGGCATGGGTCTGCCCACGCATACGGCAGTTCGGCATGCCAAGCTTCGGCGTTCGGGTTCTGCGCCTGAATAGCTTGGAAGGCGCCGAGGGTGACGTTCATAGCGCTGTCGAGTTGGTGGCTGGACATCAGCAGTGCTTTTTGATCCTCAGAGGGTGCGACGATCCAAACTGCGCGCAGCGGTTCCGGCAGGTCGTGGAAACCGACCTTCGCGCCCCACCAGTTATCGTCACGATCCCATGCGAACTGGGTCGGAGCAGCACTCGCCAGCTTATAGGGACCCGTACCAATCGGCCAGCCCTGAGCTTCGTCGTAGAACGTGAAGGTGAAGGGGTCTTGACCTTCCCAAACGTGCTTCGGGAGAATGATCAGGTCGCCCCACAGTTTGACCGAGAAATAGTCCAGTTGGAAGCGCGGGTTCGGTGCCTTCAGGTCGAATTCGACCGTCAGATCATCGATCTTCGAAACGCTGTTGAGCCACTGCTGCATGTCCGCAGCGTGCGACAAGGTCGAAGTTTCATCGTCGAGCAGCATTTGGATCGAGAAGACCACGTCGTCGGCTGTAAAAGCCACGCCGTCTGACCACGTCACGCCATTACGAATGTGCAGCGTCCAGACATCTTGCACGTCGTTGTGCTCGAAGCTCTCGCCGACCCATGGCTGAATTTCGCCGGTTTCGTAGTTGAGGATGAACAACGGCTCCCACATCGCTTGATGCGCGCCTTGATTCCGGTTGGTTCCGGGGATCAGCGGGTTGAAGTTTGTGGGGTTCGGAACCGCCGATGCGTCGATGTCAAAAATGACCGTGTCTTCGCGCGCGACATCGTCCTGTGCGCTGACACTTACAGCAAGAGCAGCGAGAAGAACGATAGCGATCAGGACTAAACCAAAACGCCTAAGCTGCGTTGTCATACTTTTTTCTCCTAAGTGCTTTTTCTTGGCGATAAATCGTTTATTTCTTGGCGTACATGCTCTAATCTGTTACTCGATAGTCCATCACCCCCTTTCAGTGGGTTGCTCTGCCGCAGGCAGCACGCGCGCTGGCAGCGCCGTCGAACTGCGAACGCGCAGTTGCGTCGGAATCGTCACACGCCGTGTTGCCCCCGAATATCCGTTAAGGCGGTCGAGCAGCAGTTGCGCCGCTCGCTTACCGATAAAAAATGGATCTTGCGCGACAGTCGTCAGCGGCACTTCAAGCTGCACCGCGAGGTCGATGTCGTCAAAACCGGCAATCGAAATGTCATCAGGCACGCTCATGTTCAGCAGTTTGACCGCCCGCATCGCCAGCAGCGCGATGTAATCATTGACGGCAAAAATCGCAGTCGGCGGCGTTGATGCGTTGTAAAATAGGTCTTTGATTTCCTGAATTTCAACGCTTTTCGGGTCAACCGATGCGCGCAAGACCATGCTAGCAATAAATTCGTTGCCCTGCGGACCAATCAGCCATGGCTCTTGCGGCGTGAGTCCCGCGTCAAGCATTGCCGTGCAGTAAGCATGATAGCGATCCATGACGGGCAGCAATTCCATTTCCTGATGACAGAGAAAAACAATCCGCTCGTGACCGAGCGCGAGGAGATGCTGCATCATGGCGCTTGCGCCATCGTAGTTTTCGCTGGTGACAAAATCGCAGTCGAGGTCGTAAATCCCGCGATCCATCAGCACCAGCGGCAGGGTAATCTGTTGATAACTGAGTGGGTTTTCCTGCTGCGCCCGTGACGCGCCTGCGTTTGCCCAGAGCAGCACACCCGCCACGTACTCCGCCTTGAGGCGGCGCAAAACGTCAAGCTCTTCACGTTGATTTTGAACGTTGCTGAGGATGATTTGGTAGCCGCGCGCCTTGACCTCGCCTTCCGCCCCTTTTAGCATCAAGAGGTGCGATTCAGCATCGAAGCCGTAGGTCACGAAAGCGATCAGCCGGTTGCGCTGATCCGTCGGCGGTAGGTAAGCGACAAAGGTCCCACGCCCAGCACTACGCTCAATCAAGCCTTCGAGTTCGGCGCGCTGAAGTGCCAGTCGAACCGTGCTCCGGCTGACGCTCAAGTAGCTGGTCAACTGTTTCTCAGATGGGATACGCGAACTGCGTTGCCATTGTCCCGAAAGAATCAACCGACGTAATTGATCGTGTAGTTGAACGTGTAGGGCAATGAAGCTGTCCGGCGTCAATAAAATGTCGCTAACCTTATTCATGTAAAAGGCATTTCTTTAATTTTTTAATACGCTATAGGCAGCATCGCTTGGTAATAAATCACGGTGTGTACCTGTAGATACATTTAACCATAATACAATTACAGTATCCGCGCAACCAGTAAGCCGACTCATTACGCCGATCCCGGTAATTCTTGTGCATATGGCACAAAACCAGCGTCAACAAGGCGGGTTTGCGACCAAAACCCGCCTTGCTCAGCGCGTGATTATGACGATTGTTCGCTTAAGTAGGCGGAAAGCTGTTCCAACTCCGCCTTATAGATGCGCTGCATCACGGCGGGCTTGAGCATCCGCTCCATAAACCCGGCGATACCCGCGCTGGCAGGGAAATTGCTGGCAATAGTCACGCGCGTGCGCTGCCCGCCGTCGAGCGCTTCGAGCACAAACTCCGTCACCTGCGGGGTATCGAGGTCAGTCTCGACCAACATCCGCCCCGGTTCGGGTTCGCTGACGATCTGATGAAAGTGATACTCTTTCCCCCAGAACTTAAGCACGCCGTTGACAATCGTCCCCGCGCCGTCGCCCCCTTGCTCGATATTGAGCACAGTAAAATATTGTTTCGGCAAAATCGCCGCATGTCCTACCTTGTAATCTGTAAGAATGTTGTAAATCACGTCTGCTCGTGCGTCGATGATGTTCGAATATTCTGCATGCAGCGTACTCATGGCTGCGTCCCCTTGCCTGTTCAGGCACTTGTACAGCATTCACCTTGTGAAGTTATTCACATTATAGTGTGTTTTTGCGCGTCTTAGCCAGCCAAGTGGCGCAGATTCCACCTAGTCACCGGGAGAGTCCGGCTACAGCTTCGGCTATTACTTCGGCTATCGCTCGCATCGTGTGAAAATGGGAAGCCGCTTAGAAAATCTGTATCTGTATCTATTCACGTTAATTTCAGATATAATAAAGATCATAAAGACGAATTGAGGAGACTTGCCGATGTTCAGTAGACACAATGACACCGTCAGCGACAAAGCCGAGCGTTTTGTCAGCGAAGCAAACAAGAGCGCCCACGAAATCGGACGCGAAGCCCATCACCAAGCAGAAAGCGCCAAGACCGACATGGTCAAGACGCTCTACGACACCGCCAAGACCCTGCGCAAACAAGCGCGTGACGCCGACGCCGGACACGAAGTCCGCGACCGTGTCGATGACGTTGCCGACGGGTTCGAGAAAGCCGCCGGCTACCTAAAGCACAACGACTACAGCGACATCGGTGAAGACGCCGTTCATACGGTACGCAGTTATCCGCTGCAAATTTTAGCCATTGTCCTCGTGATCGGCGTGGTCATCGGCTTGATTATGCGCGATAACCATCCTGAGAGCGCTACGCCGGTTCACAACAGCACGAAATCCTAAGCAGCGCCGCTACAAGACACGCACGGGCGTACTTTAGCATACGCCCGTTTTGATTCGCCAACTCCCCTAAAGACTGGTTACAATCTCGCTCCGGGCATCATGCTCGGTTTTTCGTTTATGTCTGGATCAACTGATGGTCAAATTTGTCATTCTATTTCACACGCCAGACGAGCCCGAAACTTTCGAGAATGGCTACAACGATTTCCTCGCGGCAGTCGAGCAAATGTCGGATATTAAGCGGCGGCAGGTCAATACCATCCTCGGCAGTCCGATGGTTGCCTCTAATTTTTATCGCGTGCTAGAGATTTATTTCGACAGCTACGACGAAATGGATCAAGCGCTCAAATCAACGGATGGGCAAAAAGCTGGACTCGAATTAATGCGCGGCTTTGAGCAAGACTCATTCGAGACGTATTTCGCCGAGGTCTACGAAGAAGCCGGTGGACGGACAGAGGTTAATTAGCGTGGAAGCATTGAAACAACGAATTCTTGCCGAGGGACGTAATCTGGGAAGCGGTATTCTCAAAATCGACAGCCTGCTTAACCACCAGATTTATCCCGATTTGATGTACGAAATGGGCAAGGAAATGGCATCCCGCTTCGAGGGGATTCACATTGATCGTATCCTCACCGCCGAAATTTCCGGGATCGCGCCCGCGCTGATGACGGGCTTAGCGCTCGGCGTGCCGATTGTCTACGCGCGCAAGTTCAAGCCGATCACGATGTTTGGTCCCGTTTTCCTCGAAACCGCGCCCAGCCACACCAAGGGCAGCGAGGTCAGCTTGCTGGTGTCGGCAGAATTTCTACCTCCCCATCAAGACGTACTGATCATCGACGACTTTTTGGCGACCGGCAAAACGCTTCGCGCGCTGGCACGGATTGTCGAGAGCGCGCAATCGAATATCGTCGGTGTCGGCGTCGTAGTTGAAAAGACCTTCGAAGGCGGGCGCAACTTCATGCACGAAAAGGGCTACACCATGCCGATTGAAGCCCTTGCCATGATCACAAGCATGGATGACGGCAAGATCGTTTTGGCGGAGTAATGGAATTGGTTGAAACCAGCAGATAACGACGAATTCGGATGAGGGCATGGCGCGCCCTTTCTCTACAAACATCACAATGTCTGCGTCTAGGGGCGGGGTGCTTGCTTCGCAAGCTTGAAACCTGCCCCTACGATTATCTCGATGCAAATCCATAACTCACCCTAGTCAACCTTTATTCAGGAGACACATACATGTCCCCCGACGCTCCATCCTCAGCACTCAGTACTCAGCACTCAGAACTTCGGACTGGCAGCATCGCCATCCTCGACTTCGGATCACAGTACACGCAACTGATCGCCCGCCGCGTCCGCGAGCAGGGCGTTTACGCCGAAGTCTTCGCCTGTGAAGCCGCTAGCGAGAAAGTGAACACGTATCAGCCGGGCGGTTACATCCTCTCCGGCGGACCGAACAGCATCTATGAGGATGGCGCGCCGCAGATTCCCGCCTTCGTATTGGAAAGTGAGCTGCCCGTCCTCGGCATCTGCTACGGGATGCAAGCGCTGACCTACGCGCTCGGCGGGATCGTCGCGGGTTCACAGCACCGCGAATACGGCTTCGCGCAGATCGAACACCGCAGCAGCGATAACCCGCTCTTTAACGGCATCCCCGACAGCATCGACGTCTGGATGTCACACGGCGACCGCATCGAACGCCCGCCTCACGGCTTCGAACCCCTCGCCCATTCGGATAACTCGCCTTACGTGGCAATGGGCGACACCACGCGCGCTTTATACGCCGTCCAATTCCATCCCGAAGTCAACCACACGCCGCAGGGCGCGCAGATTTTGCGCAACTTCGTCTTCGATATCTGCCACTGCCAAGCAAAATGGTCGCCCGCCGCCTTTGTCGAGGATGCCGTCAGCCGCATCCGTGAGCGCATTGGTGCCGAGCGCGTGCTGCTGGCACTCAGCGGCGGCGTCGATTCAGCGGTCGCGGGCGCGCTGCTCAACCGCGCCATTGGCGATCAACTCGTCTCGGTCTTCGTCAACACAGGCATGCTGCGTCAAGACGAGCCGGAACAGGTCGTACAGGTCTTCCGTGACGACGAAGGCATGAACCTGATCGCCGTCGATGCCACCGAGGAGTTTCTCGACTCGCTGCGCGGCATCACCGAACCCGAAGCCAAACGCAAGCTGATCGGCAAGCTGTTCATCGACACCTTTTCGGCACAGGCACGCCAGCTTGAATCCGAAGGCGTCCGCTTTCTCGCGCAGGGCACGATCTACCCTGACGTGATCGAGAGTGCCGCCAGCAGCAATAAATCGCGCGTGATCAAGAGTCATCATAACGTCGGCGGCTTGCCGCCCGACCTGCACTTCGAGTTGATCGAGCCGCTGCGCGACCTGTTCAAAGACGA
Organism: Aggregatilineales bacterium; assembly: GCA_038260485.1. Lineage (GTDB taxonomy): Bacteria > Chloroflexota > Anaerolineae > Aggregatilineales > Phototrophicaceae > Flexifilum. The sequence goes on along the minus strand of JBBSNT010000002.1, from coordinate 8,825 downwards.
AGTGCGCGCCGTCGGCACAGAACTCGGCTTGCCGGACAGCATCGTCTGGCGGCAGCCCTTCCCCGGTCCCGGCTTAGCGGTGCGCTGCTTGGGCGAAATTACGTGGGATCGTCTAGAGACGCTGCGCGCCGCTGACGCTATCTTCCGCGAGGAGCTTGAGCGCGCTGGAATGCTGCGTAACATTGCCAACGGAAGCGCCGGTACAGCACAGGCGTTCGCCGTGCTGCTGCCCGTCAAGAGCGTCGGCGTCATGGGCGACGAACGCACCTATGAGGAAGTGATCGCACTGCGCGCCGTCACCACCGACGATTTCATGACGGCGGATTGGGCGCGCCTGCCCTACGACTTGATCGCCCGTGCCAGCAGCCGAATCGTCAACAGCGTGCGCGGCGTCAACCGCGTCGTCTACGACGTGACTAGTAAACCGCCGGGCACAATTGAGTGGGAATAGTCTTCCTGTGAGCGACGCGGATCAGGTAATTGACGCCGAACACAGACTCGCTGCAGCGCATTTGACGCTCGACTTGGACGTGATCGAGGGGCTGCTTCACGACGACTATCTGATCCTTCAACTGGGTGGTCGCGTCGAGACGAAATCCGACGTGCTTGACGCTTACCGGAGCGGTGAGCGCCATTGGGATCACGCGGCGGTCGAAGCGCTCAGCGTAGACATTTACGGCAGTATGGCGCGGGTCGTTGGCGTCTGGACATCCAGCGGCGCGAACGCCGGATTCGCTTTCGACTATCAAGCGCGTTTCATCTCGATCTGGGTCAGCCAAGCGGGTGAGTGGAAGAATCTGTCTTACGCTTCGGCAGAAATCGCCGCGCCCTAGACGTCGGGAATAAGCGAGGAACGAATCGATGATGCCCCAACTCGAAATCGCCACCCTATCGGTTGCTGACGCAGTCGCCGCGCAAAAAGGCGGCGCGGACAGCATCGAAATCTCGCGCGACCTGAGCGTCGGCGGGCTAACGCCAGATTTTGACCTCGTGCGCCGTGCCCGTGATACCGTGCAGATCGCCATCAACGTGATGCTGCGCCCCCACGCCCGTGACTTCATCTATACCGAGCGCGAAATCGAGACGATCCTCGACGACGCCTGTAGACTGGCGCATCTCGGTATCAATGGCATCGTCTTTGGCGCATTGACGCCAGAGCACCGCCTCGACCTCGCGCTGATCGAGCAGGTCGCGGGATCAGCCGCTCCGCTACCGCTGACGGTGCATCGCGCCCTTGACGAGAGTGTCGAGCCGGATCAGGCGCTCGCGGGTCTGGTCGGCATTGCGCCCCGCACTTTGGTGCGCCGTGTGCTCACGTCAGGACCCGCACCTGATGCGTGGTCAGGGCGAGTCGCTTTAGCGGAATGGGTGCGCGCTTATGGCGATCAACTACGCTTCGTCGTCTCCGGCGGGCTGAAGTGCGAACACCTCCCTGAAATGTTAGCGACCGTCAAAGCACACGAATATCACTTCGGCTCAGCGGCGCGCACCGGTAATACCGTCGACGAAACGAAAGTCCGTGCATTAAGCGCGACATTGAAAAAGCATTGATACAGCTCGCTATTGACGCCCATTTATTTGTCGGGCATCATAACGAAATAGCATCTAAACTGTAACAACCATTTTTTGCTTTATCTGTCCATTTAAGTGGAGTTGATCGAGTCTATGGAACACGTTGATCTCAGCCGCCCGCGCACGCCGCGCCAGTTTATCCGTCTTTTGCTGACAGGCTTTGCGATGGGTGCGTCCGACATCGTGCCGGGCGTCTCCGGCGGGACAATGGCATTCATCCTCGGCATTTACGAAACCTTGCTTGATGCGATCAAGTCTTTTAACTTGGACGCCATCAAACTCGCTCTTGGTTTCAAATTTAAGGAACTATTCGCTGCTATCCCCTTTGGTTTCTTGATTGCACTCGGTTTGGGCATCCTGAGTGCGTTATTACTCCTAGTGAACCTACTCAAGATAGCGCTCGAAACTCATTCCGATTTCGTGTTTGCCTTTTTCGCAGGTCTGGTCTTAGCATCGATCATCGCTATCGGCTCGAAAATTCGCTGGAACGTCTCGACCAGCGCTACGATGATCGTATTCGCCGTACTCGCCTTTTTGCTCGTCGGCTTGAACCCGATGCAAGACGCGCCACACAGCCCGCTTGTGCTGTTCTTCAGCGGCATGATTGCGATCATGGCGATGATCTTGCCGGGAATTTCAGGGTCGTTTATCTTGCTGCTGCTGGGTCAATACAAATTCATGCTCGATGCAGTGAGTGACAGAGACATCGTCAGCATCGCCGCGTTAGGCATCGGCTGCATTGTCGGAATCGTCGGCTTTTCGCGCGTGCTCAGTTGGCTGCTCAAACATTACGAGCAGTTGACGATTGCCGCGTTGGTCGGCTTTATGATCGGCTCGCTGCGTAAAATTTGGGAAGGCGCTCCTGAAGGCACGACGCCAATTCAGGGCATGAACGTCGTCTTCGAGCGCACACCCGCCGAAATTGTGATTGCGCTGGTGCTGCTGGTGGTCGGCTTCCTGCTCGTCAGCTTCCTCGATCATCTGCAATCGGGCAAAAATCCGATCTTCGTCCTGTTCTGGCGTCCCCGCCGCCCGACCAACGATGTCGAGATCAAAGCGGAAGCACTGGATTAGCGGTCAGCCACAAACCCCGGTGTGAACGAAAAGAGCGCTGATGTAGCGCTCTTTTCGTTCACACCATTGTCGTTCCGGTGCCGCGTGGACGTTCGCGGAAGAAACTGTTCTGCTCGTCCTGCTCGATCAACGTAAACCACGACTCAATCCAACCACGCCGCCGATAATATTCTGCTGTCTCGATAATAATTAATTTTTCGTTGTTCGCATCAATCTGAACTTCAGCCGAAACGCCCATGTGGGCAAGTAAATCACGAATAAGGATGGCTTCACTACCCATTTCATAACCTTTTGGCGAAACAGATGTTTTTGTTATAATGTCTATATTGCCACAAAATAGCCTCCTCTGGCTGTTAAAAAGTTATAAATTCTGTGAAGGAATCGGCGCTATTCGGGCTGCATCCAGCGCATAACGGCGTCACAGATCACGGCGGCGCAGCGGTGAACACTGTCGAGATCGACGTACTCGACAGCCGCGTGCGCGCCTTCGCCCGATGGTCCATAAATCACAGTTGGGATGCCCGCCCGCCCTAAAATTGCAGAGTCGAGCCATGCATGCATGCCCGTATAATTCGGTGTAGCGCCCACGATCTGCTTGTAGGCTGCGCCGAGCATCTGCACAATCGGCGCATTCACCGGAATTTCATAGCCGGGGCGCGTGAAATCAATGTGCACTGAAGCGTTAAAGTCGGGATCATCGTTGTTCAACTTAGCGATGATATTCTCCCACAGCGTCAGCACGTCCTCGCCGGTTTTGTCGGGCAGCAGGCGGTGTTCAACCTCTAGATGACAGTGATCAGGATAGGTGCTCAAGCCCAAGCCGCCCATGATCATGCTGGCATGTACCGACGCGCGACCGAGCAGCGGATGCTGCCGCTGCGGAAAATCTTCGTGTTCGAGTTGTTCCAGCATTCGCAGCAGCCGCCCCATATGCGCAATCGCATCGACGCCTGTATCGTAAAGGCTGCCATGCGCGGCGCGTCCGTCGGTCGTCAGCGTCAGCCACGCGAACCCCTTGTGCGCGATCACGATCTCGCCGTTGGTCGGCTCGGTCAAAATTGCGGCGTCGGGGTGAATCAGCCGGACGAGCGCGTCCGTGCCGACACTGACGTATTCCTCGTCAGTGACGAAGCCAAGCCATAGATCACCCGCGAGTTCTTTATCGCGCAGTGCCAGCGCCACGCCGAGGATCGCCGCCAGTCCGCCTTTCATATCGTAAGCGCCGCGCCCGTATAAACGTCCGTCCACAATGCGCCCATCGAACGGATCGTCGTCCATGTTCTCGATGCTTACGGTATCCGTGTGACCCGTCAGCAGCAAGCTTCGTCCGCCACCCTTTCCGGCGCGATGCGCGATCACGTTCGGGCGGTTGGGAGCGCTCTCCTGCATCTGCACGTCAAAACCGAGGTCTTCGCAGACTTTTGTCAGCCAATCCGCAACCACACGCTCGCCAACGCCGCCCTCTGCCAGCACCGGATTAATCGAATTAATCTGCACCAGTTCACGCAGCCAGTGGGTGATCATTTCCGTGTCGATCATCATTTTGTGTTGACCTTTTGCTTGAGGACTCGGTTTTGAGGGTGAAGGCTCAGCACCCAATCTGCCAACAGCGTGACGGCGCGATGGATGCCTTCGGTTGGGCGCGGCTGACCGATCATACTCAATTGAATCGTGTATTCGCTGCTCCCCGCTTCCGGCTGATCAGGATGCCGCCGCCACACGATCACAAGCGCGACGTGCTGCGAAATCGTCGCTTCGCCGACGAACGTTTCGACCAGCAGCGTGACGTCACCGACGTAAGCGTTCATCAAATGGACGTTGATCCCGCCGTCGCTGGTTTGCAGCGGCTCAAAGCGCGCGGCGATCTCGTCCAGCGTCATCGGGCTGGCGAAAACGAGGTGAGGCATCGGAACGTCCTTTATCAGGGGCACGTCTGGCGCGGGCGTGTCATTGCGGCGGTAGGCGAAATAATAGCAGTCGCGTCCTTCACGGCGAGCAGTTGCCTCATACTTGGTTACGATCCGTCCCGGCATCTCGTGCGCCCATGCTTGAGGCAGCAGATTCGTCAAACCGGGAGTCGCGCTCAGCAGGTCGTGAACCATCTCGGCGTAGTCGTGGATGTCGGTCGCCAGCCGAAATTCACCGTCGCTCCGCAAGCGGCTAGCAATCGCGTCGAGCGTGTCGCGCTGCATCAAGCGGCGGTGATGGTGATCTGCTTTGAACCAAGGATCAGGGAAATTGATGTGAATTTGCCAAATCGACGCAGGGCTGAACAGATGATGCAGCGCCGTCTCGCCGGTCGAGTGGATCGCGCGGATGTTCGTCAGTCCATCGCGCTCGATCTTATGCTCGGCTTTAAGCAGCGACCGATTAGCCACTTCAACGCCGATCACGTTTGCGTCGGGGTAGGTGCGCGCCAAATGCAGCAGATACTCGCCGCTGCCAAAGCCGATCTCAAGGATCAGCGGGCGCTCAGCGCCGAAAAGTGCCGTCCAGTCGGTAGACCATGCCAGCATTCGATTGTTCAGCTTGTCCACGATAACAACCATCCCCACAAGCTGGTCTGTGACATTTCACAGCGATTGTACCAGAAGACAAAACAGTGGCTCTAGAGTCGCCGTAACCGTAATGGAATGAAGCTGATCTCAGTGAGAAGGAGCTTACGGCATCAGCGCTGCGGCATGGGTCAGCAAAAATTCATTTAGGCGAGCGCCCGCTTGGGAACCTTTGACCGCCAAATATTTTTATAGCCCTCATAATCCGCAAACACCTCAGCCAACCGATCCGGGCGGATCACCGAGACAGTCTTCCGCACTTCGTGGAGCACGTACATGCGCTCGAACTTGAGCGCCTCGACCGACCCTCGCGCAAATCGTCCAGCGTAAAGCCAGCGCCATTCAACCATTCCGAACCAACCTCAAAAATTACCGCCAAATCAGACATCTGTTCGAACGCGCGGTTCGAATCCCTGAACGTCAATCTTAACGATCGTGGGTTCTGTCCAATCATCTTCGGCACAGAAGTCGTCTAGGCTGATGTACACGCATTGATCGCCAAGCGCGGAGTCCGAGGCGGGAGTAGTCATGACTAAAGCTGGATCGTGACTCGGTTGGATGAACGTGCCTTTCCCCTCCTGATCCGAAACGGCAGCCATGATGCAATGCACATCATCAAGCTGGTTGATCTAGCAGTTACGCAGCAGTACCTGATAGGTTCTCGGAAACGGCTCAAACGCGACGAGTCGCACGGTGCTCGATCCTTGTCGAGACTTCGCCGCAACGACCGTGTGTGTGCCGATACTCGCACCCACGTCGATGTACGAGAAGCCGCTGCCGACTAAGTGACCAATCAAGGCGCAGGCATACGGCTCGTAAACACCCATTCGCAGGACGTGCTTACCAACGCCATGACGGGGACAAACCCATAACCGTGAATCGTTAGCGTAGTCTGTTTGGAAATAGTGTGCACCGCTGAGGATCGTATGGGCAACGACTCGACGCAGCCGATCACGCCCTCGCCAGCGATAGTAGTCAAGCAGCGATTCAGCCCAGTCAAAGGCGCGAATACGCCAGAGTTGATCGCTAAAAATCGGTTGCAAGATCATAGATTCACTTTAGTAAATCAGGGTTGAGAACGCGGCACATGGGCGACTTCAACTTAGCCGCCCATGCGCAGAATGGTGAAGTGAACTGCCGATTACAGCGTGTAGCTGATCGGGTTGCCCTGACTGCCTTTTTTGCCGTCGGGCCAAATCGTGCTTTCGTCGAACTTCAGCCCATTGACGACCGCACCCTTCATCGTCGCGCCTTGCAGATTCGCGCCGTTGACGATGGCGTTGGTCAAGTTGGCATTGGTCAGGCGGGCGCTTTGCAGCGTCGAACTGGAGAGATTCGCGCCGGTGAGGTTGGCGCTGTCGAAATCGACGCCGACCGCATTGATTGTAATCAGAGTGGCATAAGACAGATTCACCGCGCGCAGAATTGCTTCACGCAGGGTCGCGGCTTGCAAGTTCGCGCCGCGCATGTTCGCTCCGCTGAGGTCAAGCCGCGTCAGGTCGAGCACGCTAAGGTTTACCCCGGCGAGGCGTGGATTCGCCCCTGCGGGAATCAAAGCCAAAATCAACTCTTTACGACTAATTTCTCCTGCCATTATTCATCTCCTTGCGCTGATAAGCGATTATCTGGTCGATGGTATCATCCAACGTCGTCGTCGGTTCCCATTCGATTGTAGTCTGTATTTTATCAAGCGAGGGTATCCGACGTCGAAAATCCTCGAAGCCAACCTCGTAGGCTTCTTCGTAAGGCACGCGACGGATTTCAGAATTGCTCTCCGCCCGCTCGCGCACGCGCTCCGCCAATTCACCGATAGTCACTTCTTCAGTGCTGCCGATGTTGAACACTTTGCCAATCGCAGCAGGGCTTTCGCTCAAACCGTGAATTGCTTTAACCACATCGCGGACATTGCCAAAGCAGCGCTGCTGCTCGCCATCCCCATAAACGAGAATCGGCTCGCCCCGAATCGCCCAATTGACGAAGCGCGGCAGCACCATACCATACTGTCCACTTTGGCGCGGACCAACGGTATTGAAAAGCCGGAAAATCACGACTTGGAGATTCGTCTCTTTATGATACGCTAGCGCCAAAAATTCATCAATCGCTTTCGACGCCGCGTAACTCCAGCGGTTGCGCGTCGTTGGACCCATCACCGAATCGTCGTCTTCGTGAAACGGAAAGCGCACGCCCTTGCCATAAACTTCACTCGTCGAGGCGATCAGCACCTTCTTGCGGTAGCGGCGAGCAGTTTTCAGAACAACTTCCGTGCCACCGATATTGGTTTCAATTGTTTCAATCGGTTCACTGATGATTCGCTGCACGCCGACGGCGGCGGCAAGATGGAAAATCACGTCACACTCGCTGACGAGGCGATCCATCACGTGAATGTTTCGAATGTCCTCGATAGCGCTATGAAAAAGAGGGTTCTGGTCAACTGCCGCGAGGTTCTCGATTCGCCCGGTGCTCAGGTTATCGATAATCGTCACTTTATACCCGGCGTCTAACAAGCACTCACTCAAGTGGCTGCCGATGAATCCCGCGCCCCCGGTGATCAACGCATGAGGCATACGTTTGTTATCCTCGTCTTTAGACCAAAATCACAAAGAGCCGATGTTACCCCAACTTCTCTACCCTCACAAATCACGGTTTCCCTACGAAATCATCGTAAAGTTGATAGTCGGTGCTTGCGTTGCTGCAGACCTCATGCTAAGCTAAGGTTAGAAACTTGCAACAACGGTTAGATTCATCCGATGAGATGCGGACATGAGCGAAAAAATCCTAGTCATTGACGACGAGGAAACCAGCGTAAACTTGATCAGCATGGTTTTGGAGCGTAAAGGCTTCGAAGTGATCAAGGCTTACGGCGCGGAGGAAGGGTTGCGCCGCGCCTATCGCTATCAGCCTGATCTCGTGCTGTTGGACATCATGATGCCCGAAATGGACGGTTGGGAAGTCTGTCGGCGCTTGCGTGATATGTCCGACATGCCGATTATTTTCCTCAGCGCGCGTGACGAAGTCCGCGACGTCGTGCGCGGGCTAGAACTCGGCGCGGATGATTACGTCCCCAAACCTTTCGACAATGACGAACTGATCGCCCGCATTCGTGCCCATCTACGGCGCGCGCCCAAGCCGAACATGAACGAAGAATTGATCTTCAACGGCGGCGAATTCCGCATCAATTTCATGAACCGTGAAGTCCGCGTCCGCAACGAACTCAAGCACCTCACGCCCAAAGAATTTAACCTGCTCGGCGTCCTCGTTCGCAACGCCGGGCGCGTCGTCCCGCGTAATGAACTCGTCACCGAAGCATGGGGCGACGAATACATCGACGCCATCGACAGCCTGAAACTCTACATCCACTACCTGCGCCAGAAGGTCGAGCGCGACCCCGAACGTCCCGACTACATCCTCACCTCGCGCGGCGTCGGCTACCGCTTCGCCAATCGCTAGCTAGCGTTCAGCCGCAAACAAACCTACCCATCTGCCTAGTCTTTGAGCTAGACCGTCCTCATGTCGCGCCAAATGACGACTAAAATAGAACTGATTCAAACTTTCTGTGCGAACAAATGACGTAGGTTAATGAGCGCAAAAGCGAGATGATGAGCACCGAGAAAGTTGGCATCTTTG
>JBBSNT010000001.1:0-57329 GCA_038260485.1 Aggregatilineales bacterium | reverse complement strand
GAAACCGTGAATAGCCAATTGGAGGCGATGGGTATCCAACATCTGCACGCTCGCACGAATTACGGATTTGACTTGAAAGCCTGGGCGAGTTTGCTTGCCCTTGCCTTCACCAACATCATCACTGACTAGCAATCAGGGTACCTGATTCCCCCATTCGCCGAGCATTTGACGTGGGTCGAACGGCTTAGGGTTCACCATTATCTCACCGGACTCCGCTTTGACGTAGGTGATGAAATCGTCAAGGATCGCCAGCAGTCGATAGTTGTTTCGCTGTAAGCGGGTTATCGCCCGTGCCTGTTTCGGCGTAAGTGGATCGTAAATACCTTCCGCCAGCATGTCACCGGTAGACATGATCGTATTTAGCGGAACACGCATGTCGTGTCCCAATTTGCGCAGCAAGCTAATGAGTATGTCTGTTTCCAACATGCCGTCACACCTCTGGTATTTGCGTGGGCTTGAATCGCCTGATCGTTTCCAACAACTGCTGATTTGATATCTGCTTGTTCAGGATCAAGTCAACTCGAGAGGCGTCGTAATCCTTCAACATTTCCGGATGCCCGGTCACGACTACCATTTTCGTGTCCCGCAGGGTCGGATACCTTCGAATGATACTGATGACGACCATCCCGGACTAGCTTGCTAGGTTCAAATCGAGCAGCACAACGTCTGGTTTGATTCGTCCAACGAGCCTTATTGCGTCGGTTGCTCTGGCTGTAGGTGTGACTAAGTATTCGCTTGCCTCCAAGAGATCGATAAACGTTTCCACCGAGCCGGCGTTATCCTCAACGATGAGAAACTTCGATTGCGTGTCCATTTCTATATGCTCACCGACAAGCGCTAGCCTAGATCAAGAAGTCGGTCAATCATTATCTTCAAATGCTGATTATTGACTGGTTTTGCCAACACCAACTCCACATCTTGCTGCCACTCAATACTCATCATTCTTTCTGAGTGTCCGCTTATGATAATGATCTTGGCGTGCGCTTCTTTCCGTGCAACTCGAATAAACTCTGCGATTGCGCTACTGGATCCACCGGGTAGATTCAGATCGAGGGTGACAAGCTCAGGTTTTGATCCTAAGAGGTGTTCGGTCGCCTCGGCGATCCTTGTAGCAAGAACCACCGAGTAGCCGCAATTCTCCAGAAAATCCCGATAGGTTTCAGACAAATCCGCATCGTCTTCAACGATGAGTATACGAGCCATTATTCCGCTTTGCTGGATTGGTAATCATGCTTCGACAATCGTCTGCAGCTCGCGCACAAACGAAGTAGCATCAATCGGCTTGGCGAAGTAGGCATTGAAGCCTGCCTCGATCGCCTGTTCGGCTAGCTCCGGCGTATGGAAAGCCGTTATCGCAACTGAGGGAACATGGGCTAATGCCCTGTTCGCCTGAAGCCGTTTCAGCAGTTCCCAGCCATCCAAACCGGGTAGGGCTAGGTCAATTAGCATGAGCGTAGGGGTAACCTGCTGGAGAATCTGTAGCGCCTCCTCAGCACTGACTGCCCCGATAGACTGTATTCCGTAATAGGAGAGGATGCCCTGAACCAGCTCCATGCTGTCCGATTCATCTTCAACTACCAACACATTCCAGTCCGAAATAGTCACGACACCTTCTCCTCACTGTTCACGATCAGCTTCGCAATCCCTAGTTTAATGTCGTCAAGCAGGGAAAGGATACTGATCGGTTTGGTCAGATACCCGTCGAAGCCCGCTTCCAAAGCACGTTCCTGATCCCCGGCAATCGCATGAGCGGAAAGCGCCACAATCGGAACATCGGCTCGCTTTTCGTCATTCTTGATGCGGGAGCGCATTTGCCAACCATCCATGACCGGCATCGAAAGATCGGTTAGGACGAGATTTGCCTCAAAATTCTCAAGGACAGTCAGAGCTTCCTTGCCGTTCATCGCCGTCTTGACGGTGATGCCATGAAACTCAAGGGTTTCGGCAACGATCTCCAGATTGTCGATCTCATCGTCTACCACCAAGATGCGCCAAGTGGATATATCATTCCAGTCAATCATGCCCAGATTCCCCCTATCCTGCTACAGCTTCTAAGGACGCGGGTTCGGCATCAAATTCTTGACTCAACGGCAGTACGACAGTGAAGGTACTCCCAACGCCCTGCGTACTCTTGACGCCGATCTTTCCACCCATCATTCTAGCAAGATTTCGAGTGATTGATAAGCCAAGTCCGCTGCCTTTGTAGGCTCTGGAATAGCTGCCGTCCAACTGCCGAAATTCTTCAAAGATGATATTGACCGCGTGCGGGGGAATACCGATACCTGTGTCAGCTACAGCCATGCTCCACGTTTGCTCAACCAGATCGGCGTCCAGACTGAGAGTCACCGAGCCTTCCTTCGTGAACTTGAAGGCATTAGAGAGCAAGTTGACGATGATCTGTTCAACCCGTTTTTCGTCGCCGAGAATAGATTCCGGCACGTCGGGGTTGATGATCGTCTCGAACTCCAACTGGCTTTCCAGCGCCAAGCTTTCCATCTGCGCTGTGATGCGGTCGGCAACGCCTCGTGGCGAGAAGGGTTTCTGAATAGTTTCCAGACGCCCCGATTCGATACGTGTCAGGTCAAGCAGGTCATTGATCAGCGCCAGCAAGCGCGAACCGTTCTCCTTCAGGCGCTCCAACTTGTGGGTCTGCTTGTCGTTGAGCGGTCCGCTCATGCCCGCTAACAGCATATCGGTGAAGCCGATGATGGCGTTGAGCGGGGTGCGAAGTTCGTGCGAAACGTTCGCCAAGAACTCGCCTTTGACACGTGCCGCTTCCTTCGCGCGGTAGGTGGCGACGCGCAGTTCTGCCGCCTGTTCCTTCAGCTCATTCTCGCGTTGCTCAACGGCGGCGGTCATTTCATTGAAGGCGAGGGCAAGCTGACCGATCTCGTCACGACCGTTGATATTGGAACGCACGGACAAATCGCCCGCCTGAATAGCGCGCGCCACTTCGGAGAGCTTCTCGACCGGTCGCACGACCTGACGCACGGTCAGAAAGACGAGGAAGATGGCAGCCACGAGGGCGATAATGGTGATGGCGATTGCTGAGTAGAGATTGCTCTGCGCCAGCGCCAGCGCGTCGGACGAAAGACGTTCGGCGACGACCAGCAGCACCTCGCCACCTATCTGAACGCGGTCTGACGCCAAAATCACGTCTGAACCTGACAAGCCGATTGTGCCGCCGTTCTGGTCGGGCAGTGCCAGCGGCGTATTGTTCATCAAGGTGGACGTTCCGCCAGCAACGACAACCTGTGTCGTCGGGTCAACCACGTAGACTGTTTGACCGTCGCTGAGCTGCAGACCAGCAATAACATTGCTGACCGCTTTAAAGCGCAGGCGCGCCAGCAAGACGCCGCTGACGTTGATACTACGGAGTTCGCGCAGCGGTATCGAGATGTACATGAACGAGTCACCGCTGGCGGTGTCAAGCGTGACCGCGCCAAAGTAAGTGTCACCGGTCGATTTCGGCTGCTCATACTCCGGCTTGCCTGACCAGATCGTCGCCTGATCAGAGGAGACGACCTGCGCGCGGGAAACGTGAAGCTGCTCTTTCCCATCAGGGTCGATCAGGATCAAGTCCTCATAGGCGTCACGGTAACTACCAGAACTGATGGCGCTTAGGAGCAGACTGATCTCTTGCGCTCGATCCAAGTTCTGAGCGCCGCGAAAATCGCCGCCGAGCAGGGAGAGGTCGTTTTCAACCGACCGCAAGTAGCTCTGAACTTCAGCGGAGACACGCTGAGCAACCTGCAACTGCGTCCCGATAGCCTGATCATACTCGGTCGAGAAACCGCGCTGCGCTTGCAAAATACCCACTACCAGCAACGGAATGACCGCCAGACCGACAAAGATGACGGTTAATCGGAAGCGAAGACTATTCCACATATTGAGACCCTCCTAGGTTACCACTGCGGCTTCGGCGCAAACGGATCGGCTTCGGCGCGGTCAGACGGCCCGACGACCAAGAAGTTATCGCCCTTCCACTGCACCAACATGAAGCTCCCCTGCGGCGCGCCAGTGTCGTCGAAGTTCAACGAGCCGACCACAGTCTTGAAAGTGCTACGGTGTATTTCCTGAATTAACGCGGTGTTGTCGATGGACTTGATGTTCTCGGCAGCCTGTTGAAGTATCTGCCCGACGGTGAAGCCGTTGGCGGCATCTTCGGGGATGTCGCTGAGTGTGCCGCCGTAAAGTTCAATGTATTTGGCGGTAAAGTCAGTATTCTGATAGTCCTTACCCTCAGGGAACCAAGACATTGAAGAGAAGATGCCTTCAGTAGCCGATCCCAGCGCCGTGCGGAAGGGACCGGGGACGGTCGGGCCAGTGGTGAAGTAGGCGAAACGCGGTTGATAACCCGCCGCACGATAGGCTTGAATCTGGTCGACGCTGTCCTGATACTGCGTGCCGCCGATGATCATGTCGGGGTTGAGATCAGCGATCTGCGCGGCGATGTCGGTGAAGTCGGTTTGATCCTGTGGATAGGATATGCGCTGGGCAAGCTCGACGCCGCCGTCAGTGAGCAGCGGACTGAGACGATCCATGACGCCAACGGTGAATGGGTCATCAATAGTGACGATGGCGAAGTTCTTGGGTCGCTGGTCTGCCGGAAGCCCCAAAATGTAGAGGGCGAAGGCATCTGCCTGCCGCGAACCGACCGCCGGCTGAGCGAAGAAAACGTTATTCAAGCCACGATTAAAGACGCCGGGTGCGCCGCCGGATGGCTCGACGTAAGCGTAGCCGTGATCCGCTGCTACCTGAGACGAGGGGATAATCAGGAAGCTAGACTGCGATCCGAAGACCAAATCAACTTTATCGCCAGTGATGAGCTGCTCGTAGTCTTTCGCTACCTGCTCCTGATCACTGCCGTTGTCCATTACCTTGAGTTCGACCTGACGCCCGAGTATGCCGCCAGCCTGATTGACAATCGCCAGCCAGACTTCATAGCCTTTTTGGGTCGCCAGACCGGACTCAGCGCGGTCGCCCGTAAGCGGTAGTGACGAACCGATGACGATTGGACTTTGTTGGACGGCGGGAGTCGGGATTGCCGAAGTTGCGGACTGGCATCCCGAGAACAGTAGACCAGAGATAAGCATTAAGATAATGACAAAAAAACGACTGCGCTTAAGATTTCGATGATTTGCAAGTGGCATGTGTGTCTCCAGACGAAATGAGCGGATTATTCAACAGAATAATCCTGTTCCACTTACTATCATATATGCAAACTCTCCTTAATTAATTGATAGATTCTGAATCTCGTGTGAACTGCGATTGTGACTTAAGTTTTGCAGTCGAGCAGAGCAGGACGGTCGGGGGTAAGGGATGAACGTAAAGCTCTTGCAATGCGCCGGTCAAACAGACCTGCCCTTAACTTTCATTGCTCCAATTCAGTGCAGCTGTCTCTCTCTGTGGATACCCTCTAAATCGAGGCAATCCCACACTACATCCTGTTTGAATCAGTTTTTTCGAGGACGATTATAGTGTTTTTGCTTTTCTTTCTCGTGAGAAGCGCAGGATGAAGCGAAAGGAGGCATTTTCGTCGAACCACATTGGGAAGTTCGTGCCCCAGACGTTGTTATACAAGTTGAAGTGGACGCCACCGCTCAGGTCCGGCACTTGATCATGGAAGTCGAGCAGTGAGTGCCGACCGGGAGCGACCAGCGGTGCGTCAAGCGTGGCGATCTCAAGGCGGCGCGCGCCATCGCGGTAGATCACCCGTTGATCGACAGCATGCAGTGTCCGCGCTCCGCGACTCACGACCTGCTCCGGCGCGATTAGGCTTCCCAGCTTCTCGAAATGCCACGACCCCGACTCGCTGGTGATCGGTTGGAACGCCAGCCAAAACGCTTCCGGCAGGCGACAGGCAGGCTTATCAAACCACGACAGCGTGACGTTGACCGTGTCTGCGCTCAACTGGTAGTCGAGCAGCAGTTGACGCGGAGCACCGAAGCGCGCGCTGGCGTCAGGCAGCGCCAGCACCAGAGTGACGCGGTTTTCGGCGCGATAGGCGGCAGTCAGGCGCGGCTGCCACGCGAAATGATGCGCGTTGGTCATGCCCGGTTTGGTGTAGTCGGGACGTGCCCAACTACGGGTCTCGTCGTTGTCGCGGATGTACTGCTGCCAGAACCGCTCGTAGTCGTCTTGACCGAACGCCTCGTAGGTCAGCGCCGCTAATGGATGCGACGCATCTGCCCACTGCTGCGCCGATGCGTGATCGATCAGGTGGATAATCGCGCCCGTCTGTGGATTGACGCCCAGTTCGAAGCGCTCGCTGCGCAGCGAAAAATCGTCGCTGGGCGTCAGACTCGAAAGGTCAAGCAGCGCTGGTTCGGTTTGGGCGAGCCGCTGGTTTGCCTCGTCCGCCAGCACTGAGCCATCAAGCGCGGCGAGCGCCGCATCGAGATAGGCGCGCTGCTCCGTCCATGAAGCCTCAAAGCGGCGGCAGCGCTCGGTTTGGCGCAGGGTGGCAAGATCGGGCGCTTCGTAGTGGCTGGTATCGGCGAGGTGCAGCTTGATGTCCATCCCCCACGTATGTTCGGGGACGCACAGCAGATGATGGCTGAAGCGGTCGATCCGCTCGCGCTGGTCGTCGGTCAGCGGTCGAGCCAGCCAGTCGCGGCGCAGGCGGCTGAGTTCACGGTAGCGCCGTACTTTAGTCGGATCGGTGCCAACACCGTGAATCCAAGAATCACCGATTTCATCGCTCACGATGGGCAGCCGATCCCAGCAGTCATCGAGTCGGTGGGCGAACGCATCCAGCGACGAGGCGGTAAGCTGCGCGCCGGGATTCGCCTGCGCGAGCGCGGCATAGATTTCGGTGACGGTCGCCTCGGTCGGTGGTCCCACGTTGTCCCCGGTGAGAATGACCGCCAGCACGTCGTCGAGGTCGGGGACGCGGGTTACGCCGCCGTAAGTCTGATCATAGATCACGACAATGTCGCTGTCTGAGGGTTCGTCGCGCCAGCGGAAGACGGGGGGCACATCGGGCACGCTTGACGCCGGGTTGACCCCGATGTGCAGCAGGCGGATGCCCGCCTCCGCCAGCAGCGGGATGATCGCGCGGGTATGACCGGGCACGTCGGTCATCTTGGCGGCGATAGTCGCCCTGCCGAAGCGCCGATCCAGCTTTTGCGAGTAGGTCAAGCCAAAGCGAAAGAGTGATTCGTCGATCAGTTCGGTGTGGGTCGTGAACGGGAGCGCATGCCACAGGATGTCGCCCGCCTCAATCGCTACTTCCATCAGCCGGCGTTCGGGCGGCGCTGCCTGCTCAAGGTACTCGTAGATCAGCCACGCGCCGGTCGTCCAGCGGAAGCGCCGGTCGGCGTGATCGCGCGTGCGCGCCGCCAGCGCCATCGCCTGCGGGATGAAGCGTTGGAAGTAGGTTTCGGCGATATTGGCGGCATAGTCGGTGAAACCGAGGTCGAGATGCGTCTTAAAAACAACGTGGATGGTCGAATCGGCAGTCATAAGGCAGCAGTCTAGCGGATATAGATCGGATTAGTCAAGGCGCGGACAAGCTGCATCTGATCGCCCGGTGCGACAAGCTGGGCGCGGACATAGGGCGACTGCGCCACATCGATGACGACATCGCAGCGCGCGTCGGCGCTCGATACCACTTGGCGATAGCCGCAGCCTGCCGCCGTATGCACTTCGAGCGTGCTGCCCACCCCGCCGATGACGCGCAGCGCAATCGGCAGCATACCATCGACCGGTTTGGCGACCGTGTCGCCCATCATCGCGGCGCTGCTGTCGAGGAACAAACGCGCGCCGGTCGGACTTTCGGAGATCGAGACGTGTCCCGCGCGCATGGCGTCGAGCAGCTTGGCAGGTGAGGGTGCGCCGGGACAGTAAATCCAGAGCGTCGGGACACCAAGCTTAGCGATGTGATCCTGCTTGAGGAAATGGTTGTCGCTGCCGCCGACTGCCGTATAGCGCTTGCCCGTCCGCAGCCGCGACTCCCAGAATTCGAGGGCGACGTTGTTCGTCAGCGCCCAAGGACCATTCCAGACCTCAATGCAGTCGGTGTCATCGACAGCAGGGTATTCCCATTCCGGTCCATAGGGACGCGGGTGGTTGATCGAGGTCAGGTAGCCGCGCCGGTTCGCCTCGGCGACCGCCTGCGCCATCTGCGCCTCGTTCTCGGTGCGGAAGTCGATCCAGCCGTGATCGCCCCAGATATTCCAGTGACCTTTGTAAGTGGTCACTTCGAGACCGGGGATCAGCATCAGCGGCGTGTCAATCGTATTGAGCGCTGCCAGATGCGAAATGTTGTTGTGATCGGTGATCGCCAGAAAGTCGAGACCGAGCGACTCGGCGCGGTGAACCACGTCGAGCGGATCGCTGTCACCATCGCTGTGATAGCTGTGGTTGTGGACATCACCACGATACCAGCCATCCGGCTGGACGCGCCCCGGCGTGGTACGCAGCGGCAGCAGAGGCGGGAGTTCGCCGACCTTCTCGCCCGGCGTCAGTGTGATCTCGACCTGATAATCACAGCCCTGCGCCGCGATTTTGTACAAGCCGAGGCAGATATTCCACATCCCCGGCTGGATCGTCCCGGCGAGATAACCGGGGGTGGCGTCGCCCCCGCTGATGTAAAATTCCTGCCGCGCGCTGCCGCTCCAACCGCGAAAACCATCGGTCAAGAATTGGATACCGCGCGGGTCGAAAATGCCAATATCGACCGTGTTTCCGTCGGTAAGATGCGGATCAGAGCCGACGAGATCGCTGTATTGGTAACGCACGTCGATCCGCCCGGTTCCTTCCGGCACTTCAAACGGGACGTGAGTATACGTTTTGGTCTGCTCTGGATCAGCGTGTCCGGTCAACGTGAGGGTCGTCATGCCAGCAAGTCTCCGTCCGCGTCATAGAAGAAGGCGCGCGAATAATCGGGCACCAGCCAGACTTTTGGCGGCAGATCGGGTACTTCGTCGCCAAACAACCGTACTGAAATCAGCAGTTCGCCGACGCGCACAATTACCAGCGATTCGCTGCCCAGCGTCTGCACGACGTACAGATCGCCCGCGATGCCGTTCGGCGCGCTCTCGGTGGCGATGCGGATATGTTCCGGGCGCACGCCCAACGTGATCGCCTGCGCCGAAACCGCGCCGAAGTCCGCTGCGCTGACCGGGAATTCATCGGCAATCAAGACGGTGCGAGCGGCGGCATCAACCCGGCAGGGCAGCAGGTTCATGGGCGGGTTGCCGACGAAACTGGCGACGAAGGTATTGGCGGGGCGACGGTAGATTTCCAGCGGCGTGCCCTGCTGCATGATCTTGCCCTTGCTCATGATCACGATACGGTCGGCGAGCGCCATCGCTTCCGATTGGTCGTGGGTGACGTAGATACCGGTCACGCCAACCTCGCGTTGGAGATGCTTGAGGAAGGCGCGCGCTTCGAGGCGCAGCTTGGCGTCAAGGTTGCTCAATGGCTCGTCGAACAGAAAGACCTGCGCCTGATAGACAACCGCGCGCGCCAACGCTGTTCGCTGCTGCTGCCCGCCCGAAAGCTGACCGGGACGCCGCGCCAGCAGGTCGCCGATTTGCAGGTTGCCCGCCACTTCGCGGACGCGGGCGGCGCGTTCGTCGTGGGCGACGCCGCGCACTTTGAGCGGGTAGCCGATATTCTCGTCAATCGTCATATGCGGGTAGAGCGCGTAATCCTGAAAAACCATCGCCAAGTCGCGGTCGCGGGGCGAAAGATTGGTCACGTCGCGGTCGCCGATGTAGATAGTACCGCTGGTCGGTACTTCCAGCCCGCAGATCATGCGTAAAGTGGTGGTTTTGCCGCAACCGGAGGAACCCAGCAGCGCGACGAACTCGCCGTCGGGGACGTCCAGATCGATCCCATCGACGGCTTTGACCGCGCCAAAACTCTTGCGCAGATTGGATATTCTCACAGAAGCCATAGAGTGCCTTATTGTTTGATGCCGCCGAAAAAGCGGAAACCGTAGCGCCAATTAATCAGTAAATACAAAATCAGCACAGGCAGCATATACAGGATGGCATAAGCCGCCACCAGCGTAATCTTGGGTGCGCCTTCCTCGTCGTAGAATTGGTAGAACGTCACGGCGGCGGGCAGCAGATTGGGATCGCGCAGCAGGATGAAGGGTGTCAGGAACGCGCCCCACGCATTGACCAAGACCCAGATGCCCACCACCATCAAGCCGGGACGCAGCAGTGGGAAGGTCACGTCGCGGAAGATTTGCAGGGGTGATGCGCCCGCCACCATCGCGGCTTCTTCGTAGGAACGCGGCACGCCGTCGACGAAATCTTGCATGATGAAAATGGCTGAGGGCAGCAGCCCGCCGGTCATCGACAGGATCACGCCGATGTGCGTATTGATCAGCCCGAGATCGTAGATCAGTCGAAAAATCGGCACCATGCTAGCGGTGCCAGTCACAACCGACGAGAACAGGATTAGGACGTAGGTCCACATTTGCCGACCGGGGAGATTGCTCCGCGAGATGCCGTAGGCAGCCAGCACCGCCGCGATGGTGGTCGCCAGCATCGTACCTAAGCCGATGATCGGGCTGTTTTGCAGCAGTCCGCGCATGGCTAGGTCGTTGCTGAAAACTTCGTTGAAATTGGCGAACGAGATGCTGGACGGCAGAGTCACGGCGAGGGTGGCGTGATCGTTGAAGGGAGCGAAGATGAACCAGAGCAAAGGCAGCACGAAGAACAGTCCTAGCACGGTGACGACCAGAATCAGCAGCAGCCGGGTGATCGGTTTCATGCCGTCCTCCGCGAGCGCGAGATGCTCAGATAAACGCCGACCAGCAGCAAGTTGATGATCATGACGACCATTGCTACCGCGCTGCCCTTGCCGAACTCGAAGAACTTCAAGCCGGTGCGGTAAATGTAGATCGAGACGACGTCGGTTTTGTTGACCGGTCCACCGCCAGTCAGCAGGAACGGCGTAAAGGTGTTGAACGTCCACAACGTGATCAGCAGCATGTCGGTGAGGATGTAGCGTCCCAACTGCGGCAGCAAAATATCCCGGAATTTCTGCCAAGCGTTCGCGCCGAGGACGGCGGCGGTCTCCAACTGCGACGGCGGGATCGAGCCGAGCGCCGAGGAGAACAGCAGCATGGAGAAGGCGGTGCCGCGCCACGTGTTGAACAGGATGATGCTCAACATGGGGTAATTGAACAGCCAATCGAAGGCGGGCAGACCGAACGCTCCCAAGACCGAGTTGAGCGTGCCACCGGGGTTGAGATAGGCAAACCACGCGAAGGCGACCACCACGTCCGGGATAATCCACGCGGTGATGGCGATGGTGAAGATGGTCTCGCGCAAGAGACCCTTGCGGTTGTTGAACAACGTCGCCAGCAGCAGCCCCAACCCGGCTTGACCGATCAACGCCGAGCCGATCACGAACTGCGCGGTGAGCAGTAAGCTAGCGCCGAATTCGCCGCGCCGCATCCAGTTGGCAGCGTTAAAGAGGTCGAGATAATTGGCTAACCCCACGTTCTGCGGGTTAGCGGCAGCCGCGCCGACGAGCGTTTGATTGGTGAAACTCATCATGAAGATCGAGAAGAACGGGTAGATGAGAAACACAATCACGAACAGAAAGGCTGGCAGCAAGAACAACAGCCCTACCGGGCGAGAAAGCAAAGATCGCTGCATGATAATCACTATCGAGAAGGCGCTGCCCGGCGCAGCGTTCGCGTCGGGCAGCGTCGCGGATCAAAATAGCTAGCTCAGCGGAATTCGTTCCACATTGTCTTCGCCGACGATGGCTGTGACGGCATCATCGTAGGCTTGCATGGCTTCTTCCGGCGACATTTCGCCCGAAACCACACGCTCGGTCATCAACTGCGCTTCTTGCGAAACCTTGTTGTAGTCGGCGAGCGGCGGACGAACGGTCGTCAGCGGCAGCACTTCCGACGCGATGCGGCTCATGGTGGCATCGCCGGTCACGGCGACGTCGGTACGAGCACGGATGCGCGGGGTGATCGACTGCAGTTGATCCATCATATCCTTGCTGAACATGAAGGACAGCAGCGCCCAAGCTTCTTCCGGATTCTTCGTGTTAGGGTTGAGGATGAAGCCAGTACCGCCGGAGATGGTCACGAAGTCCTGACCGTTGTAGCCCATGCCGGGATCCATGGCGGGGAACTTGGCGAAGTTGACCACTTCGTCGCGGTTCGCCATCGCAAAGTCGCCGGTGTTCGGGGCGAGTGGACCGCGCCAGAAATAATCGCCCTCGACCAGCATCGCGATCTTGCCCTGCGAGAAGTCTTGGAACGACTGGTTGCGACCATCCTGCGTCAGTTGGTAACGCGGATCGCCTAGACCTTCGTCGATGTAGATAGTTTTGTACAGATTGAGCGTGTCGAGGATCGCCGGGCTGCTGACGGGCCACTTGTTGTTAGCGAAATCGTAGACGTGACCACCTCCACCCAACAGCGCCATATAGTAGCCCTGCATGGTGGTGGCTTCGCCCATCGCCGTACCCGCATTCAACTGAATCGGGGTGACATCCGGCAGTTTTTCCTTGATGGTGCGGGCGGCGTCAAGCCATTCCTGCCAGCTCGTCGGCTGCCAGTCGGCGGGCAGACCTGCCTGCTCGAACAAGTCGGTGCGATACCAGATTTCGCGGGCGTCGGTGCCGTAGGCGATGCCGTACAGGTCGCCATTGTAGCCGAGGATTTGCTGAAGCCCGGCGGGGATCGCCTGCCAGCCTTCCCAATCGAGAACTTGGGAGCCAGCTACTTCCGAGAGCGGCTTGATCAGCCCGGCGTCGGCGAATTCGGGAATCCAGAAGCCGTCGAACGAGAGGATGTCAGCGCCCTGCTCGACGCCGAGGTCGAGCGCATACTGCTGGCGCAGGTCTTCGCCCGTGCCGGTGAACGGGATGACGGTGACGGTGACATCCTTGCCGGCATCAGCCATTTGCTGCTCGAAAGCTGGCTTGACGTAGTCGTTAATCCACTGCTGCGTATCAGCGCCGTTGATACCGCTGATGGTCAGTTCGATGGCGCTGTCTTGCGCCTGAATGCCGCCTACCAGTGCCATGAGGCAAACTAGCAGCAGAAAGTAAAGGGAACGCTTCAACATGATCTTATACTCCTTTAGACAAAATACTCAGCTCTTTATTGCGGACATCTGCGCGCCAACTGCCCGTCTGAAACAACTCCAATCCTAAAAACTTCACGGTAGCGGTGCGGTCGACTGCCGAACGACCAGCCGTGTCGGTACCAATGTCAGGATGCTTTCATTCTCCTCTCCCTCGATGCGCGTGATCAGCCGGCGCGCGGCTTCCGCGCCCATCAGCGAACTATTCTGGGCTATCGTCGTTAGCGGCGGGGTTTGATATTGAGCAATGTCGAGATCGTCGAAGCCCATCAGGGAAACATCTTCAGGATTCCGCAGCCCCGCGAGGGTGATGGCGCGTTGGGCTTTGAGCGCCATCCAATCGTTGACCGCGAAGATCGCAGTCGGGCGTTGGGGGGATTTCAATAGGTCGATTAACGGGTGAATCTCGGTATCGTCCTGCTGGAGCGTGTAGGCTTCGTAGGAACTCATTTCGCCGTTGCCGCCGACCAGAAACGGTGGCTGCGGCTCAGCACCGTGGCGGAGCATGGCGTCCTGATAGGCGCGGTAGCGCTCCGACACTGACCACAAATCAAGGTGAGGACGGGCGAAGAAGATGATCCGGCGGTGTCCCAATTCGATCAGGTACTCCATCGCTTGCAAGCCGCCTTCGTAGTTGTTGCTGCATACGCACGGGAGCACGACGCCGTTGACCGGACGATCCATCAGCACAAGTGGCAGCTTGAAGTCGGGCGACGCCAGTACGCGCCCCGCTGCGCTCGCCCGCGCTGGTACGAGGATGCACCCGACCGCGCCCTCGTCCGTGAGCAGACACAGCAGCCGATTTTCTTCCGTAATGCTGCGATCTGTACTGGCGATCTGAACGCGGAAGCCATGCTCGCGCAGCGTTCGCTCCGCGCCGTTGAGCATCTGGACGGCGAAGGTACCGCGATACTCCGGCAGGAAGAAGCCAACGAGGTCGCGGGCATTAGTGCTCGGTGGTTCGGCGACGAATGTCCCCTTGCCGGCGACTCGGTAAATCAGCCCTTCATCCTGTGCTGCCTGCCACGCGCGCTGGATGGTCGTGCGGCTGATGTTCAGAGTTTGGACGAGTTCCCACTCTCCCGGAAGCCGGTCATGCGGCTTGAGCAGCCCGCTCTTGACCTTATGACGCAGTTCATCCAGAAGCTGTAAATGCAGCGGCAGCGAACTCGAATGTGAAATCTGGAATTCCATCATACATGTCGAAACCTGTCCGGACAAATCTAGTATAGCACCGATATGATTAAGTTCAAACGACATTTCAGTTAAATGTCGTCTATTCCCAATTGAGTGGCTCATCCGTAGTTTGTGTGAAGTTGAGCGCTGCGCCGAGTAGACGGATGAGGTTTACAAAAATTGGCTGGAACGGCAGACGCTTATATCGGTACATCCTTTTATACTTCCAACTGCACGGCTTCTTCGGCGAGATACCGCAGCGGTATCTCGCCGAAGACAGCTCGCTATTTCGCATATACGTCTAAGCAGTGCAAGCCACCCACCAGCTAGGCGTATTTCGTGCTAAGATTGTGAGTGCAAATTCGCTCCCTATAAGCTCAATTCAGCAGTAGAAGGCGAAGTTTTTAGGCTTCAACCTTCTACTAACAATGAAATTATTACCCCATCAACCCCTTTGCCGCGCTGATGACCGCTTCCGGTGTCAAGCCGTATTCCTCGTAAATCTTCTGGTAGGGAGCGCTCGCACCGAACTTGTCGATGCCAATCGCCACCCCCTGCGTCCCAACCCACTTCTGCCAACCGAGCGTGACCACCGCTTCGATACTCACGCGAGCGGTGACGCTTGGCGGCAGCACCTCGTCGCGGTAGCTCTGCGGCTGGTCTTCGAACAGTTCCCAGCACGGCAGCGACACCAGCCGCACCTTGACGCTTTGATCGGTCAGCGTCTTGTAGGCGGCGTGAGCGATGTGAACTTCGCTGCCGCTGCTCAGCAGGATCACGTCCGGCGTGCCGTCGCAGTCCGCCAGCACGTAGCCGCCGCGCGCAACACCGGCACGCAGCGCAGCGCTGTTTTCGAGGATCGGCAGGTTTTGTCGCGTGAAGATTAGAGTCGCCGGCTTGTCGAGCGTCATCGCCGCGCGCCATGATGCCGCCGCCTCGTTGGCATCGGCGGGGCGGAACACGTACAGGTCGGGGATCAGCCGCAGCGACATCACCTGCTCAATCGGCTGATGCGTCGGACCATCCTCGCCCAAGCCGATGCTGTCATGCGTGAACACGTAGAGTGTCGGAATCCCCATCAACGCCCCTAAGCGAATCGTTGGGCGCATGTAATCGCTGAAAGTCAGGAAAGTCGCGCTGTAGGGCTTGATGATCCCGCCGTGCAGCGCCAGTCCGTTGACAATCACGCCCATGCCATGCTCACGCACACCGAAGCGCAGGTTGCGCTCAGCGGGATGGCGATAATTCGTGTTCTCCGCGCCCTTGATCAGCGTGCGCGTGCTGCCCGCGAGGTCAGCGTCGCCGCCAATCATGGTCGGGATGTGTTTGGCAATCGCGTTGAGCACTTCGCCGGAAGCGACGCGCGTGGCGATCTGCTTGTCGCCGCTGTAGACCGGAATATCGGCATCCCAACCGTCAGGCAGTTCGCCCGCCATTGCCGTGTCCCACTCAGAGGCGAGGTCAGGGAAGGCGCTGCGCCACGCCTGAAACGTTTCGTTCCACGCGCTTTCTTCCTCAGCGCCCTTGTCAACCGACTCGCGGAAGTGTTCGAGCGCCTCACCGGGGACGTAGAACGCCTCCTGCGGGAAGCCGTAGAAGTCCTTGACCAGCTTAACCTCGTCCGCGCCCAAGGGCGACCCGTGTGACTCGCTCGTGCCGCCCTTGTTCGGGCTGCCGTAGCCAATGATCGTCTTGATCACGATCAGCGTCGGGCGGTCG
Organism: Aggregatilineales bacterium; assembly: GCA_038260485.1. GTDB lineage: Bacteria > Chloroflexota > Anaerolineae > Aggregatilineales > Phototrophicaceae > Flexifilum. Next base: position 41,355 of record JBBSNT010000001.1, on the reverse strand, counting down.
CGCGTTTCCTTCGCCGCCGTGATCGCCTGATCAATCGCGTTGACGTCGTTGCCATCCTCGACTTCGAGCGTATGCCAGCCATAAGCCCGGAAACGGGCAGCGACGTCCTCAGTGAAGATCATGTCCGCCGAACCGTCGAGCGTCACGTTATTGCTATCGTAGAGGTAGATCAGCTTACCCAAGCCCCAGTGACCCGCCAGCGATGCCGCCTCGGACGCGACCCCTTCCATCAGATCGCCATCACTGACCAGCGCGTAGGTGTAATGGTCAACGATCTCGTGATCAGGGCGGTTGAAGTGCTTGGCGAGAAAGGCTTCCGCCAGCGCGAAGCCGACCGCGTTCGACGCGCCCTGACCGAGCGGTCCCGTCGTCGTTTCGATGCCCGGCGTCAGGTGGACTTCAGGATGCCCCGGCGTGATGCTGTTCCACTGCCGAAAATTCTTGAGGTCATCGAGCGAAACGTCGAAGCCCGTCAGGTAGAGCAGCGAATAGATCAGCATCGAGCCGTGCCCCGCGCTGAGGATGAAGCGGTCGCGGTTCGCCCAATGCGGGTTACGCGGGTTGAAGTTCAGGTGGCGCATCCACAGCGTATACGCCATCGGCGCTGCGCCCATCGGCAAGCCCGGATGCCCGCTGTTGGCTTTCTGGACGGCGTCGATAGACAGCGTGCGGATCGTGTTGACGGCAAGTTCTTGTAGATTTGCGGGTAGTGTCAAAGGATTTCTCTCCTGATTACAATGGACATATCTGGGCGGGATTATAACAACGTTTAACTCGAATTTCGATGCAATCACGCTACAATGAACTCTTTCAGAAATTCACAGGGAGATGTATTGGGCGCTTATTTACTGATCGGCGCGGGCGCAGTTTTCGCCGTGCTGTTTGCTCTCAATAACTTGATCAAAACCATTTTACGGCGGCAGACGGTCGGCTTCGTCGATATTCTGCTGACGTTCCTCACTGCGCTGATTCTACTAGTCGGGCTGGTGATCGCACATTTACCCGACGCCGAGAACCTTGACGCCGTCCCCGACGCGCGCATCGCGCAGGCAGTGCTGCTAGTCGGCGGCGGATTAGCGGCGCTCAGCCTGATCATCGGCATCGCCGAGTTCTTCCGCCCGCAGGGGCTCAAAGGATCGCGCGGCATCTTGGGCTTGTACAGCGGCGTCCTGCTGATCATCGCCGCCTTCGTCATACCCTTCATGGGCGCTTATCTCTCCGTGCAGGAGCAGCTCGCTGCCGTTCCGACAGCCGTCGCTCAGGCGTTCGATCCTCAAGCGACCGTCGCAGCGTCAGCCGAAGCAGCAGCCCCGACCGCCGGATTAGGCACAGCAACGCTCAATCCTGATCAGCAAGACCGTACCGAGCAGTTATTCAAAGCAATTACCACTGCGGTGACCGACGAAATCGACATCGATCCTACGGAGATCACCGACGCGCTACAAGAGGGCACACCGCTCGCGCAGATCATCGAGCAGCACGGCGGGGATGTCGATCATGTGATTGCAGCGATCGGCGAAATCATGCGCGCGGGCGTCCGCGAATCGGCGGCGCGCGGCGAGATCAACGCCTTTCAAGCCGCGCTCGCGCTCAGCCAGATGGAGGCGTTCATCCGCATCGCCGTCAATAGCGACCTTAACACGCTCGGTGCGCGGCTCGGCGGCGCAACACCCGACCCGAACGCCACCCGTCCCAATCTGTTCGCCTTTGCGACTGAATCCGCGACCGAAGCGGTGCAAGCAACCGAAAGCCGCCCCCGCAAACAGCCTTCAGCGACGCCGACGCCCACCCACACCAGCACACCGCGCCCAACGGCGACGCCGTCAGCGACACGCTACCACTACAGCACGCGCACGCCGACCTCCACGCTTACAGCCGTCACGCCCTGCGTCGCGTCGGTCGAATACAATCTGCGCTTGCGATCCGCGCCTGACACCAACAGTGACACCCTCACCGTGATCCCCTTTGGCACAACTGTCGAACTCTACGGCAAAGGGATTGCTAGCGAAAATGATGCGCTCTGGTGGTATGCGACTTACGAGGGTCAAGAAGGCTGGCTTGATGGACAGTACATGATCGTTGGGAGCGGCTGTGACCGACTGCCTTTACGCGATAACGGTTAATTTATCCCAACCTTACGGCGGGTATATCCCAATTTAACCCAAGATTACACAGATTATTTGTGAGTTATCCAGCGTGCTTACGTCAGCGACACTTTCGTCAAGTCGAGCGCGGGACCATCGACGCACATCAGCGCTGTCCCTTCCTTGAGTTTGACCATACAAGCCGAACACGCACCGACTCCGCAGGGAAGCAGCGGGCGGAAAACGCCAAACAGATAATTCGCGGGAATGTCGGCGCGCAGCGCTGAGAACAAGCCGAAGATTTCGCGGAAGCCCGCTATTTCATCGTCCGGCGGAACAGTCGCAAAGACTTGATCCGCCCAACCAATCGTCGTGACTCGGTTCGCCCAATCCAGCTTGTCGGCGGGCAGTTCCTTATCCGGCTTGACTTCGCCCTGAATCACTTCGACTTCGGGCGGCAGATGCTGCGTGCTGTAATCCGTACCGAGCATCAGCAGCGTCACGCTGACGTTGTTCGCCAGCAGCGCCGGAATGGTCATCATCAGCGGGGTTGGCTCGCTGTTGTAGGCGACCAACAGGACGTTGCGCAGCGTGCGCCGGAAGCGAAACGGCTGCCCAATAATGCCGATCAGGCTGACAATCGTGCCCGGTTCGTAATAGGACGACGCGGGACGTTCGATCACCAGCATATTTTTCTCGATAGCGACGGGCAGCCAATGCTCGCGCAGGTAGGGCGTCCACGAGTCACCGACGCGCGCGAGGAAGGACTGCCCCGGTTTGATGCTGGTCAGCGACGAATCGACGGCGACGATGAGATGTTGATGCGTTTCGCTCACACGGCGAACGCGCTCGATGATGGCTTCGGTTTCTTTCATGCTTCACCCACAGTGTAAATCACGGCACGCGCGAACAGCGACCTGAGCCTTATATTACACGCGCATTCAGCGATTTTGCGACTTTTTCCGACAAAATCCGTATACAATGGCAGCATAACTGGTTGTTGGAAGGGCAAAATGACCAACCTGATCGATCAATTTTTCAGCGCCATCTTCGGCTCTGTGAGCAGCAGCAAATTCGCCAATTCGCTGACGCAAAGTGCCGACCGTATCTACGATTTCGTCTACGTCAAAGTGCTGGGGCTGCCGTTCATCATTTTGGGCGCACGGCAAACGGGTAAAACAACCCTGATCGAGTGGCTGCGCCAGAACGTCGCCACGCTGGACGAATTCCAGCCTGCGCCAACCGCTCCCGGCGGGGATAACGTCAGCTCGTTCAGTTCCTACATCGGCGACGAGATGATCCGGCTCAAGCCCACCCGCGATGTCGGCGGCGAGCATGAAATGTGGGAAACCGACTGGATCGAATTGTTCCGCGACGTGAAGCCGCGCGGGATTATCTTCCTGATCGACGACAGCGACGTGCTCAAGCACAAGGATGCGCTCAACTTCGTCATGAACATGATCGAGGAAGAAGGCGACGCCAAGCGTAACCTGAAGTCGGTCATGATCCTCGTCAACAAGAGCGATCTATGGCTCAAAGACACGACGCTCGACAAGCTGATGGCGAATTACAGCAACGAGGTCAAGCGCCTGAACAATCAGGCGGATCGACTCGGCTATCAAGCGACGATCCATTCGAGCAGTATCTCGACTGGCGTCGGCGTGCGTGACGCCATGCGGACGTTCTTCAACCACATCCGTCCGCAGCCAAAGGCATAAAAGCCGCCGCCGAGGGTTTAAACCCTCGGCTAGAAAGAATGTCGCCCACTCAAGGGGCGACTCAAGCGCAGGATTGTTCTTGCGACCCCCTCAGTGGGTCGCGCACTTCGGTAGCGCTGGGTTTAAACCCAGCGCGCCGCAGATTGGCAGCATCATCTATATTGCCACACTGAATCTTCAGCAGCTAAAAGCGAATTTCCCATGCACGAACTCACGATCAGCTACGTGCTCGAAGGGGCGCGGCGCGGCTATAACTTCACGACGCCAACCGACGGCATTGACCCGGAGACGCTCAAGACGATCTGGCGCGGGGCGATGCCGCGCGGTCAGGGTTGGGATCGATATGGCGCGACTCCGGCGCTCAAGTGCTTTGCGCTCGAAAGCGGCGAGGCGGTCGCCTGTGAGGTGACGCTCACCGACATGGTGGACGAAGTCGGGCGCAGCGGCATTCGGCAGGCGGACGTGCGTATCATGACCGCCCGCGAGTATCAGTCGCATCTGCTGGATCGGCTGCGTGGGCTGTCTGCCGAAACCGTCGCACTTGCCGAGCGCAAACTGACATCGCGCGAATGGGAGCTGCTGTTCAAGAAGTACCGCGACTCGAGCAAGCCGAAGTCGATCCTCAAGCCACAGACGATTCTGGCTTACCCGTACACGCCGCAGGGCTGGCAGTTCGTCGAGGCGTGCGTGCTGCTGCTGGCGACCCGTTCGACCCTGCTCACCAACTTGATCGAAATCTCCCCGACGATCAATCCATTTGCCGACCGCATCCTCTCGTTCACGACGCTCGCGCTCGATTACCGCGAAGGCGGGCGGCTGGTCGCGCTGCCGCTAGAGAAAATCCGCACGTTTGGCGACATCCCCTACATTAATCTGCAATAGCGCTCGGTATAATATAGGCGGCGAATTATGGATAGCGGCTTGTAGGGGCGTTATATATAACGCCCCTACGGACAAACGATTAGGGAACTGAGGAGGTGCGAATGGATGCGCTGTTCTTTGCAACGCCAGCGGAATTCCGCGCGTGGCTAGAAGCGAACTACGACACGCAGACGGAAGTGTTGGTTGGCTTCTACAAAAAGGCGGTCGGAAAGCCGACCATGACCTATCAGGAGTCGGTCGATCAAGCACTCTGTTTCGGCTGGATCGACGGTATTCGGCGCTCAATCGACAGCGAAAGCTACTCGATGCGCTTCACACCGCGCAAACCGCACAGCATTTGGAGCCAGATCAATCTCAAGCACATTGAACGCCTGACGCAGGACGGTTTGATGCACGAATCCGGCTTGAAAACCTTCAACGAGCGTGACCTGAGCAAGCAGAATCAGTATTCATTCGAGCAGGATCAGGATCAACTTGTCTTAGGCGACGCCTACGAAGCCCAGTTGCGCGCCAACCCCGCCGCATGGGATTTCTTCGAGAACACCGCGCCGCCTGCCTATCGCAAAACAGCGATCTGGTGGGTGATCAGCGCCAAGCAGGAAGCGACGCGCCAGAAGCGGCTGGCAACGCTCATCGAGGACTCGGCAGCAGGGCGCAGGCTCAAGCACCTCACGCCCCGAACAGGATCAAAAAACGGATGAGCGAAACCGATCTTCAACAGTTACACGCGGTCGTTCACGGGCGCGTGCAGGGCGTCGGCTTCCGCGACGCGACCATCCGGCGTGCGCAAGCGCTCGGCTTAACCGGTTGGGTGCGTAATTTACCGGATCGCACGGTCGAGACAGTCGCCGTCGGGGATCGCCCGACGCTGGAGCAGTTCATATCCTTCTTGCACGAGGGACCTTGGGCGGCGCGCGTTCAACGGGTCAATGCTGAATGGCACGCCGCCGCTGACACGTTCACGGATTTCAGTATGCGCTAACAATTCACGTCCGTTTAGCTGAATTTAGCGATGATCGCGCGTAGCTGACCAAGCGCGTCATGTCGATTGCCGAAGTGGGCAATCACGCTCAATATCTCGCGCAGATAGAGCAGTTCCAGCCGCTCCCACCATCCCTCGTTCAGCGGATTGACCTCAACGTAGGCGTCGAAGAAAACTTTCGGAACGCCTTTATACTGGCGCATCATACTCAGTTCGGCTTCCGCCCAACCATAATAGACGGCAGGGTCGAGGAAAGCGGGGCTGCCATCGCGCGACGCCGTGACGTTGGCGACCCACAGATCACCGTGCAGCAGCGACGCGGGCTGCATCGGGATCAACTGTGGCAACCGCGCCGCCAAACGCTCTAAATCCTGCCGATCTTGTGGCGTCAGAGTCTGCTCGCACAGTGGCACGGCGAGATAGCGCAGCAGACGTTTCTGCGCGAAAAAGGCGTGTCCATCGCCCGCCCAAGCGTTGTACTGGGGCAGCATCCCTAAATAGTTGTCCTGAGCAAAGCCGAACTGAGCGTGGGTATGCTGGTGTAGATGCGCAATCGCGCGCCCCGCCTTTTCCCACGAAATCGCATCCAGCTGGACGCTGCCCAAATCCTCTAGCAGCAGAAAATCGGCGTCCATCGCCAGCACTTCTGGCGTTCGCAGCCCCGCCGCCTTGAGCACGCTCAAGCTGTGGGCTTCACAAGCGTACAGATCAGCAGGTATTTGGACGGGCGCTTGAGCGCTCTGTTTGACGATCATGCTCGCGTGCTTACTCGTGATCAAGCGGCGCGTCAGGCTGATGACACCACCTTGCAGCGTCTCTATCGTCGTGATGTCGCCGAGTTTTGCGGCGCGGCAAAAATCGAGCACACCGAGCGGAATCGGCTGCACTTCATCAGCAGATACCCTCATTTCGTTCAGGCTTGCCCCATCGCAGGGAGCAGAAGCGGCTGATTGTTGACCCACGCATACCAGTACGGCACCCACGCGATCCCGAACAGATCGATATTGATGTCCTTCTTGTACGGCGTGATCTGGTATTCCTCGATGTTCGTCGCCACCCGTGCCCAACGCTCGTTGATCTCGCGCACCTTCGACTGGTATTCCTGCACAATATCGGCTTTGTTTTCCTCGATCTGCTGCACGTCGAGTTCCGCCATCTCAAGCTGCCCCTTCGAGCGCTGCTTGTAGACCGCCGAACGGCTCATGCGCGAAAGCGTGAACGCCGTCCGCCCCTTGAGCAAGCCGAGCACTGCCTCGCCCGTCGTGAACAACTGCTCGCGCTTGAGGTCAGTCAGTTCTCTCTTCTCATTTTCGAGCCGCTGGATTTTACGCTGCTGCTGGTCGTCAAGCCGGTCGAGCGACTTCTCGTACTTTGCCGTCAAGCCATCCATCTCGGCGTCGCGCTTTTCGCGCGCGCTCTGCTGAAGCTGTGACCGAAACACGGCAAAATCACCATCAGGATCGCCGTAGGTGTCCAGCGTAGGATTGTAAGGCACGCGAAGCTGCTTCGTCGTGTAGATCAAGTCGGTGACTTCGCGCTTAAGCCCGGTCACGCGCTTGCTGTCGGTCATACCGGGGGTTGGATCGGCATAGAGTGCATCAGCAAACGGCGCACTGGAAACGCGGCGCGAATCAATTGGCTGCGTTTCGAACTCTTCCCAACGCACCATTCCCGCGCGATCCACGCTCGGCACGAGAAAGGCGTACTGGCGCACCGTGTACAACTGCGTCTTGCGATCTTGATAGCGTACCGACGCCTGCGCCAGCAGCACCGGGCGGTAGGTCAGCATGACGCTGCCGAGTGACGCTGCCGCAAAGTTCGTCTTGCGCTCCCACGCGCTGATCGCCTGCTGACTCGACACCTCGTTAGGCAGGAAATACTGTGCAATCGCCGACGGGATCGGCGGTTGGTTACGGTTGAATCCCTGCGGCACTTGCAACCCGCTTGATCCGGTCGGCTGTGACGCCATCGTATTCCCGACTGGCGCAATCGCCTGTGCCGACACCGCCGGGAACTCTGGCAGCGAACCGGGCGAATCAGGAAAATTGGACGGAGGCGGCGGCGCATACTGTCCCGCGCCCTGTGCCGCCGCGATCTGGGCAGCATAGCCGGGACCCGCGCTGATCGGCTGAGAACTGGTCATCGCGGGCGCGGCGTTTTGCTGGCGCTGCGGCGGCTGCGCGTAGAACTGCGCCCGTTGATCCGCCATCAGGGTTTGCACCTGCTGGCGCGTCAGCGGGCCGCGTAGATAGCTCATCGCCCAGCGCGTGTGAACCATCACCGGCCCACCGCGATCATGGACGTTGTGCATCAGGAAGACGCGCGGCGGCACGTCCGACACCATCTGCTCGACTTCCTTGAGGTTCATCTCGTTGTCAATCGATGCCATCGACTGCAAGCCGGACATGACGCGATCTTTGTCGTTCTGCGATTGCAGCCTGCCGATAAACCACGTTCCGGCATTACTCAAACCCTTGTAGTCGATATCGCCGGGGTTCTGCGTCGCCAAGATCATGCCCAAGCCGAAAGCGCGCGCCTGTTTAAGCATCCGCAGCAGCGGTTCTTTGGTCGGCGGGTTGCGCGGATACGGCGGAAAGTAGCCGAACATCTCGTCGATGTAGAGCAGCGCCCGCAGGCTGGTCGTGCCGCTCAGCGTCCGCATCCAGCCGAGCATGTTTTCGAGGATCAGCGTGATGATGAACTGGCGCTCGGTCTCGTTCAGGTGAGCGATGTAGAAGATTGACACACGCGGGCGCCCGTCCGGCTGATAGAGCAAGCTCTGAATGTCGAGCGGCGCGCCGGACAGCCACGACTGAAACGACGGCGACGCGACAATGTTGTTCAAGTCGAGCGCCAGTTTTTGACGGTCGCGCTCGCTGATGTAGTCGTCAATCGGGAAGACACCGAGCTTCTCGAACGGCGGTTTCTGCACCTGCAAGATGATGTCTTCGAGCGTCAAATCCTGCCCGCGTGACCACGCCGCTTCAAAGATGTTGGCGACGAGGACGTGTTCCTTATCCTGCACGGGCTGCACGTCGCGCCCAACCAGCGCCAGCAGCGCCGTGACGATGCCATTGATTTTCTCGCGGTTGGCTTCGAGGTTGTTCTCCCAACCGTCGCGCGGAGCGCGCAGCGAGGCGAGGATGCTCACAGGCAAGCCCGCATCTGATCCCGGTGTGAAGATGCTGTACTTCGCCGCGAACTTGAGCCAACGCATCCTGTCCGGCACGATCCCCCAACTCGCTAAGCCCTGCTCCCACTGATGCGCAATGTCGGCGGCGTACTGCGGCACGTCCATGCCAGCGCGACGGGCATCATCGACGTTGACCCAAGGCTGAAAATCTTCGGGTCGCAGGTCAGGAAAGTCGAGCAGCAGGTTGGTAATGTCGCCCTTCGGATCAATCACGATGGCAGGAATATTGTCGAGGATCGCTTCTTCCAACAGGTTGATGCACAAGCCGGTCTTGCCGCTGCCCGTCATGCCGACGACGACCGCGTGCGTGGTCAAGTCGCGCGAGTCGTAGTAGACCACGTCGCTGGTCAGCTTCTTGCTTTCCGGGTCGTAGCGGCGACCGAGATAGAATGTCGTAGGCGCTTCGATAAACGGCATTAGTTAATCTCCCTCAAAACAAGTACTGAGTGCTGTATGAGTAGGTGCAAGGCTAGAAATTTCAGTCAGCACCGCAAGGGGTTTAAACCCCTCGCTACCAAACTACGCGACCCACTAAAGGGGTCGCAACAATAGCGATTGTTTGAGTCGCCCCTTTAGTGGTCGACGGGTTGTCTAGCCGAGGGTTTAAATCCTCGGCTTTTCAGCACCCGCGAATCAGCACTATTCTAGCACAGATGTCCTATTTGCACGATAAGCCTGTCGGTACGGTGGCTTCCGCCCAACGGCGATCAAATTCCGCGAGATACTGCGCCGCGAGGTCCGCATCCGTGATCATGATCAGATTCTCGTCGTTCGAGTTGTTCGCGCTGGCAGAGTAGTTGAACGATCCGGTAATCACGGTGTCATCAACGATAAAGACCTTGTGATGCAGCACGAATGGATTGCCATCCTGACGGACGGGCAGCCCCGCACAGAACAGCGGCGTCATTTCGCTGAACTGGGTCTTACTCCCTGTGGTCTCGAAAATACCGGACACGCTTACCCCTGTGCCCGCCTTTGCCAGCAAAACCTGCCCGATGTCGTCAAGGGTAAAGGAAAAGGTCATAAAGCGGATCGAGTGCTGCGCGCCCTGCAGCGCCGCCGCGACTTTGGACTTGACGTCTTCTTCCGAAGCAAAGTAGATCCCAATCGCGTCCCCATCCTGCGAGAATTCCGCGCGCGGCGTATTGATAGACGACGTTGGACCGAACCTGCCATCAACGAACATCTCGTTGAACTCGGCTTGATAGTCCTGCACAGCTGTCTGCGAACGCAGCACGAGCGCATTGTTGTTGTTGCGGAACGTCCCGTTGACCGTGTAATTCCATGATCCCGTCCAGACGGTGGTGCTGTCGAGGATCATGAACTTGTCGTGCATCAACGCCGACCGGTCATCGTTGACAATCGGGATGCCCGCTTGCTCCAGTTGATGCAGCGTTGTATCCGTGTCATTGATACCCGCATCGTCGTCAGTGACGACGCGCACACGCACTCCGCGTCCCTTCGCCGCTAAAACCGCCGTCGTCAGCGCCACATCGTTGAATTCGTAAGCAGCGATGTCGAGCGTCTGCGTCACGCCTGCAATGTCGGTGGCAAGCACTTGATCGATGCCACCTGTATAAGTGGAAGCGTCACGACTGCCCGTCGGTGCAGTGAAATAGACCTCCCAAAAGCCTTTGCTCGCGCCAAAACCCTGCGGCAGCCGGAAAGATGTTACGCCGCTCGCTGTCATCGTCGCGGTCTGTGGGCGAGACGTTGCCGTTGGCGGACGGCGCGTCGCCGTCGTGGGGCTTATCGTTGCAGCAGAAGTTGTCGGCGGAATCGGCGTTGCCGTCTCCGGCAAACACCCCGCGACCAGCAGCGCGAGTCCGATGATGATCGCAATGATACGAAGGCGGGCAGCAGCGGTCTTTGCCTGCCGCGCTTCAGACACCTGTATAGAGGAAAGGTCACGCTTAGTTGTTGTTCGCTTCAACGTCGTCTCCAGAGGGGCTTAGCGGCATATCGTCCGTAGGTTCAAAAGAGTCTGTGGGTTGATCAATCGGTAGCAGATCGTGTGGGATAGGTTCAGCTTGCTCCGTCTGCGTGAGTTCGCTGACTTCAGCAGAGGACTCCGAATCGGCAGCGGCAGCTTCCGCGCTTGAGTCTTGATCGCTCAGCAAGGCGGTGAGCGCCTCTACGGTGCTCATTGGATCACCTGTTCCAGCAGCAGTGATCTGCCCCGCATCAGTCGGATGATCTAGCTCGTTCGCCAACCCCGCGATGGTTTGCGGCGTTTCATCAACGTCCTGCGCGCTAAAGCCCTGCTCCTGTCCTCCGGCGAAGCGGTTCATTTCCTTCGCCAACTTCATCAGCGTGCGAACGCCGTCATCGAAGGTTTCGTCGTCAACACCGGACTGATCGAGGCGCGTGACTTCCGTTTCCGCCCACTTGAGCAGAGCTTCGGCTTCCTCATCCGTCAGTTCGTCACGAACGCTCGCACTCTCGTACAGGCGCATCAATGCATCTTCGGCACGGCTCATCTAGTCTGCCGATTCGTAGTAGGGTTCGAGCACAGCAACCACGTCGGCATGGTCATTTTCCTGCGCGCGGTCGAGCGGCGTTTTGCCTTCGTAATCGACCGCGTAGGGGTTAGCGTCGTGGTCAAGCAGCCACTGTGCCATCACTGCTTGCCCGAACAGCGCCGCGCCATGCAGCGGACTATTCACACCCTCATCAACCGCAGTAGGCGATCCTGCGTCGAGCAGAATTTGCGCGATCTCGACATTCCCGCTGATCGCCGGATAGAACAACACGGGGATATTGTGCGCGCCGGTCGCCTGCGACTCGCCAGGATCGTCGGACAGGATCGCGCGCACCTCATCGCTGCGCCCAAGCATCGCGGCGGTGCAAATGTCGAGCGGCGCACCCTGTTCCAGCAGGTATTCGGCAATCGAACGATTACCGACATGTGCCGCCGCCTGAATCGGCGTCTCGACCCAATCGGCGTTCTCGTTAAGCATATTCGGCTGCTCAGCCAGCAGTTCCTTGACGCGCGCCAAGTCGTGGTGCGCCGCGACGACAAGTTCGTTGATCATTTCCTGACTCAGTTCAGACGCCATGATAAATCCTATCCTCATTCGTATAAGTAAGTCTAATTGTAATGGTAGAGCATTTGTTCGCGGGCGTCAACGCATTTCGAGTCCCACGCTGCCCGCGAAAATATCTCGTACTAACGTCTCAAAATAGTGTTTGTGCCAAAGCATTATCCAGAGAATAGTCTATAAGATACCTGATAATTATCATGAGCATTGTGTTCTCGGAGTTCGCCATCATTGTGCAATTCGACTGAATACGGTATGCCCAACGACGCCTACCATCCCTGTCCATTGAGAGATAAACTCGGTGCGCTTTCGATTTCGACCTTGTGATATACTGGTTATTGTGTACACTCGACTATCTGTGCGCTTGCGCCACTGTTTGCTCATTGATGTTGTTGAAATTACTAAATAAGCTTGGCAATAGCGTTCAAAAACGCATATGTTCTTGAATAGCGAATCTCAGAGAAAATCTAGACACGCATCTATGGATGTGAAGTTTCCGGGTGTGAAAATCTGCTCAAGTTTCCGAAGCGTTAGATACCTTCAATTGCAAATACCCACATTTTCCAGCGGCTCTCGCTCAATTCCTTAGGAAACACTAAAGGTAAATCAAGCTGACAAGCAATCCTCGTAACAAGTTACGAATAGACACCCTCACAAATTCGATATATATTTCCATGACTCTTGAAAGATAAATAATAAGGTCTGCAAGCGATCCGTGAATTGTTGGTAGAGAGTGATGGGTTGGTATGGAATTCGAGTACTATATCCGCATATTCAGAAAATCACTGTGGCTTATTCTTGCCGCAGCGTTTGTGGGAGCTGGCGTTAGTTTCATTTTAACGACTCAGCAGGTGCCGTTATACAGCGCACAGGTACAGATTTCCATTGGTCAATATATCCAAGACCCGAACCCGACAAGCAGTCAGATTTACGTCGGGCAGAACCTCGTAGCGACCTACCAGCAGCTCGTCAAGACGCGCGACGTACTTCAAGGCGTGGTTGACGCGCTTAATCTCGATTTACCCCCCGAAGCATTACGCGCATTCATAACCACGACTGTAGTTCCGAGCACCTCGTTGCTGAATATCAGGGTCACTTATCGAGACCCTGTGCTCACAGCAGATATTGCCAACGAAGTCGCGAACCAACTCATCGTCCACAGCCCAACCAATTTGACGGCAGATCAGCAGACACAAGTTGATTTTGCCAAGTCGCAAATGGAGTCTCTGAACCAGCAAGTCAACGATCAGCGTGCGCTCAGGCTGCAGCTCGATCAACAGATAGCGGCATCAACAGATGCCGCAGAAATTCAATCTCTGCGCGATCAAGAATCGACGATTTTGAGTCAAATCAAACAAGCTGTGAGCGCCATTGCACAGTTCCAAACATCTATCAGCGGGTTTCAGCAGCGTACCAACGCACTCACTATCGTTGACAGCGCGGTGTTCCCAAATTCGGCTGAAAACGGGCGATCCAGTTCACTGCTCCTGATTGGTGGTGCCGCCGGAGCAGCACTCGCGATAGGCGTGGTTTTACTCCTCGACTATTTCGACGATAAAATTCGCACGTCCGAAGTAGCAGCGCAACTGCTGTCACTGCCGGTACTCGGCGCGATCCCGCACTTTGGTAAAAAGAAGGCGGACTACGGCGAGCGGTTGCTGACCAACTACCCATCCATGTCTGAGATGATGGAAGCCTACCGTCGCTTAAGGACAAACCTCGTTTACGCGACGCACAATACCAATGAAAAGGTGATTGTCGTTACAAGCTGCGGACCGGGCGAAGGTAAAAGCGTGACCAGCGCGAACTTAGCAGCGACGATGGCATTTTCGGGGATGCGCGTCCTCTTGGTCGATGCCGACATGCGCCGTCCAGTCGTGCATGAAATCTTCGGCTTGGAAAACAGCATCGGACTGACTACCTTGCTGCTCGTCGATCCAAAAAGCTATGACAATGCCGAAACGCAGGACGCCGACATTCAGATGCCGCGCAAGCTCGATCAATGTCTGCAACCGACACAAATCCCGAATCTAAAGGTCATCACAAGCGGTTTCATTCCCGCAAATCCGGCTGAAATTCTCGGTTCAGCATTAATGAAACGCTGGATCGAGGCTTTCCGGGCGTCCTCAAACGTCGACGTGATTATCTTTGACACCCCACCGATCTTGATGTTCAGCGACAGCGCCACACTTGCGGCGCTTACGAACGCCGGTGTCATTTTGGTCATAGACGGTGAAAAGACGCGCCAAAGTGCGGCTTTGAAAGCACGTGATCAACTTGATCAAGTTGGTGTGGATGTGAAGGGTATCGTCATCAATCAAGTCAACATGCGTGACGAAGTCAGCTACTACAGTGACTACTACTATAAATCGTACTACACCCGCGACACTAGCGACGCGAAACGTGGCTTTTGGGAAAGAGCGATTCCGGCTCGATTGAGAAGGCGAGCAGATAGTTAAGTGGTATGAAACCATCACCTTATCTGTTTTTCTGCCCTGAAAACTGACAATGAGTTGACAGGGCGTGGTCGAGAGAACTCCCACATCATGAGTTGTAATTCTCTGTCACGCCCCCCAAAAAACCTTTTATCATCAACTATTGACGAGATTTGAGAACCCGAATAGGATCCGAATCGGGAGTTTTCCTTTTGCGCGTCGAATGCGTAACAGCCAAACTTCACAAGCGAGAAAGGGTCAACTGCCCACTTCCCTAATCGGCAGCATTAAAAATATATTTTCCTTCTGGTTCACAGCATAGAAGTTTACTGAAGCCACCAGCAGCTCACGACTTATCAGTGGCTTACGATACAGTCAAACAACGCTCACGACGTCAAGTCAGTCATCATACTGCGGGGACATCCAATGGCAGTCGAAGTACAAACGAAAAAAATGCTGAAATCCGAAACGGTCATTCGTCTCGAACCGACACGCGGGTGGGCGAATCTAAAGCTGAGTGAACTGTGGGAGTTCCGTGAACTGCTATTCTTTTTCACGTGGCGCGACATCAAAGTTCGCTACAAACAAACACTGCTCGGCGCATCGTGGGCAGTCATTCAGCCGTTTATGACGATGGTCGTTTTTACCATCTTCTTTGGGCGGTTAGCTAAAATCTCATCCGATGGGCTGCCTCAGCCGATCTTTTACTATACGGCGCTTGTCCCGTGGACGTTCTTCGCCAACGGCGTGACCAATTCTTCAAACAGCCTCGTGAGTAATGTCAATCTGTTCACGAAGGTCTATTTTCCACGACTCGCCATGCCCATCTCAAGCGTCATCGGCGGACTCATCGATTTCTTCATCGCGTCTATCGTTTTGGTTGGCATGATGCTGTTTTATCAGATTACGCCAACAGCAAACATCATTTGGCTCCCATTCTTGCTGCTCATTGCCGCCACAATTTCACTCGGTGTGGGCGTCTGGTTCGCTGCCATCAACGTTCGTTACCGCGACGTTCGTTTCACCGTGCCGTTTATCGTACAACTATGGATGTTCGCAACACCGATTGCCTATCCTAGCAGCCTCATCACCGACCCGGTGCTCCGTATACTTTTTAATTTGAACCCGATGGCAGGCGTCATCGAAGGCTTCCGTTGGGCGCTCTTGGGTAAAGGGCAAGCACCAACAGGTGCGACGCTTGTTTCGGTGGTGATCGCTATCGTCATTTTGGTCAGTGGACTGTTTTACTTCCGGCGAATGGAAAAAACCTTCGCGGATGTTGCTTGATCTTCTGTCGGCTAGAAACTTACGAGATAAACAATGTCTGACATAGCTGTACATGTTGAAAATCTAGGTAAACAGTATCGTCTGGGTCAGTTAAGAAGTATGAAGGCTCTGCGAAGCCAAACGCTCAGCGAATCCCTTTCACATACGATGTCACGAGTAATGCGCCGTTCTTCAAAGGGGGCGCTTCCAAATCCGAACCCTAAAGCTCGCCAAATAGCAACCGATGACGAGTTGATGTGGGCGCTTAAAGACATCTCATTTGATGTCAAAAAAGGGGAGGCGCTCGGTATTATTGGGCATAATGGCGCAGGGAAAAGCACGCTCCTGAAGATTCTCTCGCGTATCACAGAACCAACAGAAGGCTTTGTCGATATTCGCGGGCGCATTGCTGCCTTGCTCGAAGTCGGCACAGGCTTTCACCTCGAACTCACGGGACGCGAAAATGTCCTGCTCAACGGCGCAATTCTCGGCATGACTCGTCAAGAAATTCTGCGCAAGTTCGACGAAATCGTTGACTTCGCTGGCGTAGAACGCTTCATCGATACGCCCGTTAAGCGCTATTCCTCAGGCATGCGCCTGCGTTTGGGCTTTGCAGTAGCGGCTCACCTTGAACCAGACATCCTCGTTATTGATGAGGTTTTAGCGGTCGGTGACGCGGAGTTTCAGCAAAAATGCTTGGGCAAAATGCAAGAAGTTGCCCAAGAAGGACGGACGGTGCTCTTTGTCAGCCACAATTTGGATGCAGTTACAACGCTCACAGAACGCAGTATTTTGTTGAAAAGCGGCTGCATCGTTGATAGCGGCGATAGTGAGACGGTCGTCAGGAATTATCTACGCAGCCTCGATAATCAAGCGGAAATGGAAGGCTGGATGGATTTAACGCCATTTGCTGATCCGAATCATCACGATATTGAATTCACGTCGATGAGTTTGGTTGGCGAAGATGGCGAGCGTCGTAGCGTCTTCTCCGAACGCGAATCCATCGTGCTCGCCTTAGGTTTACGCATCCACCGACCTAACGGCATTCTTCGCCTTGGTGTTAGCATCGATGACGCAACTACTTCACGCGCCTTGTTTACCGTACCCACTGAAGTGGATACAACAGAATTGCCTCATGGCGACTATGAACTGAAACTCGCGCTCGATCCGCTCCGGCTACGCAATGGTTATTTTGGATCCTCGATAAAATACCGTGTCAATGGTATGAAGCACCCTATGATAAAGGGGCTGAATTTCAAAATCACAACAACCCCATTCTCTGATTCTCTCGATCAGTTGTACCAACAGAAATGGGTAACGGGACCATTCCGCTTTGACTACAAATTTGGTGCGCCCGAGCCGGAGCAGCAGAAAATCCCTTCGGTAGAGCAAGAGTAAAACGGTTTTCCGAATTTTGGGGAGTGAGAGTTCGAAGGTAACGGTTCCACATCGTTATCTTCAGTACCAGCTCCAGATTTATGAGTGCGATGAGCGAGAAAATTGGGGGGCATCATAAACGTATACCCACAAATCATTCGTAATGCGATTGACGATCTACTGCATAGGGCTGTTCCCTATGTCGCTTATCCAAACAATGGCAATTTGGGTGACGAAGTGCTTTATCACTTGGCATCCTCACACATTTTAACGGGAAACCGCCTTGTGCCATTTTCGCGCTTTGATCATCGCTCAGCAAAGGCTTCTGCTTTCATCGCCAAACGCTTGTTTATCTTAGGCGGCGGAACACTCTTATTTGAGAAACAGATCGAACGATTGTTTGCGCGCTTGATCTCAGCAGGTGCTCATCCTTTACTTTTTGGTACAGGTTCGAGAGACATTCCCACAGATGAGCAGCTCTTAGAAAGCTGGGTGGCTGTACTCAAAGCAGCACCGTTACGTGGGGTGCGTGGATATCAAACACAAAAGGAACTTCATAAATTAGGTATTGAATCCGAGGTAGTTGGGGATATGGCATTTTTAACTAACCTCGATATATCTCAACCTGTTGAACCTGAAGATTATGTTGTTTTATCGATTCGTTTTACGAAACAGACCTCAGATCTCTATCAAAGTGATATGGATCGATATGCAATGCTGCCTCGTCTTGTAGCAGCGCTGAAAGACTTAGGCTACAAAGTTATACTTTACAGTACAGCAACTAGTGAGCATGAGGCAAACGAGAAATTCATGCACGAATCTCTCGGCGGCATTGTTGATGGCTTAGTCAAGTATGATGGCACCTTGGAATCGTTCAAGCACCTTGTCACAAAAGCGAAGGCGCTCATTACCATGCGAATGCATCCCGCTATTTTTGCATGTTCTTGGGGTGTGCCTTCTATCGCATTGGAGCGGCGCTCAAAATACGAAGATGCCTTGAGTGTTGTCCCAAACGAGTTTCAGATTCTCGATCCTAGGGAAACGACTTTCGAGCAACTCCTCGCAGCATCCGAGTCGCTCATTAATGAATCCTATGCGCGCCGGAAACAACGTTTTGATACTGTACGAAAATTGACTGAGGTTCAGAAAGATTACTGTCATCGTATTAGCCAGACACTTTCTAGCAATACGAGTGACTAAAACTGCCATAAGTCGATTAGTAGTTGGGTTCTAAATGCTTGATCATTCCGAAGGAGGATTTCCAATTTGCCACAAACCGATTGGTTGCTAAAACCTCAACAATTGAAAGACGTATACCCGCTTATTGAGCGATTCCAGCAGCATTCAGACGCCTTCTCATCCTATTTATGTGACCAGTTGTCGGACACTGCAAAACAAGCGCTCTCCCAAGGAGATAAAGAAGCATTACAGGTCATTTTAGCAGATGAACTCAACGCGGTAATGAAATCGGAACCGCTGTTCGACCCGGATCGCTGCCAAAACTTGACGTTCAAAGATGCGAATCAAAAACATCGCATTGAACGAATGAGCCGGGTGAAAGGCGTCAGCAGGTTTAAACTGAATCGGGAGCTTCTCAGCCTCATGTATCCAGAGGAAATTGAGGGTATCGCGCCCTCGTTGGTGTGGCGCGAGCGCGTGACCGGGGCGACCAGACAGGTGGACAAGATGCTGACGCATCGCTCTGCCCTACTACGGATGCAGCCTTCGTTCATGATCGTTGGCGCACAGCGCAGCGGCACGACCTCAATGTACGCCTACTTAGCCCAGCATCCGCTGATTTACCATGCGCGGCATAAGGAGTTGCATTACTTTAACAACCCCTACCGTGATGACATGGGGCATTATCGTTCCAATTTCCCCGTCTCCCTATTCAAACCCGAAGGGGCTATCACGGGTGAAGCGACTCCTGAATACATGTACCTCCCGAACTGCATAGAACGCATTCAGGGGAAATTCCCTGCTATCAAGCTCATCATCCTGCTGCGTAATCCGATTGACCGCGCCTTCTCCCACTACAGTGCAGCCTACGGTGGCAAAAAAGAAGATCTCTCATTCGAAGAAGCGATTGCGACCGAAGAAGATCGCCTCGCGGGTGAATATGAACGCGAAACCACCAACCCACGCTACAAGAGTTTAGCGCTCCACCGTCAGGGCTATAAAGCACGCGGGCATTACGCCGAGCAATTAGAGCGCGTGTTCACGCTTTTCCCGCGTGAGCAAGTTCATATCAGTCAGTCGGAAGTGATGTATAAGAATACAGCGCAAGTCTACGCGCAGTTAATCGATTTCCTCAATCTTCCCGCCTACACCAGGGCATCGTTTGCCAATCAAACCGATATTGTACGCGAGCAGCTTTTCGTAGGCGGACGAAGCGTATCGCCAATGGCGCCCGAAACACGCCCGATCCTTGTAGACTACTTCAAGCCCCATAACGAACGTCTCTATGATCTGCTCAAGTGCGACTTCGGTTGGGACAAATAATTTGACGACTCAGCCAGAAGTTAAAAATACGATGCTGATCGTCGGCTTCGGCTCAATTGGTCGGCGGCATCTCAGAAATTTACGCGCCTTAGGCTGGCAGGATTCAGAGATAATCGTCTGCCGCAGCGGACACAGCACGCTCCCTGACCACGAGCTTGCTGGCGTAACCATCGAGTACGACTTGGCAAAAGCGCTCGCGCACCAGCCAACGGCGACCCTGATCGCCAACCCAACTTCACTCCACCTTTCGACCGCGCTCGCAGCCGCGCGATCAGGCAGTCACATCTTCATCGAAAAGCCAATTTCACACACGTTAGACGGTATTGATGAACTGCGGCAGGTTGTGGACGAGAAAGCGCTCGTCTTTTTCGTTGGCTTCCAATTTCGCTTTCATCCCGGTCTGCGCCAGATCAAACGCTGGTTAGACGAGGGGCAAATCGGTAGAATAACCAGCGTCCAAGCCCACTGGGGAGAATACCTACCGGACTGGCACCCATGGGAAGATTATAGTCAGAGCTACAGCGCCCGCGAAGATTTGGGCGGGGGTGTCGTGCTGACGCTCTCGCACCCGATTGATTATCTGCGCTGGTTAGCCGGTGAAGTTGACAGCGTATATGCAACGCTGAGCTTCGAGGGGTTGGACATTGAAACCGAAGACACCGCCGACATTCATCTCGGCTTTGCCAGTGGCGTTCCCGGTCACATTCATCTCGATTACGTACAGCGTCCACCCTGCCATTGGCTGCACATCGTTGGGACAGAAGGCTCGATGCGCTGGGACAATGCCGATGGCGTCGCCCACTGTTATCGAGCAGCCGCCCAGAATTGGCAGTCCGTAACCCCGGCGGAGGAATTTGAGCGTAACGTCATGTTCATGGACGAATTACGCCATTTTGCCGCCTGCATTCGCGCCGAAGCGACGTCCCTTTGCACGCTTCAGGACGGCATCAGAGCACTAGAGATTTGCATCGCCGCCAAGCAGAGCGCAGCACAAAAGCGCCTTTTGGACGTTTGAATCGGTTTTACATCCCGCCGGAGGAGTTATTCGGGCGAGCTTAAGCAGCCGAATACGGGAGTTGAGCCTTCAGTAAAACAAATGATGAGCAGTATTAGTAAAAGGAATAGAAAAATGGCGACCTTGAGCAGCAAAGTTCAACGAGCATTTTACCGGGGTTTCTTTCGTCCTTTTCCTTTATTCCAGCCGCAGTTAGATGTCTATGCTTGCCGTCATTTTGAAGGATTACCTTCCCATTTACGTGTTCGCCAATTGTATAAGTTGAAGAGTCTTCAGCGACCTTATTATTATTTAGGATTACGACGCGCACTCGCTTATTCAGACAAGTTAGGGCTAGATCAATTCTCAGTCTTGGAATTCGGCGTTGCGGAAGGCAACGGTATACTTTTCCTTCAGCATTTATTGGAAGCAATGGCAGAGGATTTTCCCACGAAAACCGTAAAACTTTACGGTTTCGATACCTTTTCGGGACTCCCCCGATTAGATGGGGCAAAAGATGGCACATCCGTTTGGAAGGAGGGGGATTACCCGAGCGATTTCAGTAAGCTTAAAAAGCTGATCGATCCTTCGATGACGACGCTCGTTCCGGGACTTTTCTCCGACACGATTCCACAAGTCCTGTCCGAACTGGCAGCCTATCCACCTTTATTTGTGATTGTAGACTGTGATTTGTATACCTCTACAATCTCGATTTTTGAAAGTTTGTTTCCTGAACACATGCCATCGTTGAGTTTTTGGTATTTTGATGATACAGGTTTGAACTTCTCTTCCGAACGTGTTGGGGAAAATCTGGCGATCAATGAGTTTAATATGCAGACAGATAATCAGTTTGAATTCATTCCTGATTATCGGGGGCTGCGCGAACCCCTGCCAGCCGATCTCGTGCTTCGACATCTTTACAATCGCGTAAATAACGAAACCTTCGTTGATCAACAACGCCAGAGTCAAGCGGTACAAACCATCGCACTGGACGAGAACCGTTACAAATTCTACGGACAGCGTTAGCAATAACGGATGAACAAAGGACAAATCTCCTTATGACACAAACTTCGTTTCGTCTGGACGGCAAGGTCGTCATCATTACGGGTGGGGTTGGCTTGCTGGGGCGCGAATACGCTCGCGCCGTGAGTGAAGCGGGCGGCATTCCCATCGTTGCAGATTTAGACAACGACGCCGCAGAATCGATTGCTCAAGGCGTCGGCACTGAAGCAATCGGCATCGGCGTCGATGTCTCTGATCCTGCCGCCGTCAAAGCGATGGCGCAGCGCGTCCTCGACCAATATGGACGCATCGACGGGCTGGTCAACAACGCCGCCATCAATCCCAAATTCGACGCCGGAGAAAAGCACCTCGACACCTTCGAGGATTTCCCCATTGAGGCATGGAATCAAAGCCTCGCCGTCAACATCACGGGCATGTTCCTCTGCGCCCAAGCCGTCGCGCCAGCGATGCTCAAACAGGGCAGCGGCGCGATCATCAACATCGCTTCGACCTACGGCATCAGCGGCCCGGATCAACGACTCTACATCCCTGACGATCCCGAAAAGCCGCGCAGTTTCAAACCCGTCACCTACACCGTGACCAAAGCGGCGGCAATTGGCTTGACGCGCTATCTAGCGACCTACTGGGGCGATAAAGGCATTCGCGTCAACACGCTGACGCCCGGCGGCGTCTACACCAATCAGGATGACGATTTTGTACGCCGCTACAGCGACCGCACACCGATGGGGCGCATGGCAAACGAGCGCGAATACTGCGGCGGATTGGTCTTCCTGCTTTCGGATGCGTCATCGTACATGACGGGCAGCAACCTCGTCATCGACGGAGGCTGGACAGCGTGGTAGATCAGCACGAAGTGCTTGCGGTTATTCAAGCGCGCGGCGGCTCAAAAGGCATTCCCGGCAAAAATATCAAGCTGCTCGCGGGTATCCCCTTGATCGCCTACAGCATCGCCGCCGGGTTGCAATCAAAATATGTCACACGGGTCATTATTTCCACAGACGACGAACAGATCGCCGAAGCAGCGAAGGCATGGGGCGCTGAAGTCCCCTTCCTGCGTCCGCCCGAATACGCGACTGATACGGCAGTCGATTTGGATTTATTCGTCCATGCGCTGACGTGGCTCGAACAAAACGAGGGCTACAAACCTGACGTGGTCGTACAGCTTCGCCCGACCTCGCCGCTGCGCCCGCCGGACTGCGTAGATCGCGCGGTCGAACTGCTGCTGGGTGATCCAGCGGCGACGTCCGTGCGCGGCGTCGTTCCATCAGGGCAGAACCCCTATAAAATGTGGCGTGTTTCCGGCGAAGGCGAACCGATGCAGCCCCTTCTCAACGAGAGCTTTGTCGAGCCGTACAATATGCCGCGCCAGAAACTCCCGCACACCTACTGGCAAACGGGGCACATCGACGCGCTGCGCCGCGAAACCATCCTAGAGGATCAGTCGATGTCCGGCAGTCGCATTCTGCCGCTGATCATCGACTCCGACTACACCATCGACATCGACAATCTGCAAGATTGGGCAAAAGCAGAGTGGCTGATCGAACGGCTTGACGTGCCCTTCGTTCGTCCGCATCGCCCGAACCAAAAATCGCTCGCAGATCGGCTCAAAAGCGTGCGCCTGCTGGTTTTGGATTTTGACGGCGTTCTGACGGATAACCGCGTTTGGGTTGGTGAAGACGGCAAAGAGATGATCGCCGCGAATCGCAGCGACGGCTACGGCATTAGTCTGTTGCTGGCAAAAGGCATCGAGCTGCTGGTGCTCTCGCGCGAGGTTAACCCGGTGGTCGAAGCACGCTGCCGCAAGCTAGGGATCAAACACATTCAAGGGGTTTTAAACAAAATTGTGGTATTACAATCGCTGGTCGATGAACGTGGACTAACGATGGACGAGGTGATTTATGTAGGCAACGACGTAAACGACTCCGAATGTATGCACGCTGCCGGGCTTGCCGTTGCCGTTGCCGATGCTTACCCCTCTATCCTCGCGCAGGCTGATTTAATCCTAAATCATGCCGGGGGATTTGGAGCGGTGCGTGAACTCTGTGATAGAATCGCTGAACTTACTTAAGGCTGGAGAGACATAATGCGCAAAGAATTGAACATCAACGGTCGCATGATCGGCGATGGTCATCCCTGTTTTATCATTGGCGAAATCGGTATCAACCACAATGGCGATATTGACATTGCGAAAAAGCTGATCGACGTCGCGGCGTGGGCGGGGTGCGATGCAGTAAAGTTCCAGAAGCGGACACCCGAAGTGGTCGTGCCGCCGGAAGAACGCAACAGAATGCGCGAAACCCCTTGGGGCTACATCACCTACATGGAATACCGCTACAAGGTGGAATTTGGCGAGGCGGAATACGCTGAAATTGACCGCCATTGCAAGGAAAAGGGAATCACTTGGTTTGCCTCGCCTTGGGACGAAGACTCGGTCGATTTCTTGGAGCAGTTCAACCCGCCGCTCCATAAAGTCGCATCAGCATCCCTGACCGATATGGGACTCCTGAAACGGCTACACGAAACAGGCAAGCCCCTGCTCGTCTCGACCGGAATGTCCACGACGGAACAGATCAACCACGCGGTTGATTATCTCGGCACAGATGACCTGCTGATCATGCACACCACCAGCACTTATCCCTGCCCGCCGGAAGAACTCAACCTGCGCATGGTCGAGACGCTGCGCGAGGAATTCGACTGTCCGATTGGCTATTCCGGTCACGAAGCCGGTCTGCCAACGACGGTTGCAGCGGTTGTGCTAGGCGCGAGCGCGGTCGAACGTCACATTACGCTGGATCGCTCGATGTGGGGGTCGGATCACGCGGCGTCGATTGAGCCGGGTGGCTTGGAACGCTTGGTCAAGTACATCCGCGTCGTCGAAACGGCGTTGGGCGATGGCGTCAAGCGGGTCTACGAAAGCGAACTCACGCCGATGAAGCGGCTGCGCCGCGTGGACAACACCGCTAGCAGCAGCTAATGTCCGTGTGCCAAGTGGGAACTACATGACTGCTTTACTGAACAAAATGAGCTTTTACGCGCCACTGCGCCGTAAAATACGAAACCTGATTAAGCCTAAGAATCAGGAGAGCGTGCGTGAATTAGAGCTTGATTTCGCCCAAACTAAGGCAATGATCGGGAATTGGTCGGCGCAGGGGGGTGAACACGCCGACCCAAACCAGATGTTTGCCATCATCAGCTTTACCAATTTACCACTCCATGCCAAGTTTCACGGCTTGATGGCGAAAACCCTGCAATTGCACGGGTATACACCCATCGTGTTCACCCATACTGGCAACCGCTTGGGGCATCGCTATCTTCGCCTGTTCGGCATCGACCAGTTGCTCATGTGGGAGCAGTTCATCGCGAACCACACCCAGCCGGATCAAATTGACGCCGTCGTCAAAACCCTGCTCCTGCCCGATAGCTCGGTGCAGACCATTCTCGACACCCAGTTTCACGGTGTCGATGTCGGTAAGCACGCCATGTCGGTGACCTCACGCAAGCGCTATCAGGGACAGCTTGATATTGCCGAACCGGAAACACACAGACTCTTGCAGGACAACCTGACCAGAGCGGTTCAAGCAGTCTTAGCTGCGGAAGCGTTTTTTGACACCTATCCGGTAAAGAAAATGCTCGTGCGTGACTCTGGCTATATCCCCAATGGAGCCATCTACGAAGTCGGGCTTCAACGCGGCGTCGATTGCGTGGTCTACGAGCAGGGTCAGCGGCGCGGCAGTTGGATTCTCAAACGCTATACGCCGGAAACAAGGACTCAGCATTACTTTTCCGTCGCAAAATCGACGTGGGAGCAGATCAAGCGCGAGCCGTGGACGCCTGAAGACGACGCCCGCTTGGAGAAGCTGTTCGCCGGGCGCTACAAGCCCGATTCGACCGACGATACCCGCCGTCTCATGACGGGCAAGCAGCTTAAAAGCCCGGAAGAAGTGCGGCAGGAACTCGGCTTAGACCCCAACAAGAAAACAGCAGTCATTTTCTCGCACGTCGCTTGGGACGCAGCGTTCTTTTACGGAAGCTGCCTGTTCAACGACTTCGAGGACTGGCTGTTCGAGACGGTGAAGTTCGTCGCAGCGGAATGCCCCGACGTGAACTGGATCGTCAAACTGCATCCTTTCAACGTCTTCAAGCTCCTGCGCGAAAATCGGTCGGAAGAGTCCGAAATGCGCCTCTTGCGCACCCTCATGCCGCTGCCAGATCACGTTCGCATCATGCGCGCCAACACGCCGATCAACACACAGTCGCTCTTTCCAGTCATCGACTACGTGGTGACGGTCAACGGCACGGTCGGCATGGAATTCCCCTGCTTCGGCATTCCAGCGCTGTTAGCAGGCACGGGGCGCTATAACGGACTCGGCTTTACCATCGAGCCACCGACGCGCGAAGCCTATTTCCAGCAGCTCAAGACGCTGCACATCGTCCCCCGCTTAGACGCCGATGTTCAAGTGCTGGCACGCCGCCACTTCTTCACGGTCATCGAGCGACGGCAGACCGATTTCACCGACGTCGCGCCGATGGAACTCAAACGCGCCAACGAAGCCGAGAGCGACATTCACGACAACATTCAGATTACGGCGGGTTCGCTTGACGGATTCGCGCACAAGCGGTCGATCCAGCGCGTCGGCTCATGGTTCGCAGACATGGATAGCTCGGACATCCTGGAGCCAAAAGCGTAATGCGCGTGCTTTACATCGCTCCCGGTGAGCCAATCACGCCGGACTACTCAGGCGCATCCAGCCGCTACTATCAAAATTTCGCGGCGCTCACGCGGCTTTACGGCGCACTGGACGTGATCCGGCTCTGTGACCCGCGCAAGTCTGCCCGAACCTCAGAATTTGAGCAGCAGTCGTCCGTAGCCCAGCAAGTCCATCATCAGGCGAATAGCTGGCGAGATGTGGCACTGCCGCCTGAACGAAAAGAATCCCGCCTCGCGCGAATGTGGCAGTCCACCGTCGATCCAGTCGGCTACGAATTCAAGTTCACGCCGCAAATCTGTTCAGCGCTCGCGGCACAGATCAAGCAGCACGACCCAACGCTGATCTGGGTTGAACGTACCGAGCTTGCCGCCGCCCTGATCAACCTCGACCTCTCAATCCCTTGGATTCTCTCGCAGCACGACATTCGCTCCTACATTCAGCGCATCCGTTCTGGCAGCGACACGCTGCTCAAGCGCTGGAATCAATTCGCCTGCCAACGCGCCGAAACGCTGATTTTCCGCGCCGCGCCGCTGATCATTACCGGCGCATCCGGTGATGCCAAACGTTCGGATGCGTTAGGCGCGAAACGTGTGGAAGTGATTCCGATGGCATATGACTCGACGCTGCCCGCACCCGCACCGCAAACAGCGGCAGACACACCCGTCACAATTTCCCACTTGGGCAGTTTGGAAACCACCGCCAACCGCGTCGGTCTGGAAGCCTACCTGCGCGTTGTCCAGCCGCAAATCCGCAGTGCGGACGCGGTCTTGCAGATTATTGGTGACGACAGCCGATTGAGAGAACCGATCCAATCGCTGCTGAGCGCCGCTAAAGCCGATCTCAAAGGCTTTGTGCCCGATCTAAGCGACGTGCTCCATCCCTTCAATATCGCCATCCTACCCTACGAAATTGACAGCGGCTATCGAACGAAACTACCTGTCTTGTTCAACCACGCCCAAGCTGTCGTGACGACGCGAGCAGCGGTCAGCGGCATGTGGCTCGATGGATTAGATCAAGTTTGCGTGGTCGTCGAGCGCTTAGAAGATTTCCCGCAGGTGCTGACGCGCCTTATGGCAAACCCTGCCGAACGGGAACGATTAGGACGTGCTGCTCACGCTTTTTGTGAGCAACATTTTACACTCGACGCGGTGATCGAGCAGTATCGCAGCGTTATAGACAGTTTGACTGCCTGAGATGAGCCGAATCCTCATCGAAATTCACGAAGGACAGGTCGTTCGCAACCTGCTGGAGAACGATCTACTGCGGCATTTGACCGCAGCAGGGCATACCGTGCTGCTGGTAACACCGGGCGCACGCTATCCGGCGTTCGTGCAGCGCTACAGCTTGCCGGGTGTCGAGTTTGACGACCTGAACTTGATTTTCCACGCCCGCCTCTCCCGAATGGAGAACTACGAGGAGGCAGTCGGCAAATGGCTCAATCGAAAAGGCTATTATGATTTGCGCCGTTGGCTCTGGCAGAACGTCGGTGCACCCCGCACCATTCGCCGCTCGACGGCGGAAGCTGCGCTGATTGCGCGCTGGAAGCCAGACGTCGTCGTCGCGACTCATCTCAGTCAGCTCTACGGGCGCGGGCTGGTCGCGGTCGCGCGCAAACGAGGCATCCCGACAGTTGGCAATTTGAACTCGTGGGACAATGCTTGGAAAGGGCTGCGTACCTTCCCCGATACGGTCACCTGCTGGTCTGACAACAACAAGCAGGAGTTGATCCGCCTCAACGGCTTAGAGCCGAAGCAGATTGAAGTGATCGGCGCGCCCGCCTTCGACGCCTACTGCGCGCCTGACGGTCAGTGGACGCGCCGCGAGTTCGCCGAACGTATCGGGCTAGACCCCGAACGCCCCATTCTGCTGTTTGCGACGCTAGGACAGTTCAGCCAGCAAATCGACGAAACCAACCCGCTTGAGGTGCTGCTGCGGGCAATTGATGCGCAGGAGATTCCCGGCAGACCGCAGGTTGTCCTGCGGATGCATCCTTGGTCGCGCGATAGTTATTTCCTGCCCTACATGCACCACCCTGACGTCGTGATCTCGCGCTACGAGAACTACGTGCCGGGGCTAGGCTGGTCGCCCACCCGCGACGAGGCGATCCTCGCGGGCAACCTGCTCAAACACGCCGACGTCGTTATCAGTCCCGGCTCAACCATGTCGATTGAACCCGCGTTGTTCGATACGCCCACCGTCGTGCCCGTCTTCAACGAGTACATGCCAGAAGTCTTCGAAGACTACTTCGAAAAAACGTGGATTCAGCAGCATTTCAGTCGCCTTTACAAGAATGACTGGGTGCCGATTGTGCGCAGCGGCACGGCGATGGTCGAAGCCGTAAATCATGCACTGAGCGATAAGTCTTGGTATCATGAGGGGCGCGAACACATCCGCCATGAATTCTTAGGACCTGTAGACGGCAGCGCCACCGAACGCTTTGCACAAATCATCATGAATGCCGCCAAAAACGGCAATCAAGAACGGATTAATGCCTGATGAATTTCTTCGCAGCACAGAAGTTGTTCACTTCGAAAATTCGGCAGGTGACAACCGTTCCAATGGGAAAGTACATCCGCATTCGCTGTTTGATCATCGGCGCTCAAAAATGTGGCACGTCTTCCATGCTTTACATGCTGCTGCGGAACCCGATGCTGCATCGCGGGATAAAAGGTGAAGTGAAATACTTCAGCAACAATTATGATCGCGGGGTGAACTGGTATCACAGCCTGTTTCCATCGACTTACGAGATTGATCCCCATCACGATCTGCTAGAGAAATCTCCTAGCTACATTTATAAACCACAATGCGCCGAACGGATTTATAAGTACAATTCCGACATGCGCATGGTGCTCCTTCTTCGCAATCCAGTAGATCGTGCCTTTTCTGACTGGTCGGTTCCGAATTGGAATCATTTTGGGTTTGAAACGTTCGAGGATGCCATCGAAGATCAAATCAAACGTATTCAAACAGGCGACCCGGAATTTGGTGGCGATGCACAGCCTGCTTATCTTTATCGCGGGCTGTATGCTTTGCAAATCAAGCGCTACCTTAAGTATTTCCCAAAGGATCAGCTGCTCATCTTTGAAGATAAGCAGCTCTACAAAGACCCCGTAGGAGTGTATCAGAAGACGCTCGATTTCTTTGGGCTGCCGCCCTATGAAATCGAACTTTCGGATTTACAGAACCGCAACATGACGCCGAATAAAGCGACCATCAAGCCCGAAACGCGCCAGCGCCTCCAAGAATTCTTCAGACCGTACAATGAAGAACTCTTTGAACTTTTAGGATGGCGTTATAACTGGGATTGATTTTTGTTCGTGGCAAAGCACGTCGGTCGTGTAATACTCGTAAGGGGGAACGTTGAGACAACCAAAGCCGGTGAACACGACTTTCGAAGCGCTTCAGCATAATCTGAAGGGTTTTTCAGGCTACAAACTGGAAGTGTTTCGGGATGATCAGCGCACATTCGTGCGCAAAACGGCACAAACATCCGCACAGAATACCAAACTGCGCGCCGAAACTGCCAAATTGACGCGCTTAGCGCAGCTTGCCGAAACCAGCGATCTATTTCGCGTGCCCGCCATCCTGAACTACGACACCAACGAGGATGGAACGGACTATTACGATAGCGAGTTCGTCCCCAGTTGGGAGCTAGGCTCACATCTGGGCAGTATCGACACGCTCAAGATTACGCGCATTGCCCAGCAGCTTGCCGATATCGTCAACGTGTTCGCCTCGACCCCTATCGAAACCGAGCGCCCCCTCGACGAGTTCGAGTTTATTCTAGGCAAATTGCGCGAGACGGCTGCCAGCATCCTCAAAACCGCCAGCGACAACGAACCAGCTCGCGACATGATCGCCGAGTATTGCGCGCTCGTCGAGCAAATCAGGATTCCGCCGGACTTCCCCCGTCAAACCTCGACCTTCTGTCACGGGGATTTCGCGCTCGACAATATTCTAATCGACACGAATAACCGCTTTTATCTGATTGATCCGCTCATCAATGACTTCGAATGCTATCTCTGGGATGTCTCCAAAGTGTTCCAGAGTTCGTTCACCTATTGGCAGTCGATCAAACAAGGCGATTTTGTGTTCGATTGGAAAACCCGTAAAATTAGACTTCGTATCTCCGAACGCATCTCGATCTTCAATGAGGAATACGCCCGCATTATCGAGCAGCGCTGTCACAGTGGGACAGTCCTGCTTTATCTGGCGACGACTTTAGCTCGCGTGGTTAAATACTGGAAAACGAGTGAGCAGTTAGGCGCGCTGCTGGCGCTGACCAACGCGCTGCTGACCCGCTATATTCAAGGAGAATATGCGCTTAATGAACCTCTTAGTCCCCTGCGCCGGTAGATCGTCCCGTTTTCGAACCCGGCTGCCGAAGTACCTGCTCGCTATGCCCGATCAAAGCCTGATGTTTGAAATGGCGATTACCCCCTTCCAAGCGCAAGCAGAACGCATCATCTTTTCGATTCTCCGTGAACACGATCAGAATTTTAGCGCCTCACGGATTATCAAGCAGTTTGTCCCCAACGCCGAAATCATCTTGCTTGACGAAGTAACGCGCGGACAGGCTGAAACCGTGAAAGTGATGCTCGAGCTGGCACACGTCGAAGGCGCGTTCCTCGTCAAAGATTCCGACTCCTACTTCGTCCCGACTGCGCCCTACCAGCCGACTGTCAATTACATCTCGCTGTGCAGCGCGCGCGAAGTCCGCGACGTGAAACTCTACAACAAGAGCTTTGCCGTCTTGAATGAGCAGAACTACGTCGTCGGCATGGTTGAAAAAGAGATCACGTCGGAATTTTTCTCCTGCGGCGGCTACTTTTTCAGCGGTGCGGACAGCTTCCTCAAGACCTTCGAACACTATGAGCGGATGCAGGTCGCCGGCGAGTTTTTCGTCTCGTCAATCATCGACCTGATGATCCGCGATGGGCACGTCTTTCACCCCATGCCCTGCAGCAATTACGTCGATTGGGGCACGCACGAGGATTGGGTTGCTTATCGCAAGCGCACCTCGACCTATATCTTTGACCTCGACGGCGTGGTTTTCAAGAACGGAACCCGCTTCTGGGACCCGCTCTGGGGCGAAAACGCCGTCATCCCTGAATCGCGCGACAAAGTGCAATCCCTGCACGAACAGGGCAACTACATCGTGCTCATGACGAGCCGCACGGAGGACTTCCGCGAGGTGACCGAAAACCAGCTCAAGCGCGAAAACATTCCTTATCATCAACTGGTGATGGGTGTCTATCATGGCACGCGCATCGTCATCAATGACTTTGGACCTACCAATCCTTACCCGGCGACGGTCGCAATCAATACAAAACGGGATAGTGGCGATTTTGTTGACAAGCTCTAGCCAACCTGCTGTATGGAAGCTGAGTACCATCAAAGGATCGGGAAACCAGCATCTTATTTCACCTTCCTCGGTAGAGTATAGCTTATGACAGCGATGAAGGTTTTATACGTCCTAAACGCGATGGGTGGGGGTGCATCACGCGGAATTTACGAGTATTTGCGCGCGCGTGACGCGAATCAATTTGAGGCGTATGCCATCCTACCACCCGGAAACGAACAGCTCTACCAATCCATAAAACCATTGTTTGCCGACATTAAAATCATGCCGCTGACGTGGTGGAATACCAAAACCGAGAAGGATTTTCTACGTCGCAGCGCGTTAATGCTCGCCCATTGGCGGCGCGGCTATTCGCTCGATCACGACGTCGAGGTGATCAAAGACTGTATCCAGCGCTGGAACATCGATCTCGTCCACACGGGTACAGCGATGACGCTCTCCGGTGCGCTGGCGGCGCGCGCGCTGGACGTGCCGCACATCTGGCACATCAAAGAAACGGTTGGCAGCGAAAACCGTGTGCAGTTCCCCATGTCTGACGACGATCTCATCCAGTATATGGATGGCTTGTCCGATCAAATCGTCGCCATGTCGGATTACATCGGCAAGATTTTCCGCGATCACGGCTCGCATAAGCTGAGCGTCATTCCCGATGGGGTCAACCTCGTCCGCTATACCACGCCCACACGCACCCTGCGTCAGCATTTGGGCATCAGCGACGACGAACTGCTGGTCGGCATGGTCGCCAGCATGGTCAGCGTCTGGAAGGGTCACGACGTCTTTATCAAGATGGCGGCACTGCTCAAGAAGCGTTATCCGCAAGCACGCTTCATGATCATCGGCGACAAGCCGAATCCCAAAGCGCGCTGGCCCAATAACCTCACCCTCAAGTATTACCATGATTTAGTTCAGTTAGCCGCGTCGTTGAATCTGGGTGACCGCCTGATTTTTGCAAATCCGTTCCCTGATTCATCCGATATAATGTACTCAATCGATGTTTTGGTGCATACCTGTGACATTGAACCGTTTGGACGCATTGCCGTCGAAGCAATGGCAGCGGGTAAGCCTGTTGTGGGTCCACAGACCGGCGGCATCGCCGAAACAGTCGTTGATCATGTGACCGGGCTGCTCGTGCCGCCGCGCGACGAAATGGCATTTGCACAGGCGGTCGAAACCCTACTAATTGACCCAACCCTGCGTCAGCGCTTCGGGGAAGCTGGACGTAAGCGCGTCGCTGACGAGTACGATAACGAAGTTTTGCTCGAACGGCTGAATGCGCTCTATCAGCGCGTCATCAAAGCATCCGCCGGAGCTTGAACCGCAGCGCGGAGCCAAACACATAAGCTGAAAACGAAGGATGTCCGTTGTCAACTCAGTCTCTCCCAAGTTTTTCGATCTGTATACCGATCTATAATCACGGGCGCTACATCGCCGACACCATCCAGAGTGTCCTAGACCAGACCTATCCTCATTTCGAGATCGTCATTGCGGACAACGCCTCGACCGACGACTCGGTCGAGCAAATTCAAAAATTCAACGATCCGCGCATCAAACTCTATCGCAACCGCTATAACATCGGTTTTGCGCCCAATTTGCAGCGCGTCACCTCCTATGCGACTAACGATTACCTGAATCTGCTCTCATCCGACGACCAGATGAAGCCTAACGCGCTGGAAACCTTCGCCAACGTCATTTGCTCGCTCGACGCACGTCCAGAAAATCTCATCCTCTACTCCGATACTGAACTGTTCGAAAATTCGGGCAAAGTCGTCGGCTATCGAACCAAGTCACCGAAGCGTCACAGTGTCAGCACCTACTTCACCGATAAACTGCCTGCGCCGCCCGCTGAACCCTATTTCGTTTTCGACGCGCGCGACGTTCTCGCCGATGCGCTCGGCAATCTAAAGACCTACACGTCGTTTCTGAGCCTTGTCTATTCGCGTTCACTTTGGCAGTCGGTTGAAGGCTATAACGCCGTTCGCACGATTGGACCGGACAAATTCTTCGCCTTCAAGCTGCTGTCGCAGAATCCCACCGTCATCTACGTGCCGCAGATGCTTTATCGTTACCGCGAATACGTTTCCGATAACCGCGCGGCGGAGTACACGACGCTCAAACACGCGATTGACGATTATCTGTATACGCTAGAGAATCGCGACGCGGCGCTTGAACCGCTCGGCTTATCCCAACAAACCCTAATCGAGACGTTTATTGATCGTGTCTGTCTGCAAAAAGGCTTAAGCGAATTAGGCTATCAAGATTACAGCTATGGCTTTAGAATGTTAGCCTTTTCGCTGGCAAGTTATCCCGGCACGGCGCTGCGCAATCGGAAGTTCTACGTCCTGCTCGCGCTGCTGCTCACGGGGCCATTAGCGAAGATTATTGCGCCGCTGCTGCTCGCTCAGTACCATCGCACACGAGAAGTTTAAGCCCTTAGCCTAGACTGGAATCAGATTCACCCTTACTGTATACTGAGAAAAACGGTCTATGACGATGTTGCAAGAATACGCAGCAAAAGCACAATACAAATCAAACTGGTGGGTCAACCGCTTTAGAAAAGCCGTCCTTCAACGGGCACAGCACCTAGACAGCGCGCCGTCGCCCCTCTTCATCGTGGGCACGCAGCGTTCCGGCACAAATATGCTGGAAGGCATCTTGGATGGCAGCCTCGATACGTGGATTTACAACGAAAGCAATCCACGCGCGTTCAACAAATATCGCATTAAAGACCTAGAAACGCAGCGCCAGCTTATCTCAAGCGCACACAGCAAATGGGTCGTTTTCAAGCCTCTGTGCGATTCGCAGAACATCGACATTTTGCTCGATAACCACCCGAATTCTAAAGCGATTTGGATTTACCGTAGGTATCAAGATACTGCGAATTCCGCCGTGCATAAATGGGGTGAAATTCAGCTCAATATGATCCGCACAGTCGTTACCAAACCAGAGTCCAAGCGCTGGTTCTGTGAGCGGCTGAGTCCAGAAATCCGCCAGATCGTGACCAATCTCTACCATGATGATATGTCCGACCACACCGCTGCCGCGCTCAAGTGGTGGCTGCGTAACGTCATCTTCTTCGAACTCGATCTGTTAAAAAGAGGGAAGCAGGTTTTGCTGGTCGAATACGAAAAGCTGGTTGTAAACCCTGAACAGGTCAGCCGTGTCATCTTCGACTTTCTGGATATACCTTTCGATGCGAAGTACGTCGAGCAAATTTCGTCGTCTTCGATCAACAAGGTACCCTTCCCGGACATTGACCCGCAGGTAGCGGCACTTTGCGATGATTTGCTCGACCGGCTCAAAAGGGCTGAGCAAATGCAGTTCGACAGCTAAGCACTCTCAAGAAAACCAGCATCGAAGCATAGGCTTTCATCGTTTACTGGAGCATCAGCGCGTGCTCACCTAGCAAAGCCATCCGTACATCGCTCGTTTCCTAGTCCTAGAGTAAATCTATGCCACGCCGACTCATCGTCTTTTTAGCTGCCGTTCTTACACTCGCAATCGCAGCATACAGCGGGTATCTGCTTGGTCGCGGAGGCTTTGGCGCTTGGACGCAATATGTTGAAATAGCGGCTGGCTTAGCGGTGGGGCTTATTATTCTGCGCAATCCTTATATAGGATTAGGGCTGCTCTTTCTCACGATTCCCATTCTCGATTATCTTCCTGACGTTCCCCTCGGCACGTCAGCATATATGTTCATGGGAATAGCCACGCTTGGAAGCTATGTCCTTCAATTTCGTAAATATCCTCGCAAGCCGTTGACGCTTCCACTTTTTTTTGCGCTCGTCTACATAAGCTGGATCATTTTGTCGAATCCGGCTGCCGCCTTCTACTCAAGCAGAAATTGGGTTCTCACTTATATTCAACTCGTGATCTTTATGTTTCTCGTTCGTGAGCTGATGACAGATGAGAAACGCCATAAACGTGTTTTATGGTTTTACATGGTGGGAATAACAATATCGGGCATTTCCCTTGTAAGCACTGCCTTCAGCCTAACAAATTTGAACAATCAAGATGCTGTACTCGCAGGGCTTACCGATGGCGCAAACAATGTCGCCCGTTATTTTGTCATAGCCATCCCTCTATTAAATTACCTCTACACCATTTACGAGAAAAATCGGAAAATTCAGCTTTTGATCACGGCACTCATCATCTTGATGTGCTTGAGCACCATCTTTACATTTTCTCGATCAGGCTTTGCGCTCTTGGGCGTCGCGTTGCTATTCCTCATCATTGGACGTCCCTCACCCTCCCGTAAACGGTCTCTCAATTTGCGTTTTGCCATTCTGGTATTGTTGGGGTTTGTCGTAATCTCGCAGACCAATTTGTTGGAAGTGATACAAACGCAGTTACTCGGACAAATTGACTCGGCAGAGGTGGATTCCGATATTCGTTTTGACCTTTGGAGTGCCGGTATCCGTATGTGGGCAGATTACCCCATTCAAGGCGTCGGCTTAGGGCAGTTCCCATATAATCTTGACACCTATGCCGAAGCGGGTACAAGGGCGGCAGCCATCGAGATTGGTCCTCACAATATTTACATCGCTGTCCTTGCCGAATCAGGCATGGTTGGGTTGACTATTTTCTTATTCTTGGTCTATTTCAGCCTGCGAACCCTCTGGAAAGCCTCGCATTTACCTGATGCAAACACATCGGCACGCGCGTGGGCATGGCTCACCGTTTTGGTCGTCATTTTGCTCGGCGGGCTAACCAAGCACGATCAGTACAACAAGGTTTTATGGGCAGCATTCGGCTCAAGCCTGTGCTTCATCCCTTATATTCAAATCGACCTTGTCAAAGCCAAGCCTGCCCGTTTTGCGCGCAATTTCGTAAAGGAAAGCTACGCGAATCGTTCCTATCCCCACATACGGCAGTAGTATGCCGTTGGCTGATCGTTTTTCGGCGCAACCGTCTAGCAGCCGCTCGACCGTCAGCGCTTTGTGTCTCGTCTGGCTTAGCCTGATCTCACTTCAGAGCCATCTCGCTTCGAGATTTTGCGGCGAACTGCGGAGGTAATTGGATGCAGCAGGGCAAAATAATGCATGTCATCGGTCAGATGATACGCGGCGGTGCTGAACGGCAGCTTCTGCTCATCTCGGAAGCGCTCGCCAAGCGAGGCTGGTCGCAATCGGTCGTGATTTTTAACGCGGGTGATGCTTGGGAAGGGGAGTTTGCCAAATTTGGCGTGCCGGTTCACATCATCCCGCGCCATCCCATTAAACCTTGGCGGCTGCTGCAAATGAACTTGCTCAGCGCGCGCGAACATGCCGACATCCTCCATTCGTGGTCGTGGCATACCAACGTCTACGCGGGGGTTTCGCTGCCGCTCGTTCACCCCAAGCGCGTCCTTTCCTTTCGCAATAACCCGATGGCGGACAACCAGACCGGGCAAGCGCGCGATCAGCTTCCGAACGCCAACATCTACAGCAATGCCGACTGTATTATCAGTAATTCGCGCGCCGCCTTCAGCAGTCTGAGTGGAGTCAAATTGCGCCGCCAAGAGCTTGTCGGCAATATCGTCACGGCATATGGACGCGCTCAACCGGGGCAAACACCTGCTAAAATCCGTCTCGCCACAGCGGGGGCGCTCAAGCCCGCCAAAGCCTACGATTATCTCTTGCGCGCGCTTGCCATTCTGAAGCAGGAAGGCGCGAATTTCGAACTGCTTATGGCAGGCAGCGGATCGCATAAGGAAGAACTTGAAGCACTCGCCAGCGAGCTTGATCTCTCCGACTGCGTGCAATTTCTCGGTCAAGTCGCGGACGTGCCCGCGCTGTTCAGCACCGTGCAAATGGTCATTCATCCCTCGCGCAATGAGGGACTCAGCAATACGATTCTCGAAGCGATGGCGGAAGGGCTGCCCGTCGTCGCCTGTCCGGTCGGCGATAATCCTGAGATTATCGAGCACGACATCACCGGGCTGCTCGTTCCGGTGGACAACGTCGAAGCGCTCGCTGCCCAAATTCGCCGTCTGCTAGACGATCCTGATCTGCGAGCGCGTCTAGGGGCTGCCGCGCTCGCACTGGTGCGCGAACGCTTTAATCACGACACCGTCGCGCGCCAGTACGAAGCGATTTACAACGCGCTTCTGGAGTCGTGATCTCGACCTAAAGGCACAGGGGGAAACTTGAGAATTGCATACTTGGTCATCCAGATGCCCGTGCCGTCCGAGGTCTTTCTGAGCGTCGAG
Source organism: Aggregatilineales bacterium (assembly GCA_038260485.1). Taxonomy (GTDB): domain Bacteria; phylum Chloroflexota; class Anaerolineae; order Aggregatilineales; family Phototrophicaceae; genus Flexifilum. The sequence continues at coordinate 3,600 of JBBSNT010000001.1, read as the reverse complement.
ATTCGCGGACTGGTCGCGCTTGGCAGCACCGTTGAAGTCTTTTCGCTGCGCAACCGCCATTCTGATTACGCTAAATTAATCAGCGATCAAAAACTGAGCGACATTCCGTTACACAATTTCCCACTCTTGTCGCTCGACATTCTAGAAGACATCTTCTATTGGGCGCGCAAAAAACCGCTGTTTCTGTTTCAGCTTCTGGCAGTGATCACGCTCACCTGCTGGCGACAGCCCGCCGTCTGGCTGCAATCGCTCGCGATTGTGCCGAAATCGTTCCGCATCGCGCGCTTCATCGAGCGTGACCAAATCGAGGTCGTCCACGCGGCTTGGGGGCACTATCCCGCCGTGACGGTCTATCTCATTCGCCATTTGCTGCCCCATATTGTGATCACACTGGCGCTTGGCGCGTATGACCGCGCCAGCCACCATCCCATGACAGTCGTCGCCGCCAATCAAATCGATACCGTACTGACGCAAAGCGAAACTTTCGGCGATTTGATCAAAAATGACTGGCCCAAAACGACCACCCCCGTGCAGGTGATTCTGCGCGGCGTTGAAATTGAGCATCTCAAACCGCATCGCGGCACACCCCAAAAGCCCGGCTTGATCGCGACGGCGGCGCGGCTGCTCCCCCACAAAGGACATCAATACTTAATTAGAGCCTTACCCCGCATCCTACAAACCTATCCCTCAGCAAAGCTGATCATCTTCGGCACGGGATCGTACCAAGCTGAACTGGCAGCGCTCATTGTTCAGCTTGGGCTAGGAGACTCCGTCACCCTTGCCGGACACCAGCCGCAGGACGCCTTGTTCAAAGCCGTCGCTGAGGCGAGCGTCTTTGCGCTCGTCTCGGACATCGACTGGGTGCCTAACAGTGTCAAAGAGGCGATGGCACTAGGTATTCCGGTCGTGACCACGCCTACAGAAGGCATGACCGAACTGGTTCAGGATGGGATCAGCGGCTTGATCGCGCCCTGCGGCGATGTAAACGCGATTGCGGCTTGCATCATCAGGCTTTTAGACGATCCAATACTGGCGAAACAGCTCAGCAGCACCGCAATCGATCACGTCGAGAAGTTCAACATCCAGCGCACCAGCGCCCAGCGCGATCAGCTTTACCGTGATCTGCTCGCTCAAAAGCGCGCCCCTGATCAGGCTTCTGCGACCGCATAAACCTCGTATATGAACGAATCATCTCCCTCGGCGTGGTTCACTGCACAACTGCGACAACTACTGTTTTGGGCGCTCATGCATTTCTTACCGTCTCTAACATTAATACGACCCGTATGTGCTGCCCGTATCGCCGCCGATCAGGATGAACGTCTGTCCAGCGGTGGCATCGCGCAGGAGCGCGCCCTTCTCGAAGCGTTGCAGCGCCAGCGATGCCGACTGTTCTTCCGTGCGCGCAAAGCCGAGCGCCTGCCGTACGCCATCGACCGCCTTCCAGACCGCGCCGAACCCCTGCTCAGGCATCCGCAAGCCGCTCGGCGGCGGCACGGTCCAACCTTGATCGGGCGGTGCTTGCTCGACGTACCAATAGCGTCCGTCGATACCCCCGCTGGGGACAAGCGCCCAAATTTCGTTGGTCGGTATCCACATCATCACGCCGTGCTCAAAAATCTGTTCGGTACCGACATACGAATGAACCGGTTCGCCCGCGCAGCCGAGGTCAGAGACGGCAGCGCTGTTCGTCGTCCACGATGTACCAAACACCGCATCGACAGGATAGGCGCAGCCCGGTGCGCCAAGCGTCGGGAAAGTGGCGGCAAGCGTCCCGGCGAAGCGCGCCGGATCAGCATTCAAGATGTCTCCGTCGGCAGCGCCGGATTCACCGAGAAAGACGCCGACGTAGGCGGTCGGCGCGGGCGTGCGTGACGGCGCTAAGGTCGGCGTGACCACGTCGGCGGCGAGCCGTGTCGCATCCCGCTGCTGATCGTTCGGCGTTGGCGAAACGTAAAGGGTCGCCAAAATCTTCGGCTGCACGACGGCTGTGCCCAGCACCGTTTCGGTCGCTGGGTTCAGCGACGAACACCCGGAGACGAGCATCAACAGTAAGAGAACAGCCAATAATTTTTCCGTAGACCTCACCGTCCAACTCCCACTCCATGCAATAGAGAGGGGGAGTCGAGCGTAGCGAGACGGGGGTGAGGTTTGTATGTTGTAAGAGCCTGCTTCAGCCATCAATGACACTCCACCGGGAGCGAGTATTCCACCACGTTTTCAAAGGAGCTATCGCTGCGTTGAGTGTACAGCCCATAGCGAATCTGCGCTGCGTTTGAAAGGCGCGGCAGCGTGTAAATGTCACGCACGACTTCTCCGGCAGCCCACGTCGTCAGCGGTCGCCAGCCATAGACCGGCGCATCGTGATCGTCCTGCGCGATCACAGCACCATCCGCATCAAGCAGGTGTACAAAGACGCTCAGGTCGCGCTGCGGCTGCGTCTCATCATGCCACGAAACCCGCAGGACAATCGTATCAGGCATACATTCGACTCGGTGCGCCATCTCGACGATCCCCGTCTGCTCGTGATCAGCATCGGACTCAAGTTCCGGCTGCGTATCGATCTGCACCAGGTCAGGCGCAATCGCCCGCAGATACACGTGCTGCCCGATCTGCTCTTCCCACCAGCTAATCGGCTGATTGTAAAACGTATAGGCGGGTGTGACCAGCATCCCCGCTTGCAATATCGCCCGATAATCCGCCTTATGCGTGACAAGCTGCATCCCCGGCAGCAAACCGAGCACGTCGCGGGCGAAGCCCACCGCGAAGTAGCGCGGTCCCCACGCTAGCATCAGCGTTGCACCGGGGGGCGTATGCTGAGCCATCGCAATCGTTTCTTGACCCGTCGGGTCGCTCGTCAAACTGGCAATAAACGGCGCATTTTCGCTGTAGAGATACCCCGCGAAGGCGAAGGCAATCACCGTCAGAATGACGATCAGGTACAGCGGCGCTGCCGGAAACCGACTTCCAGTCTCATCCTGTCGTTCCTGCTCCACTCGATAGCGATGCGAATGAGCGCTAATGCTGCTCGTGACAGCAGGTGATCGCAGCGACACTTTCTGCGTCGTGACCGCGCGAATCGAAGCAGCGACAGCCGGCAGCAGCGCATCGGCGAGGAACAGCCAGCCGAAAGCGAGACTGAGCGTCACCGACAGGATCAGCGCCGAAAGAATGTCACTGTAGAAGAAGGCATGAAACAGATAAGCCACGCCGCCGCTCAGGATCAGCACGACCGCCGCGCGGCGAGTTCGCATCGAATACAGCCCCGTGATCAAGCCGACGATCCCGACGATCACGCCGGGGACAGTCAAGTCGGTGACGATCACGCTGTTGACGAGGTCGATATTGGCGATCACGGCGTCGAGTGATCCCGGCAAGCCGATAAAGCGTGCTGCCTCGCGCCCCATGAACTGATCGATTAAGCCTTGCAGCGTGCCCGGCTCGCCGTAGACCCACGCCCCGCCGGTCACCGCCCGCAGATAGAGATAGGCGTAAGGCAGCAGACCGATCAGCCCCAGCGCCAGCAAGCACACCAGCATCAGCGGATGTTTACGCACGGTCGCTTTAAGGTCAGCATAGACCGCCACGATCAAGGCGGGTGCT